>CABTWG010000037.1 GCA_902488455.1 uncultured Peptoniphilus sp.
AATTTAAAAACAAAAAAAGCTGACTTTCTAAGTCAGCTTTTTTAATCTCTATTATTTAACTTCTTCGTCATAAGTTTCTTCTTTATCTAAATTTAATTCTTTTTCTATCTCTTCAATCTTTTCTTCTACTTTTTCTTCGGCTTCATGAGCAGTTTTTTCTTTTAAATTTGTTTTATCGCCTTCAATGGCAGAATCAAGATATTCTCTTAAATTAACTGTGTCGTCTCTGTATAGTTTTGCGATGGTCTTATCTATGTCCATTGCATTTTTTCTGATCAAGTTGGTTCTTATTTGTTTTAAGATATTTATCTTATCTTCGTTATAAGAACTTGCTAAATCCTTCAGATCTTTTGAAAACTCTTCTTCAATCTCAGGTAGATTTGACGTTTTGGAAACAGATAGAGAAATGTCTCCTACGTTGTAAAAATCATCGATTACAAAAGTAGATTCAGATTTAATATCCAACCTTTGGTACATAAAATTAGAATTCTTTGCTCTTTCTTCCAAAGCGTTGTTTAGATTTAAATTATATGTTCCGATTATCACAAAGTCATATCCAAAGAATCTAAAGTTTTCATCTATGTCCATGGCCTTTATCTTTATTCGTTCAGGATTTTCTTCTTCTAATTTGGTAATTTCAGGCAAAATTTCTGATGCAATTATATAGATTGCATTTGCTTCTGTTAGTAGTAGTTTTTTTATTGATTCTAGAACTAGAACTCCTCCGCCGAGCACTAGTATATTTTTATCTTTTGTATCTAATGAAACGGGTATGTATCTCATAAATATCCCATCCTTTCTTAATCTACTCACCTATATTTTATACTTAGTTAAGCCATTTTGTAAAGATGAAATAAATTTGTAATAAATGTATATCAAAAGAATGTGTTATAATATACTCATTGGAGGTTTAATATGAAAAAAACAAATAAGATTTTAGCACTATCACTTGCTGTGGCAATGCTACCAACATTTAGCTTTGCAAAACAGTTTTCAGATGTTGCTTCAACAGGAACATATAAATGGGCATACTCAGCAATTGATGAGTTAAGCAACAAAAATATCATAGCAGGGTTTAACGATGGAACTTACAAACCAGAACTATTAGTAAGTCTTCCACAAACCATGAGCTTACTTAAGGGAATTATGAACCCTAGCGATGAAGAAGTAACCAAGGCTAGAAATACCTATGGTAAGGACCTTATCAACTTAGGCATGGATGCTTGGGCTATAGATGCAGCTGCAGTGTGTCTACAAAACAATGTAATTACAATGGGTCAAGTTCAAAGTGCAAAGAAAAATGGACAAATAGGACCTGGTTCAACAGTATATCCAGCTAGACAAGATATTGCAGTATTTTACGCAAAGGCTTTAGGACTTTCTAAAAATGCTGATCTTTCTAATTTAAAGCACAAGGATATATCTAATCTTTCAGTAGAAAAGAAAGAATATCTATCAGCTCTTGTAAAAGCAGGAATCTTTACAAGTACAGGATCAAACGGAAACTTCAATGGTAACAATGGTATTCGTCGTGCAGAGATGGCAATCATCACCAAGGCTGCATATGATTACAAAGCTAAGATTCAAGTAGCAACTGCTAAGGGAGAAGTTATCCTTGCATCTTCAACAAATGGACTAAACAGATTCATCATAAAAGATGGAAAAGATACTTATTCATTTGAATACAACAACGGCACCAAGTTCACCATCAATGGAACAGTAGTTGATAGTTCTAAACTAAAAGAAGGACAACTTGTAGAAGTTAAATATCAAAAGGGCGTTGGCGAAGGAGTTAATGGAATTGCAACAGAAATCACAATCAAAGATGTAGTTACTCAATATGTTGGATATGTAGTTAATACTTATTCAAATAAGTTAGAAGTAAAATACACAGATAATAGCTCTAGCATAGATTTAAAATTCTCTGACAACATTTCAACTCCAAAACAATCTACTTTCACTCTAGGAACAAATCCTGAGATATCTATCCTGGGCATATCGTCTTCATTCTCTTATGTAAAGAAAGATGATATGGTTGAATTTTCTACAGATGCCCAAGGATATGTAACTAAAATGATGGTAACTCCTAAAGATGGAACTATTAATGGAACTTTAAAAGAAATAGGATATGTGGATTCAGCGAGACTTTTAAAAGAAATTACAGTTACTTTGAAAGATAATAAGGATTACAAATTCTATGTTAGACTTGATAACAATTTAAAAAATCCTTTAATAGATAATCTAAGAGTAGGAAATACAATAAATACTTATACAAATTATAGATTTATTGGAAATAACAATAATAATCTAGTAGGAAATAATGTTGTATTTGGTACAATAACAGAATCAAACTTCGACAGACAAAATTATCTAACAAGCATTGCTCTTTTAGAATATGTAACAGGAAGACCTGGAAGATTTCAAATAGCACAAAATGCAGTAATAGAAATTGGTGGTAGAACTTATCCGTTAAATCAATTCAGCGGTTATAATTATAATAACCTTAAATCTAATTACGCATTAGTTGAAACAAATGGAAATTATGTAACAAAAATTAAAGTTTTTGATAATAATTCAAGAGAAACTGTCTATAGAGTAGCAGCTCAATTAGAAAATGGACTTCAAAATCCAAACAATACAAATACTTTTATAATCAGAAACTCTAGTAGAATTAGTGGCGGCTCAAATTATAGTATTAACGGTCAAAGATTCCAAACAACAGGGATAAATGTACCAAATTATGGATTCTATAATAATTATGAATTTATAGTTGTCTATGATTCATATCAAATAAGACCTATAATGCTTCTAACACAAAATAGTGGCTATGGTTATTTAAGATAAAATTTCAAAAATTTCACCCCTTTCCAAATGAGGAGAGGGGATTTTTTTATTTTGTGTTATAATAATCATGGAGGTTTTTATGAAAAAATCAATTAAAAAAATTATGATAATTGGGCTTTCAGCTATAACTTTGGTACAAGGTATAGATGCGAAGTCTTTCACAGATATGAAGGATAGTGGATACGGCTGGGCGAACGAATATGTAGACTATTTAACTGAACACAACTACCTAGCTGGTTATGATGATGGAACTTTCAAACCACAAAGGGCAGTTTCATTTTTAGAAACTCTTAGGATAATCGAATCACTTAAGATAGGAACTGTAAAGGAAAATATGGTCTATGACCTAAACCCTTACAAAATTCCTACTTGGGCAGTAAATGCAGTAAATTACAATTTACAAATAGGAACGATCACTCTTAACACCCTAGACGCTGCTGTTAAAAAAGGCCTTATAAATGGCAAGAAATATCCAACTAGAGGAACGATTGCGGCACTTTTTGGAAGAGCCCTTGAAAGCGATAGAACTGGAAATATTTCTCTTTTAAATTACAAAGATTTAAATAAAGTAAATAAAGAGGCTCTTAAGTATCTACCTGGTCTTGTGTCATTTGGAATTTTCGATAAGAATGGATCTGACGGATACTTCAACGGCGACAAGCACATTCGTCGTGCTGAAATGGCTGTTATCATGAATAAGACTCTAAACCACAAGGAAAATAGTACTACAGCAAAAGAAGAAACTACAGAAGTTGTAGGTACAGTACTTGGCTATGACACAGAGGTCATTACACTTGATGTATACGGAGTAGAAAAGAACTTTAAACTTGGATTTGAAATCAAGGAAGATGTAGTTGGATCTACTATTAAACTAATTGTTTCAAATAATTTTGCAAAGTCTTACACAATTATAAATAAGAACCAAGCAACAGAAAATATAGTGACGAGATGCGAGGTAGTTGGATCTGTTGCAGCAGGAAATGGATATGTAATTACATTTAAAAATCTTGATAACAACAGAGTGCCTTCTGAATTTTCTTATTACTTCGACAAAAATCTATCTGGAACTGTAACTCTAAAGATTACGATGACATCAGATTCAATTTCTAAGGTTGAACTTCAATGACAGATTATAGAGAGAGAACGGGAAAAGTTATCGGAAAAGATGCTTTAGAAATTTTAAAGAAAAGCTCGGTAATAGTTTTTGGAGTAGGAGGAGTAGGAGGATACGTGGTTGAATCCTTGGCAAGATGCGGAATTGGAAGAATTGGAATCGTCGACTTTGACGACATTTCTCTTACCAATATAAATAGACAGATAATCGCAACCAACTCTTCTGTTGGAATGAAGAAGGTAGATGCATTTGAGGCGAGAATATTGGATATAAACCCAGATGCGATTGTAGAGAAATATCCAATTAAGTATAGAGAAGAGACTGCAGGGGAAATAGATTTAAAATCCTACGACTACGTTGTGGATGCGATAGACGATGTGGCGGCAAAGCTACTTCTCATTAAAAATTCCCATGCTTTGGGCATCAAAATCATTTCCTCAATGGGCATGGGCAACAAGCTCGATCCATCTAAGATTGAAATTACAAAGATTTCTAAGACCAGCATGGATCCCCTTGCTCGCAAAATGAGAAGACTACTTAAAGAAGAAAAGATTGACATAGATGTTTGCTATTCAAAGGAAGAACCGAAAAATCTCTGCGAAGACAAGAGGACACCGGGTTCAACGCCATTCGTGCCTCCTGCAGCAGGGCTATTTATAGGTTCAAAAATAGTAAGGGAGCTTATATGAATTTACTGGAAGGACTAAACGAAAGACAAAGAGAAGCTGTAACTACCACAGAAGGGCCAGTGCTTGTGCTTGCAGGGGCAGGCTCAGGTAAGACTTCTGTAGTTACGAAGAAAATTGCATATTTAATGGAAGAGAAAAAAGTATATCCTTCTAAGATTTTGGCGATAACTTTTACAAATAAAGCGGCAAACGAGATGAAGACCAGGGTTGAAAGGCTAATTCACACAGATTTTAATATGTGGATTGGCACATTTCACTCAATCGCCGTTAGGATTTTGCGTCGCGATATAGATAGGCTCGGCTACGATAGAAGCTTCACCATCTACGACACCAGCGATCAACAGACAGTGGTAAAAGATATTATAAAGAGGATGGACCTAAGTTCAGAAAATTTCAAACCAAGGTCAATTCAGGCGAAGATTTCTTCGATAAAAAACAGTGGAGGTCGTGTTGAAGAAGTGCTTTCAGAGTCCATCTATTCAGAGAGAATCACTAAGGATATCTACTACGAATACGAAAAGGAACTGAAGAAGAACAATGCGCTTGACTTCGACGATCTAATTTTAAAAACTGTGGAACTTCTTAAAAATCACGAAGAAGTAAGGGAATATTATAGAGATAGGTTCGAGTATGTATTTGTAGACGAATATCAAGACACCAACAAATCTCAGTATGAAATGGTGAGTTTAATCTGCAGAGAAAATCCAAATCTTACAGTAGTTGGTGACAATGACCAAAGTATTTATGCTTGGCGTGGTGCAGATATTTCAAATATTTTAAATTTTGAAAGAGATTTTAAGAACGCGAAGGTGATTCTTCTCGAGCAGAATTATCGCTCTACGAAGAATATCTTAGACGCTGCAAATAGCCTTATCGCAAACAATCCAACCAAGTACAAAAAGAACTTGTGGACCAGTTCAGAAGGTGGAGAAACTGTAAAATATAAAATTTATCCATCTTCATTTGACGAAGAGAAATTTGTAATAGAAAAGATTGACGACCTTTATAGGGACTATTCCTTCGAAGATATGGCGATTCTATACAGGACCAACGCTCAATCGAGAGGATTTGAAGAGCATCTCATGAGGGCAGGCATTCCTTATAGAGTAGTAGGTGGACTTAAATTCTACGATAGAAAAGAAGTAAAAGATATAATTTCATACATGCAGTTTATTGTAAATATAGAGGATGAAGTTTCACTTCTAAGGATTATAAACACTCCTAGACGTGGAATCGGAGATCAAACTGTAGAAAATTTGCGTAAAGCTGCAATAGATAATGGAAAGACAATTTATGAAATTATAAAGAACCTAGATGAATATGATTTAAATATCAGAGCTTCTAAAAATATCAAAAAATTTGTAGATATTATAGAAAATCTTCGAGAAAGAAAGGACAATCTAAAGATTCACGAGTTTATCGAAGAAGTTTGTAGAGAATCAGGATATATCGAAGATCTAGAAAAAGAAAACACTGTTGAAGCAAGAAGCAGAATTGAAAATATAGAAGAACTTATAAATTCCAGCTACGAATACGAAAAGAACTACGAAGACGGAAATTTGGAAGAATATTTATCTTCGCTAAGTTTACTATCTGACGTGGATAAATCGGAAGATACGACTGGTGTAAACCTAATGACTGTCCATGGAGCAAAGGGACTTGAGTTTAAGGTTGTATTCCTTGTTGGAATGGAAGAGAGAGTCTTTCCTTCAGGAAGATCTATCGACGAAGACGAAGAAGTGGAAGAGGAGAGAAGACTTGCCTACGTTGCAATAACTAGGGCAAAGGAGCAGCTTTTCGTAAGTTCATGTAAGAGTAGAAATAGTTACGGTCAACCGACATATAATAAACCGTCGAGATTTATAGAAGAGATGGGAAGTATCGAGTACTTGGACCCTAAAGACAGCGAACTTAGAATCGATTACGACAGAAAGAGCAAGATTAATAGAATGAATTCCATCTCAAGAAACTTTAGAAGCGGGATGGAGAAAAAAGCTGAACAGAAACTCAATGTTTCAAAGGACTTCTCCATAGGTGACAAGGTTAAACACAAGATCTTTGGACAGGGAATGATCGTATCTGTAACTAAAAAAGATGATGACGAAGAATTGGTAGTAGCTTTTGACAACGGAAATATAAAAAGACTTATGAAATCCCACGCGCCATTGGAGAGTTTAAATGAATAAGAGAATAGATGAATTAGTTGAACTTTTAAATAAATACAGCTACCACTACTACACCTTGGATGAACCTCTTGTGGCGGACGTTGAATACGACAAGCTCTACGATGAACTTGTAAAATTAGAAAAAGAAACTGGATATGTAAGGCAGGATAGCCCGACCAATAGAGTAGGTGGCGAGCTTTTAACTGGATTTGTAAAACACACCCATTTAAATCCACTCTATTCAATGGACAAGGCCCAATCCTTTGACGAACTTCGCGCTTGGGAAGAGAGAAATAAGAGGCTTCTTCCTGGAGTAAAGGATATAGAGTATGTGGTGGAGCTCAAATTTGACGGTCTTACAATAAATTTAACATATAACAATGGAATTCTCGAAAATGCCAGCACGAGAGGCAATGGATTAATCGGAGAAGAGATCCTTCCTCAGGTTAAGACTATAAATTCTGTGCCACTTAGCATTGATTATAAAGGACTTTTTGAAGTGCAAGGTGAAGGGCTTATGCCTTTTAAAGCTTTTGATAAGTACAACGAAACTGCTGATGAAGTTTTAAAGAATCCTAGAAACGCAGCAGCTGGAGCGCTTAGAAACTTGGACCCAAAGGTTACGAGAAAAAGAAACCTCGATGCATATTTCTACAATGTTGGCTATATCGAAGACAGGGAATTTAAAACCGACACGGAGATGAAGGAGTTTCTAAAGGAACAGAAATTCAAAGTAAATCCGATCTATTTCCATGTAAAAGACATCGACGAAGCCATAGAATGTATAAATAAAATTGAAGAGATGAGGGACGACCTTGACGTACTTATTGACGGGGCAACCATTAAGGTAGACGACTACTCACTTAGAGCAAAGCTCGGCTATACAAATAAGTTTCCACGTTGGGCTATTGCCTACAAGTACGAAGCCAAGGAAGTCACCACGAAGCTTATCGATGTAATTTGGAATGTTGGTAGAACCGCAAAGGTAACTCCATCGGCAATCTTAGAACCAGTGGAAATAGGTGGCGTTACCATACAAAGGGCGACCTTAAATAACTACGATGACATCCAAAGAAAGAAACTAAGACTTGGAAGCAGAGTCCTACTTAGAAGGTCAAACGACGTTATTCCAGAGATACTGGGAGCAGTTCCATCCGAAGAAAAGACGGAAGAGATAAAACTTCCGACACATTGTCCATACTGTGGTTCGGAACTTTATAAGGATGGAGTTCATATCTTCTGTCCTAATACACTTTCATGTTTGCCACAACTCATTGGAAGAATCGTCCACTTCGCGAGTAGAGATGCAATGAATATAGAGGGCCTCTCAGATAAGACTGCAGCGGCTTTGATTTCGGATTTAGATATAAAAGAAGTTTCAGATCTTTACGATATAAAAAAAGAAGAGCTAATGAGTTTGGAAGGATTTAAGGATAAAAAATCCGACAATCTCCTAGCTGAGCTTGAAAAATCAAAGGACGTAAATCTTTCTAATTTCGTCTATGCCCTTGGAATTCACAATGTAGGCATAAAAGCAGCGAGAGATTTGGTAGATCATTTCAAAATTCTCGATAGACTAATGAGTGCAACTGAGGAAGAACTTGTAAGCATTGACGATGTGGGACCGATAACTGCCCACGAAATCTATGAGTTCTTCCATGATGAAAGAATCAAAGATTCGATTAAAAAACTTATAGATCATGGAATACAGCCAAAACATGTAGACCTTGCAAAGGATTCAAACAGCAGTTTTGCAGGGCTTAAAATAGTTTTAACAGGCAAACTTTCGAGACCGAGAAAGGAAATAGAAAAGGAACTTCTCTCCCTCGGAGCAGAAGTTGTAGGATCTGTTTCAAAGAATACGGATCTTGTTATAGTAGGAGAAAACGCAGGCTCCAAAGCGGACAAAGCGAGGGAACTTGGGATTAAAATAATAGATGAGAAAACATACGAGGAGGAAAAATGAAGCTTGAAGATATAAAGCATATTGCCGACATAGCCAATATTTCATTCACCGACGAAGAACTAAAAAACTTCGAATCTGACTTCGTTGATACGATGAAATTAATAGACAATATTGCAAAGATTGATACGGAAAATGTAGAAGGTGTATTTCAAGTAAATGATATTACAAATAATTTTAGACCAGACGAAGTAAAGGATTCTCTTCCTAAGGAAGAAGCTCTTAAGAACACAGAAGTTGAAAAGTATGGATACTTTGAAATACTTAAATTTGTAGATTGAGGTAGTTATGGAACTTACAAAATTAGGAATAAAAGAACTTCAAGATGGCTACAAAAAAGGCGACTTCACAAAGGAAGAAGTCCTAAATAGCTATATTGAAAAGATAGAAAAAGAAGACGGAGAAATAAATGCGTACATTACAAAGACCTTTGAACTTGCAAAGAAAAATCTAAACAAGGATGGAGTTCTATCAGGAATTCCACTTTCTCTAAAGGATAATATCTCTGTAAAAGATACAAGACTTACATGCGGTTCAAAGATTCTTGAAAACTATGAATCTCCATACGACGCAGACGTTACAGAAAAAGTGTTGGAAGCAGGAGGACTCATCCTTGGTAAAGTAAACATGGACGAGTTTGCAATGGGCGCTACAACTAGAACTTCATACTATGGGGCGACGAAGAACCCACTGGATAAAACATTAGTACCAGGAGGATCTTCTGGAGGATCAGCAGCGTCAGTTGCAGGAGACATGGCAGTGGTATCAGTTGGAACAGACACAGGAGGATCCACTAGGCAACCAGCATCTTACTGTGGAATCGTTGGAATTAAACCAACCTATGGAACCATTTCAAGATACGGAATCTCCACAATGGCAAACACATTTGACAGTCCAGGCACAATGGGAAAGACAGTTGAAGATGCAACCATTTTATTAAAAGCAATAAAGGGCAGAAGCATAAAAGATGCAACTTCAATCGAAAATAAATCCATAGAAGAAATTGACTTTGACAAGCTAGATTCAAACTACTTAAAAGGAAAAAACATTGCAATTCCAAAAGTCTACTTAGATTTAGACGATGAAAGAATAGAAAGCGACTTTAAGACTGCAATAGAAATCTTAAAAGATCTCGGTGCAAATATAAACTATGTTGACATGAAGTATCTAAAGAATGTAATAGAAACCTACCATATTTTAGTAAATGGCGAGATTTCTTCCAACATGGCGAGATTTGACGGAATTATCTACGGCAAGAGAACTGTAGAAGATTATGAAACCATTGACGAAATGTTTAAGAAGACAAGAGGCGAAGGCTTCGGACAAGAAGTTAAGAAGAGAATCATGATCGGGACTCAGATACTTTCACTGGACCTTGCGGAAGATTATTACTACAAGGCACTGAAGGTAAGAGGACTTATAAAATCTGAAATGGATAAGGTTCTAGAAGACAATATGTTTATCCTTTCACCAACATCACCAATCCTTCCAATCAAACTAGATTCACAAATGACACCGGTAGAAATCTACAAGGCGGACATGTTTACCATTCCTGCAAACATGGCAGGCTGCCCATCACTATCAGTACCGATGAATAAAAAGAACGGACTAAGCGTGGGAATTGAATTTACAGGAAGAAGAATGAAGGACAATGAAATTATAAATTCAGCATATCTATTTGAAAGGAGTAAAAATGAACTATAAAACAATAGTAGGTCTTGAAATCCACGTGGAGCTTCAAACTAAGACAAAAGCTTTTTGCTCCTGCGAAAATGCCTATGGAAAAGAACCAAACACTTTGACCTGTCCAGTATGCTTAGGACTACCTGGAGGACTTCCAGTTCTAAACGAAAACGTGGTAAGATACACAGTTATGGCAGGTCATGCACTTAACTGCGACATAAAGAAATTTTCAAAATTTGACAGAAAAAATTATTTCTATCCAGACTTAACCAAGGGATTCCAAATCACTCAAGACGACATGGCAATCTGCTATGATGGCTACATCGAAATCGAAGGAGACGATGGAGAACCTAAGAAAGTCGGAATCATGAAGATACAAATGGAAGAAGACACTGGAAAATCCATGCACATGGAAGAAAATACATTTATGGATTACAACAGATGTGGAGTTCCACTTATAGAAATCGTATCAAAACCAGATATCTCTTCAGGAAAAGAAGCTAGAGAATTCTTGGAAAAGCTAAAGGCGACAATAGTCTACCTTGGAATCTCTGACTGTAAGATGGAAGAAGGATCTCTAAGATGCGACGTAAACGTAAATATAAAAGATCTTGACACAGGAGAGAGGACTGCAATTACAGAAGTTAAAAACCTAAACTCATTTAGAGGAGTAGAAAAGGCAATCGACTTCGAAGTACAAAGACATATAGATCTAATTGAAAGTGGAAAATCTGAAATCAGAACCACAAGAAGATGGGATGACCAAAAGAACGAAACCATTCTCATGAGAGAGAAACTAACTGTGGCAGACTATAGATTTGCACCAGAAGGAGATCTACCTCCAGTTGTCATAACCGATGAGTATATCGAAAAGATAAAGTCAGAAATGCCAGAGCTACCAGAAGTTAAGAAAGAAAGATTCATAAAAGAATACACACTTCCAGAGTATGACGCAGGAGTGTTGACATCAACCATAGAACTTGCAGACTACTACGAAGAACTTGTAAAAGACTTCGAAGATTATAACATGGCATCAAACTGGATGATGACAGAAGTTTTAAGAAGAGTCGACTTAACAGGAGACAATAAGTTCGAGACACCATTTGAAGTTGAAGACTTAAAAACTCTATTAAAAGAAATAAAATCTGGAAAGATAAATAATAACGCTGGCAAGAAAGTCCTAAGAGTGATGTTTGAAGAAAATAAAAAACCACTAGATATCATAAAAGAACAAGGGCTAGTGCAAATAGAAGACGACTCATTAATTGAAGAGCTCGTAGTAAAAGTACTAGAAGAAAATCCTAAGTCCATAGAAGATATTAAGAATGGAAAGAATAGAGCCTTTGGATTCTTGGTAGGACAAGTAATGAAAGCCTCAAAGGGCAAGGCGAACCCACAAATGGTAAATAAAATAATAGAAGAAAAACTAAAAAATATGTAAAATTTAACCGTAGTCTAAATGACTACGGTATTTTTGTAATTTGAAAACCCCCGGCTACGTGTGGTGACCCCATAAAGTTGGACCTAATACCAGGACTTGTAGTTTACTTTTCCTGGTATTATTTTATTCCTTTCCACCCCTAGGGGTGGAAAAATTTTTATGCTGTGTTTAACTTTCTATATTCAACTGGACT
>CABTWG010000038.1 GCA_902488455.1 uncultured Peptoniphilus sp.
CGACTTCAGAGCCTTCAGCTTTCGCTAAGGAGGAGTGTTGTTGGAAGGTCTTTTTTAGGTTTCGGCTGTGGAAGCAAAATGCTTCCGCTACAGAAATAAATAGTAGGAATGGTTGTTGTACGCCTGACGGCTAAGTTAAGATATTTTATATCAAGTCTAATGTAATCATATTGCTTCTGCCACAAAGTTTACTTTTAAAATAATATTTTCTACGGCTGCGTTTAAATTAAAAAAATTTATTTCCAATAAAAAAGAGATAAGCAAGAACTTACCTCCTAATCTTTCGAACTATTTTTCTACTTTAAATATCACTGTGTACTTTTGAATTGAATACACTCCTGTTTTTTCATTTCCTACCGGCACTACTTGTATAAGTTCCCAGCCTTCTTTTGCTTTTTCGACTATGACTTCCTTGCAGTGTTCAAATCCATCTGTTCTTCCAGCTTTTAGTCCATCTTTTAATTCTACATCCACAAATTCATATGTAAACATTTTTACCTCCTATTTATTGATTTATCAGCTTTATTATACATCAAAAAAAAAAAAAAAATAAACTACCATAGATTACAATTTCAAATTAAAAAGCGACACCAATGATGCCGCTTACTTAAGTTCCTTTTCATATAAATAATCTACTCCGTGGATATAACCATATAGTTCTTCCACCAATGTATAGCCCATCTTTTCATAAAGACCTTTTATCTTCGTAAATAGATGAATCTTGTCCACTCCACTCGCTTCTTCCGCATGCTTTATAAATTCTCTCGAATATCCTCTATTTCTATATTTTGGATCCACATAAATCATCGCAATGAATCTATCGTATTGTGGCAGTGGTATGTAATCTTGGTTTACCAATGTAAAAAACCCCATCACTTCCCCGTCTTCTTTGGCGTAGAAAATCTTGGCGTCCTTTCCAAGTTTTTCATCAATCTCGTCGTTCTTTATCGCCTTTGTAAGCACTTGTGATTCGCCCCACTTAACGTTTGGAAGATAATCTAGTAATTCTTTTTTTTGTAAGTCGTCTCTAACTTCTATTATTTCCATGGCAACTCCTTTGTATTTTATACTTATTTATATATTACCCAAAATGTAGTAATAATAAAACGATTTCATAGATCTAATTAAAAATGGTGCAGAATGCACCATTAAATTATTTATTTAGAAGATAATTATCTATTCTATTTATAAATTGTTCTGGAACTAAGCTTGATCCTTCATAAATCTTAAATCCTTCCATCTTCAAAACTCTTTCTTCAATGGTAAGTTCTTTTCTTTTAACGTCGATTTCTACAGATTTGTCCTTTGAAGAAATTTTTATAGTTCTAGTTTCTCCATTCCATTCTATCTTTGCACCGAGTTCTTCATAATGCTTTCTTAGATAGATATTTTTATCTCCATCATCCATTGAGTCTTTGGATTCGTTGACTTTTGCATCTAATGCAATTATCTTTTCTGAAGTAGCAATAGGCGGCAAACTTCTTGTGGCAATTTTGTAGATAACTGCATAGTCTCCTTCTTTAAATTTTCCTACTTCTTCTCCATTTTGATTTACAACTTTAGTATCATCAGAAAGATTGATTTCAACCCTGTTTGAAACTCCGTGACCCTTGTCATTGAAGTGGTCCACGTCTATAGAACATTCTCCATCTTCGGCATTTATCGCTATGAAATCAGGGTTTAATTTAGCTGGCATAGATAGCATAATTGGAGCATCTTTTTTATAGAAGTATTCGATCATGTCTCCCTTTTTAAATTTATAATTTTCTACAAATTTACCAGTCTTAAGATCTAGCACAGGAACCTTCGCTGTGTATAGGTATAGTTCTTCCATAGATTTTTCTTGGTCTTCATTTTGTACTAAGATTTCTGTTTCTTCCTTTTCTCCTAAAACTTCTGTAACTTTTCCGAAGGCTCTTTCATATCCTACGGCTTCCTTATTTTCTTTTGCAAATGAAATTGTACCTATTGTAAGTACAAATGCCATTGCTATCGCAATTAATCTTTTCATGTTAATCCTCCTTGTTAAAGAAATTATAACATAACAAAATCTATAAGTATTTAAAACTTAGTATCAATTAGGTTACATTTTAAATACAATTTATTTTGAAACTTGCCAAGTTTTCCCTTCATCTTCTGAATAGAATTCTATCCCTTCCTCTTCAAAAAAACCTGTCGTGACTAGGATATATAACTTATTGTTTCGAAACTTCGGCATGGTCATATACTTATAGTCTTCGATAGTTAGTCCATACTCTTTCCCTTTCGTTGGCAAATTATAAGCCTTTTCATAAGGAAGCTCAATCATCTCAAAGCTTACTCCACCATCTCTGGTTACATAAATCTTAGAATGTTCACCAGATCCACCTTGAAGACCTGCAAATCCAAAACTTTCATTTATAAATTCTATTCCCTCTGCCATTCCAGTTGCATCTAAAAACGGATTTGAATTTATATTTCCCCATGTCTTTCCACCGTCGGAAGTCTTTTCAAGTTTATAAAACCTAGAACCTAGGGCAGCATCAGTAACCACCAATCTAAAACCGATATTTTTATTTGTTTTCACAAATGTGTACATGGTACCGGTATTTTTATCCAAGGTCCAAGAATCTTCACCCTTGCTCATCTCGATTACTTCCTCTTCCATCTGTTCATTTATAGTTTCAGAAGAGATTAACTCTGGATCAATAATATATCTAATTGTATTTAACTCTCTATCAGGAATGAAAACTGACATTGCAATTGCCTTCACTTCCCCACCTTGGTCTAAAGTTTTAACTACACTTTCATTTTCTTTCTTTGAACCTAGTACCTTTATGCCGTCTGAATAGAAAAACTCTTTCTTTCCATAGTAAATAATTCCGAAGTCAACGTCACTATAGATCTTTTTCCAAGCGTCGATTTCATTCTTATATTTTGACTTCTCCAAGATATCAACCATCGGTTCTAGTGCCCTTCCTTCATCTATTTCCAAACCAGCGTCTTTACTTAACCAAACTTCTAACTTTTTATTTTTAAAAGAAAGGAGGTATGAATTTATCTTTCCCTTTTCATTCTTCCCATAGATCATTCCTTCGAGTTTAGTGATCTCTCCATCTCCGTTAAACCTTATAAGAAGTTCGTCTTCCAAGTACATTTTATCTGGCATAGTAAATTTCTTCTCCAAATCATCAAGAAGACCTTCGATGCCATCGTCGAATATATTTCTGTGTACGTATCTAACTCTTTTATGGTTTAAAAATTCGTCAACTTTCCAGGATAGCTTTCCATTGTAAGGAATGGCTGTATGAATAATCATCCCACCAAAGATGAGTGTCCCAAAGACAAAAATATATAATTTTATTTTTCTAGAATTTCCGCTGCTTTTTTCATTTCTATTTAGAATCTTATAGATAATACCTACAAGAATTAAAATTAAAACATGTATGATCCAGTTAATCCAGTATCTCCATGAACCGTACTTACAAATTTTCCAAACAAAAAACATAAGAGCTGAATACAAAAAAATTAAAATATAATCTACAAAACTTTTCATTATCTTTCTCATTTATAAAATATTTCATTTTAATATATTAAATTGTAGTATTTTCTCAACTACTATATTATAACTCATTTAACGGAGAGATATTATGGAAGAAAGAAAAAAAACTTAAGTATATATTTTTAATATTTGCAACACTACTTATTATTGAAATCATAGGATACATGATTCTATTAAAAGTTAATTTTGTCGATGCTCTATACATGACAGTCATCACCATTTCTACAGTTGGATTTGGCGAAGTCACAGCAATGGATTCCAATGCAGGAATCTTCTCGGTGATACTTATATTTTGGGGAGTCGGTATAGTCGGCTACGCTTTTACTACCTTGGTCATTTTTTTGTGGAAGGTAAGATGACAGAAATAGCGGAAAACTACTTAAAGTCGGAGCAAACAAAACCCTCTCTGCTACAGAAATAAGCGGCAAGAGAATGGCTGCACTACTTGTGAAGCCAAATATCATATCATTTCTCGATGTGTTTACAAGGGTCGGAGACATTGAACCGGACCTATAAGAAGTAACCGTATTTAAAGATTCGTATCTCGAAAATAAAAATCTAATTGAGACAGAAATACCTAAGAAGACAGCACTAATGGTGCTTGCAATTAAAAAACACGAGGATCAAAAACTACTATTCAATCCTCCAGTGAACTATACATTCCAAATTGGCGATGTACTAATAGTCCTTGGACGAGAAGAACAAATCGACAAACTCCGCCATCTCGGTGACGAAGTTAAAAATTAAATAAAATCGGCTAAAATAAGTTTAGTATAAAAATTAAAAGGGACACTAGGTCCCTTTTTTAATCTAAACATCTATATTAAATTATGTTAAATTCCTTCAACATATCTTCTATTTCTGTTCCCTTAATATGTTTTGCTAACTTCATTTTTTCTATTCCGTTAAGTGGAGGCTCAGGTTTTCTACCATCTGATAGTGCTACCATTGCATTTAATAGATATCTTATATCATATCTTGATGCGTATACTTCTGGCACAGATTTTTCAACTCCACATAGTACATAGACTGCTTCCATTGCAGTTCTTCCAGAATATTCTGTGGTAAATACTGTGTCTCTTCCTGGATTGTCAAGTGTTTCTGCAAATTGACCTAAGAACGCAAAGTTAACTCCTCCCTTTGGAACTACATAAGGTCTGTCGCCGAACTTTCTTGGCATAAATTGAGAAGTTATATATGGCATCATTACTGGTACTGCTGTACAAGTTTCTGCAAGTCTGTCGATTTCATTTACAGGCACTCCAATATGGTATAGCCATTCTTTTGTGATTTCCTTTCCGGTGCAGTCTCTCATCTTCTTCTTGATATAGTCCCCTTCGACATCTGTAAATAGTCCATATACCCACACAACTACATCGTCTTTTGGTTGATCAGGATATTGACCTTGTCTATTTATAGTCCAAGACATTAACCAACTTGAGTCAACACAGGTTACGATACCTCCAGTTACAGTCTTGCCGCCGTAA
Organism: uncultured Peptoniphilus sp.; assembly: GCA_902488455.1. Taxonomy (GTDB): domain Bacteria; phylum Bacillota; class Clostridia; order Tissierellales; family Peptoniphilaceae; genus Peptoniphilus_B. The sequence goes on from CABTWG010000038.1 coordinate 5,029, forward strand.
GGGCTTCTCTTGGTAATCTTTTCAATATATTTTGGCACTGAATCATCATGACAAGTTACGGTACAAGATTCCCAATTGCTCTTTTCAACGTCTGAGCAAAATGCTTCTGGGTTTCCGAAGTCGTCAGATTTTTTCGCAATATTCTTCCACATTTCCCAGCAACCTGTTTGTTCATCACTTAGTTCCGCGGCAGTGTTGTCGTCGCCATAGCTTGAATTTTCTGTCATAGATCCGTTGGTGATGAATATAAGATCATTTTCAGTAAGATCGATGGACTTGTCATTTCCATTCTTGTCTTCTGCAATGATCTTGGTTGCTACTTTTCTATTTTCTGAGATATCAAAGTCCACATCAGTGACCTTGATATTGTATTTAAAATTGCAGCCATGATCTTCAAGATACTTAACCATAGGTCTTACGATTGAATTGTATTGGTCGTACCTTGTAAATCTTAGAGCAGATAGATTTGTTAAACCTCCAACATGGTGGATAAAACGATTTAAGTAAAGCTTCATTTCAAGAGCTGAATGCCAGTTTTCAAAAGCAAACATAGTTCTCCAATAAGTCCAGAAATCTGAATTTAAAAGACCTTTTGAAAATACTTCGTCAATTGCTAAGTCTTGTAGATCTTCATCCCTTGTCAAACAAAGTTTTGCAATTTCTTTAACTTGGTCATCAGTCAGATTGAATTTGCCGTCGTCGTATCTTTCTCCTTGTTTATGAGTAATACGGCAATTACTGTAATTTGGATCATCGTAGTTGGTGTAGAAATAAGAATCTAGTATACTCATCTCTGGATCTTCAAGACTTGGAATAGAACTCCAAATATCCCATAGACATTCGAAGTGAGCACCAGTTTCTCTACCACCACGGGCAACGTATCCTCTAGTTTCCATGTAATTACCATCAAGAGATCCACCAGGAATATCCATTTGTTCTAGAAATGTAATCTTCTTGCCTTCCATGTGAGCATCTCTAATTAGAAAACAAGCAGCAGTTAGTGATGCAATGCCAGTTCCGATTAAGTAAGCTTGTTTGTCTTCAATTCCCTTTGGTTTTCTGGCCTTAACTAGACTTTGAAAATCACCATTAGTAAGGGTAAGTCTTTCATCATAAGTTTTAAGTTTCATAATATCCTCCTTAAAAAATTTAATTTTTTCTTCTAAATACATTAAAACATTTTTAAAGAGTGAATTCATTTCCCAAAACTTAGGACTTGAGTAAAATTTACACAAGATCTATAAATTGTGTAAAATTATCTGCAATACTTTCTAAATTTTCGCTTCTCTTAAGCGACATAAGAATATTCCCATCCATTAATTTACCAATTCTATTTGTCATAATCGTAGGATCAGTCTTCATATCCGTAGCAACCCATTGAATAAGAGTGCTACTAAGAGCGCATTGGTAAAAATATGCAATTAGTTTCTTGTCAACATCCTTTGCATCAGTATTTTCGGACGCACGTTCAACATACTCATACATGATTTCTCCAGCAATTGAAAACACATACTTTTCAACATCTTCCCTATAATCAGACTGATACAAATGTTTAATAGCCCTTTTATTATCAAGGATAAACTTCGCAGCCAAAATGAAACTATCTTCCCAAGAAAGAGTTTCGTTGAATTCTTCCACCACCATGGAGAGCTCTTCTTGAAAGATTTCTTTAACAAGCTCCGTTAGGTTTTCGTAGTGGTAGTAAAAAGTCTTCCTTTCAATGTCGCATTTCCTAGCAAGTTCAGTTACAGTAACATTGTGAATAGGTTTTTTATTTAAAAGATCTATAAATTCTTTTCTGATCAATTCTTTGGTATAATTTTTAGCCATGTACTCACCACCTCAATTCATTTATATATAATATGCCCCAAATTAAAAGATTTAAATAAAAACCCAGAGACGAATTTCCACCTCTGGTAAAAATTTTAAATTTTTAAATTCTATAATCTCTCATGTTTCTTGCAGCTATTGCCACTGTGGATGCATTGTGTAGAAATGCTGAGTTTGTGTTGGTCAAATGACCTGTTACTCCTAGTGCTATTAGTAGTCCGTTGAAAGATATTATTTGTCTGTAATTTTTATGGATTCTCTTTTCCAAGATCTTTGATATTTTTATTACGTCGATTAATTCTTTTAGTGAGTCTGACTTGATAGATATGTCCGCTATTTCTTTTGCTATATCTGCTCCTTCGTGCATGGAGATTCCTACGTCTGCTGATGAAAGGGCGATTGAGTCATTGATTCCATCTCCAATCATAACTACTGTGCGACCGCTTTCTTTTTCTCTATCTACATAATTCTTTTTGTCTTCTGGACGAACTTGTGACTGATAGTAATCTATATTCAATGTTTCTGCTACTGCTCTTGCCGAGTTCTCTGCATCTCCTGTTAGCATAGCGATTCTCTTAAATCCTATTTCTCTAAGTGCTTCTATTGTAAACTTGGCATCTTCTCTGATTGGATCATCAATGCAAATTACTGCTATGAGTTTGCCGTCATATGCTAGATATAGTAGTGAGTAATCTTCTTTTAGCTCTTCGATTTTATTTTTCTGTTCGTTGTCTATTTCTATTTTTTCATCTTCTAGTATAAAGTGGGCTGATCCTATTAAAGCTTCTTTGTCCTCTATCTTTGACCTTATCCCGTGGGCAACTATATATTCTGGTTTTGAGTGCATCTCATCATGATTTAGGTTCTTGTCTCTAGCTGCTCTTACCACCGCATTTGCTATTGAATGTGGGAAATGCTCTTCAAGGCACGCCGCTATCCTTAAACATTCATCTTCATCGTTGTCATAGAACGCTATTACCTTTTTAACCGTAGGTTCTGATTTCGTAAGGGTGCCTGTCTTGTCAAAGATTATAGAATCTGCTTGTGCTAGTTTTTCTAAGTATTTTCCACCCTTTACAAGTATGGATCTTTCTGATGCAGATGATATTGCTTTCATGGTTGCTATTGGTATTGTAAGTTTAAGTGCGCATGAAAAATCTACCATCAAGAATGATTTTGCCTTTATAAAGTCCCTAGTTAATAGATATGTTGCAGCTGCTCCCAAGAACGAATACTTGACTATTGAATCGGCTAAAGATTCAGCCTTCTTCTCTGCTAGAGATTTATTCTTTTCGCTTTCTCCTATGAGCTCTATTATATGGTTAATTCTAGAATCATCATATTTTTTAGAAGTTTTAACAATAATTGCTCCCTCTTCTAAAACTGTTCCTGCGAAAACTGTTCTTCCTTCTGTCTTCTTAACCGCTAAAGATTCCCCAGTTAGTGAAGACTCGTTTACCATTCCGAATCCCTTTGTGATTTCACCATCTACTGGGATGGTAGATCCCATGGTAACTTCTACTTCTTCACCAACTTCTACTTCTTCAAGTTTCTTTAAATATTTTTTGTCACCATCTACTACAAATACTTGCTCAACGTTTAATCTAAGTGATTGCGCTAGATTGTCTTTTGATTTTTTTAGTGTGTAATCTTCTAGTTCTTCTCCTAGTCCAAGTAAGAACATGATATTTCCAGCATCTGCAAATTCAAAGTCAAGTATTGACACACCTATTGCAGTTGCATCTAGGACACTTACGTTTAATTTGCCTTCTCTTAGGCTCTTAAGTCCAGCTTTGATATATGGAATGGCTTTTATGACGACACCGATTGGTCTAAGTGGCATTGGCAAAATATGCGCGAAGAAAATTCTTCTATACATTGCATCGCGCAGTATATGAAAGAGTTCTCTTTCCTCTTGAGGCACGAAGTCCACATCATCGATTTCAAAATCAGCTAACTCTTCTAAGTCAAGATCCATAATAAATCTTGCTACCTTAGGCAAGTATTCTTCTTCGTAGTTTACAATGATCGAATTTGCAAGGGGCGAAACTTTACATGATTTAACCCCTTCTAACTTTTCAACCTTGTACTTTATTTTGTTTACATCAGAATCCTTGATTACACCTTCGTAGTTGAAACGGCATCTGCCAAGGGTTCTACTAGCAATACTTGCTATCATATTATTTTGCTTCTACTTCTACTTCTACTTCTTCTTCAGCTTCAGCAACTTTTTCAATGTCAAGTTGAGCTTTTCTTTCAGCTTCTTTCTTTTCGTCTTCAGCTTTCTTTACTTTTGCTTCAGCGATGATATCTTCGGTAGATACCTTTACATTTTCAATAGTTTTGTCTATTTCTTCTTTTACTTTAAGTCCTCCAGCCACTGTGCTTACAGCTATCTTTTTAACAGTTTGAGATGATAGAATCTTGCCACCAAGTACGCCTGTTAGTACACCAATTCCTAAATTAATTAATTTTTTGTTCATAATAATCCTCCTAAAATAATGTTTTGTACTTTTCTTCCTATAATTAGGATTTTTTTGAAAATTTATAAGTACTTTTAATATTTTTATTATACACTTAGCTATGTTAAAAATCACTTCCAAAATCCTATTCTTATTGATAATTAAATTATTTTTTATTGTAATTTAGCTTTTATCGGAGTGTTTATAAAACTCTAATTGATTGTGTTTCAAAAATTTACAGTTATTTTTTGAAAGTTAACTGATACAATGATAACCATTACTACCATTAACAATGTAAATTTGTAGAATACTTAAATGCTTAGTTTTGTAAAAATTTACGATATTGATACCTAAAATTTAAACTATATCAATTAAAATTTTCAAATAAAAAATTTATGTTATAATTACAAACGAGGTGAAAATTTATGAAATTAGGTATCATTGGATCAGGTGCAGTTGGTTTTGCAGTTGGATATACAGCAGCAAGACTTGGCATCGTATCAGATATAAAATTTAACGATATAATAGAAGGAAAAGCAAAGGCACAAGCCATGGACATTGAAGACGCATCCAGCTTCTATCCTCACTCTGTGAAGATGAGCTGGGGATCTTACGCAGATATGGCGGACAGAGACATCATCGTTACAGCAACTGGCGACCTATCAGGAGTAAGCGACAGACTTCAGGAATATGTACAGTTCAAAGACGCAACAGAAAGCTATGTAAAAGAAATCGTAGCCGCAGGATTCAAAGGCATCTTCATCGTAGTAGGTAACCCTTGTGATCTAATGGCAGATCTTGTATATAGAGCCAGTGGCTTCCCAAAAGAAAGAGTCATCGGATCCGGAACAGCACTAGATACAGTAAGGCTAAACACTACCCTTTCTAAAATTCTAAACGTAGATCCAACAGACGTAAGAGGAATAACTATCGGCGAACATGGCGAAAGCCAATTCGTAGCATGGTCAAATGTATTTATAAACAATGTAAAATTAGATGACTATGTAAATGCGAACAATATCGACTTCTCAAGGGACGAAGTAGAAAATCTCGTAAGAGAAAGAGCTTGGAGAGTAATCGATGGAAAAGGCCACACCCAATGTGGAATCGGTAGCACAGTCTGCACAATGATAGATGCAATCGCAAACGATAGAAAGAAAATCATCTTGGTGGCAACTCTATTAGAAGGAATGTATGGACTAGATAACATCTACCTATCTACCCCGTGTATCATCGGTAAGAATGGAATGGAAAAAGCCATCGAGCTTGACCTAAATGAAGAAGAGCTAAAGAGACTTAAACATTCAGAAGAAGTTCTTAAAGCAAATAGAGCAAAGTATAATTAAAAACTTTTAAAATAAATCATCGGACATTCTCCGGTGATTTTTTTAATTTTGAATAAGTATAGAATGTTGCAATAAAAAACACCTACAAAAGTAGATGCCATGAGAATTTTTCAAAATTTAATCGGAAGATCATTCCTTTATATTCATACCAACAACCATTCCAAGCATCATGCCGATAGACATACATACTGCTATGTTTTCTTGACCAAATGCTATTCCAATTGCAGTACCTAGACACATGCCAATCGCCATGCCCACAGACATGTAATTATCTTTTTCGTTATCTTCTTCGTTGTTCTTTTTGTCGTGTTTCGCATTTTTATTCGCCATCTTAACAATAAAGACTGCAGCTAAAACAAAGAGGACAATAGGCAAGATTATTTTAATTATTTCCATATTAACTCCTTAAAATTATTTAATAATAATATTATAACAGATGCTATCCGGATAGCATGGAAAAATAAAATTTGATGCTATACGTATAGCATTTAAAATTTACCATCAATAATTAATATAAAATTATGCAAATCTGTGTAAAATTTTTTTAAATTTAGCATAGCAGAAACCTAGGTTCCATAATCGAAGGCTACAATTATCTTCCCAACTACAGTCACCCTTATTGTTTACTTTGTAATTTCTCGACCTTCCCAACTGCAGTCACCCTGAGCGGAAGAGCCGCCAGGCTCTGTAGTCGAATGGGTCTAACCTCTGTAGAGCAATTTTAGCAAATGAAATCATCCAAGCTTGACCTCACCGTAAAGAGATCCTTCGACTTCGACGGCATTACCGTCTCCGCTCAGGATGACTGGTTGGTGATGCTATCCGGATAGCATGGAAAAATAAAATTAGATGCTACACGTATAGCATTTAAAATTTAATCATCATTACTGACCTCACCAGGGCTATACCCGTTCGAAGCTCTAGCCGAAATCTCTGATTTCGTAGCACCTCGTGCA
>CABTWG010000039.1 GCA_902488455.1 uncultured Peptoniphilus sp.
GACGAGCATTGCGAAGTCTGATTTGCAGAACTCGACTGCTCGGCTGTGGAACCTGGAAGGTTCCGCTACGGTGATAAATAGTAGGAATGATTGTCGCTCGCCTGACGGCTGATGGAAAAGAATGTAGTATCAAGGTTTATGGAATCTAGATTTCCGTTACATATATAATATCTTTCAACAATAAAAAAGAGCGTGACTAGCGCTCTCCATAATCTTCTCTTAACTTTTTAAGTATTTCCAAATTATCTCCCATGGAGTTTAGTTTCTCTTGTTTCAGCATCCTTTGGTGTCTCTTGGTCTTTAGTCTTTCGTTTACTATTTCTGCTTCTAGTTCCCTTGCGGAAAGTCTAATTCCTCCCCTTGATAGGATCATCTGCTGCTCAATATTGTCAGAGGTTGCCACCCTTACATCTCGTAGTCTCCCGATTTTGTCGAGTTCTCTTTCGATGTAGTGGTCCGCTGTTACAAATTCCTTTGTAAAGACTACTTCGATTCCCTTGTGCATGAAGTTTGACCCTGGCGATTTCTTAACCAGGTATCCATCAAAGACCAGGATTACATACTCCCCTGTGGAGCTTGCGAACTCTGCCATCATGTCCATGGTCTTTTCCCTCGCCTGTTCCAAATCCAGCTCCATAAGACTTTTTAAGTTGGAAAACTGATTCATTATATTGTATCCATCTACAAAAAGGTAGTGGACTCCCTTTTTGTACCTTCTAATTGTCATTTGGTTTGTCTTGTCACTTCATAAAGAATAATTCCACAGGCTACTGATGCGTTTAGTGAGTTGATGCTTCCTAGCATAGGTATGGAGATAAGTTCGTCGCAGTTTTTCTCAACTGCATGACCGAGTCCTCTTCCTTCGTTTCCTATTACTATACAGATATTTCCCACCAAATTTTCGTCTCCGATAGCGTTTCCTTCCATTGTTGCGCCGTAGACCCAAATAGAATTTTCTTTTAGTTCCGAGATGGTTTGACTTAGATTGTTTACTACTGCTACCTTTATAGATTCTATCGCTCCTGCCGATGATTTATAGACTGCGTCGTTTACAAGGGCAGATCTTCTCTTAGGGATGATTATTCCGTGAAATCCAAAGGCTTCTGCACTTCTTGCTATGGCTCCGAAATTATAAGGGTCTTCTATTTCATCTAGCATGATGAGTTTGATATTTTCTCCTTTGCTCTTTGCATAGGCTAATATATCTTCTACCTGTGAATATTCAAATGATGATGAGAGCGCCACAACTCCTTGATGATTTACATCCCCTACCATTTCCCTTAGTTTTTTCTTGTCTGCTTCTACTATAACTATCTTTTGATCTTTTGCCATTGCATAGATCTTTCCGATGGAACCTTTCAATCCTGGGGCAGCATAGATTTTGTCCACTTTTTTATTTTTTAACGCTTCTATTATCGCGTTTCTTCCGTATATATATGACATTTTTCACCTTAAATTTAAAAAATATTCTCTGACTTCTTTTGCCTGGCCGCAGCTCATCTTGCCTTCTTTACAAGATCCGCTTACACAGCTTGGCCCAGCTGCACTAAATATGACTGGAGCCACGGATTTGCAAAGTTTAAGCATTTCTCCTGCCATTTCTCTTATTTCCCATTGGGCCCTCTTGCAACATCTAAGTTCAAAGAAATGAAGAAGTGTCCTTGCGTTCATTGTAACTACGATCTTGGTTTCACATGCGTTTGGAAAGACGTATCTCGCATCTTCGATGGATTCTTTTTCCACCATCTTCTTTGCTTTTTCTTCTTCTATTCCGTCTTCCATGTATTTTTTCTTGTTTTCGTCTATAAGTAGTTCGGTAAGTTTTAAGTATGCTTTTCTATCATTTTCCATAGCTTCGATGAAGACTTTCTTCGCTTCTTCGTTCTTTTCTATGGATTTTGGTATGATGTACTCAAAATTATCTAACCTTACGTATCTTTGGGATTGTTGTGAATAGGATGCTATTCTATGTCTTACTAGTTGATGGGTCAGTGTCCTTGATACTCCTTCCACTGCAAATGTGAAGCTCACATGTTCTAGTGGAGATGCGTGTGAAAATCCCATAAGCATCTTTACAAATTTTTCTGTGGACTCTTCATCCAATTTTTCTCTTATTTCATCTACTCCAACTGGAGAGTAGCAGAGTTTAGCTGCCTGAGCCACTACTAGCTCTGGGTTTTCCGTATAAGCTAAAAGTTCAACCTTCATAATCTAATCCCCTTTCTATTAATTCAAGCATCCTCTCGTGTTTTCCCGTTATATATAGGTATCCAAAGAGAGTTTCAACTCCTGTGGCTATTTTATAATCTCCTATAGATTGGTTCTTCGCCACAGTGTTTTGCTTCTTATTTCTTCCTCTCTTTAAAATATATAGCTCGTCCTCGTCTAAGATATCCATGATCTTTTCTGCGAACTCTGCCTGTGCATATGCGGCTACATATTTCTTAGCTTCCTTGTTTAATTTGTTTGGAGGCAAGTTTCTAAAAATCATCGTTCTGATGAAAAGTTCATAGACCGCATCTCCAATATATGCAAGAGAAAGAGGGTTCAAATTACGCGCTTCAAGCTCGCTCATAACCTGACCCACTTTCAAAAATACTCCTAAATTCTCTTCCAAGTCGTTCCTTCTCTACTGTCTTTAACTTCTATGCCCATTTCAAGAAGTTTGTCCCTTAGTTCGTCGGACTTCGCGTAGTCTTTGTTCTTTCTAGCTTCAAGTCTTTCGTTGAATAGAGCTTCTTCTTCTGGGCTTAAGCCTTCTTCTTTTCTTTCCAAAATACCAAGCACTTTGGATGTTTTGTTTAGATTATCCCTTACATATTCCAAGGTTTCTTTTGAACTATCGTCAACCTTGGTGTTTATGATCTTTATAATATTGAAGATGGCAGTTAGAGCATCTGCAGTGTTGATGTCATTTTCCATTGCATCTTCAAAATATTTAACTTCTGCATCTACAAGAGCCTTTACTTCTTCGTCAAGGCTTCCAGAATCTGCGGTTTCAATTAGTTTTTCTAATTTTTCCTTACCGTTGTACATTCTTTCAAGAGAAGCCTTGCATTGTTCCATAACTTCGTGGGAGAAGTTAATCGGAGATCTGTAGTGGCAAGTTAGTAGAAAATATCTTAAAATTTCAAGGTCGTATTCCTTAGAAACTTCTCTAATTGTAAAGAAGTTGCCTCTTGATTTACTCATCTTTTCATTGTCAACGTTGATCATACCGTTGTGGAGCCAATAGTTTGCAAAGGTCTTGCCGTTTGCAGTTTCAGATTGGGCGATTTCATTTTCGTGGTGAGGAAATTGCAAATCTTCTCCCCCGGAGTGAATGTCAATGGTATCTCCTAAGATGGTCTTAGCCATTACAGAGCATTCGATATGCCATCCAGGTCTTCCTTCTGCCCAAGGGCTGTCCCAAGCAGGTTCGCCTTCTTTTTTCTTCTTCCAAAGGACAAAGTCACCAGGATTTCTCTTGCCTTCAGCAACTCCAATTCTCGCACCAGCCATAAGCTCGTCAATATTCTTCTTAGAGAGCTTGCCGTAATCCTTCGCCTTGGTGATGTCGAAGTACACGTCCCCATCTAGCACATATGCAGCGTCCTTAGATTCCAAAGTCTTAATAAATTCAATCATCTGTGGAATCATTTCAGTTGCCCGTGGATTTATAGTTTTATAGTCGTAGAGATGAAGTCCGTTTGCATCTTTTTTAAATTCTTCTATATATCTTTCACTTATTTCGGTGAAGTCAACATGCTCTTCGTTGGCGCGATTAATTATTTTATCATCAATATCTGTAAAGTTAACCACAAAATTAACATCGTAACCTTTGTAAATAAAATATCTTCTCAAGGTGTCAAAAATTACAAGAGGTCTAGCATTTCCAACGTGAATGTAGTTATAAACCGTAGGACCACAGTTATACATATTTACTTGCCCTTCATTTACAGGGACAAATTCTTCAAGGGATCTACTTAGCGTGTTGTAAAGTTTCATAATACCTCCAAAAAAAATCGCCTCCTAAGAGACGATCCACTCAAATTCTAATGAATATTGCTAATAAGCGCATCTGCATCTTCGAAATTTGAGACTCTCACCAAATGTCTCTTCTCTTTAAAATTTCTCCCGATACCTTCTCTTATATCCTCGCAACTATACTCAATACATTAATTATACTGTAATTTACCAAATTTTTAAAGGGTAAAATGTAAGTTGCCTCAGAAACTAAAAAAAGACCATCTCTGGTCTTTTAATATTTGTCACTTTTAATTTTCATCGCCATATAATTTTTCTAAAATATCTGCCAAAGCATCCAATGCTTTTGCTCCACCAATGGCTAGAAGTAGTTGGTATAAAATATTTACAACCAATGCAAATACATAGAAAGAAATTCCTCGACTGAATATCAAATCAGAATTTCCACTAGTCATAGATTTTATAACTTGCATCTCTTGAGAGAAGAATAGTTTAAAAATTACTAAACATATGGCTAGTATGTAGAAGCATTTACTTAAAGTTCTAAGAGTTTTAATTTTATTTTTCATTTTAGTACCTCACATTGCATTTAATAGTCATGAGTTTTGTCTTTATGCTATTTTCACCGATATCAATAATATCTTTACCTACAGAAATATTTTCCATTCCTAAGAAGAACTCTCCTGTGGAGGAGACTCTTATTCCATTTTCGTATACGTCAATATTGTAATCTCCGCCATTCCAGCTGGCTTTAAGTCTTGTTACAAATACAACTGGTCTTCCATAATCTAAAAGTTTTATGACTTTCCCATTTTCTTTTGCTAAGACTTTAAGTTCAAAACGAATATAGGCTGGATACTTTTTATTTCCAAATCCAATGTCCGCCACTTTTTTGGAAATGGTTCTGTATTCAATTTTTCCTTCTGAATTTTCCGAATCTCTTGCAAGTATTTCTTCTTTTAGAACTTCTACATAGGATTTGCCACTTTCTAAAGATTTACAATATGAGTATCTTTCTATTGAGTTTTGCGGCATGGTATCCAAGGCTTCCAAGAATAGATCATCTACTCCGCCCGCCTTTGCAGTCAAGGTGGATAAAATAAATACTACAAGGAATATAGAAAAAAAGATTTTAAATTTTTGAGATTTAATTTTCATATGCCACCTCTACTAATTTTATCTTAATTTTATTATATCCCTCCATTTTTATTTTATCAAGTTATCTTGCTAAATTAATTTATTTCAAAAAAAGGACTCATTTTCTTTTGAGTCCAAGGTTGCCTTTAAAGTGGCAAAATCCAAAAGGAAGCGTCCGTACGAAAGAAATTGTAAGAAATTCAAATTGAAATAATCCGCCCGCAAATCGCACTGTTTGAGCGTTAGCGAGTTTGCGATTTGTTGTTTATGAGATTATGAATTTCTCAATTTCTGTAGTCGGATAAGCGTTTTGGGATTTTGTCTCCACTCTGAGGCTCAATTTTCCTTTTGAGTCCTTTTATTTTAAATTTTTTACAATATTTCCTATTTTTTCTCCGTTGTGGCGGAGTTTGCCGTCAACCATATCTACAAAATCGCCTTCTATAATCTCTATTTTCAAATCTTTTAAGATTTTTCTATCTTCGTCATCGGTTAAGACGAGTCTTCCCTTGAATTCATCTGGCGTTATCTCTTGTAGATATTCATTTCTCGTGGCGAATACATAGTCGATCATCCCAGCTTTTGAATACTTTTCTATTTCAAGTACATGGTGACTTAGGCTTAGGCTTTCGCTCTCTCCCAGTTCTGAAAATGCATTTGCAATGTAGATTACTTTTGCCTTTGTTTTATAGATTACATCTGCAACTCCATCCACAAGTAGGTTTGCGATTGTTGAACTGTATAGAGATCCAGGTCCTAAAAATATAAAGTCCGCGTCTTCTATCTCGTCAAGCGCCTTTGAAAAAGCCTGTGGCACATGTGGTGATAGTCGTAAGTTTTCTATCCTCGCCTTGGTCTTTACCATCTCTTCTCTAATGTTTGTCTCCCCAAAGACCGTCGTGCCGTTGGTAAGTATGGCTTCTAGGTTCGATGGCTCCAGTGTAACTGGATAGATCTTGCCTGTAATATTTAAAAATTTCCCCATGTAGTCGATTGCACTTTCGAATCCATGGTACATATCGGAAATGGCAGCTATAAATAGATTTCCGAAGCTCTGTCCGCTATATGTGCCGGATTTATACCTATAGTTAAGTAAATCTTCAAATTCTTTTCGCGAATTGGACAGGGCGATAAGACAGTTTCTAAAATCTCCCGGAGGAATCATTCCATAATCTTCTCTCAATATTCCAGAACCGCCGCCATCATCTGTTGTGCAAATTATGGCAGTTATATCATTGGTGACTCTTTTAAGTCCACGAAGAATGGTGCTTGTTCCAGTTCCTCCTCCTATTACTACTACTTTCATGGCTTGTCCCTATGGGTGGTGTTGGTCTTGTAGCCGATCTCTTCTAGCCTCTTGGCAACTTCGTTTGAAATCGCAACGGATCTGTGAAATCCTCCTGTGCAACCAAATCCTACCACCAATATATTTTTCCCTTCCTTTTTATAGTTTGGAATCAGAAATCTAAGCATGTCCACAGTCTTGTCTATGAACTCCCTAGTTTCTTCAAATCCCATTACAAAATCGATGACCTCTTTGTTTTCGCCGCTGATATTTTTTAACTCTTCTATATAGAATGGATTTTCTATAAATCTCACGTCGAATATAAGGTCCCCGTCAAGAAGGATTCCATTTTTAAATCCAAAGGAAACTACAGACACCAAGAAGTCCACTCCCTCTCCTTGAAAGAGTCTTTTGATTTCATAACGAAGGTTTGAGAGTTTCATACTTGAAGTGTCGATTTTATAGTCGCTTGCCTTTTCCAAAAATTCTAGTAGTTTCTTTTCTTTTTTAATTCCTTCTGTAATGGATTTATCCAGTGGATGAGGCCTTCTCCTCTCTTTATAGCGATTTACGATAGTCTTATCACTTGCAGTAACGAATAGAATCTTCACGTCTATGCCCATATTTTTAAGCCTTTTTATAGAAGAATCGTATTCGTTGAAGAATTCCCTAGAACGAATGTCCACCACACAGGCAACCTTTTCGATTGGGCTTGCTGAACTAAGCTCCATAAACTTGGTCAAAAGTTCTGGAGGAAGGTTATCCATTGCAAAGTAACCCATGTCCTCCATAATATTTAAAACTTCCGATTTTCCTGCGCCGCTTAAGCCAGAAATAATTACAACTTCCATTATTTTTCTCCTACAGTTTTAAGTTCAGTCTCAAGACTTACTCCAAATTTATCGTATACAACCTTTCTAACCACATCGATGGCGTGGAGCACATCTTCCGCTTTTGAATCTCCATAGTTAACGATAAATCCGCAGTGCTTCCAAGATACTCCACAGTTTTTATATCTAAATCCTCGAAGTCCGCTGTCATCTATGAGCTTTCCGGCGAAGTATCCTTCCGGTCTTTTAAAAGTACTTCCACAGGACATCATGTCAAGAGGTTGCTTGGAGCTTCTTCTTTCGTCGAAGTCATTCATATCTTTTAATATTTCTGATTTTTCCCTAGGTTTTAGTTCAAAACTTGCAGAGAGGACGATTTCATTATTCTTTATGACCCTGGAATTTCTATATACAAAATCCATATCGCATCCATCCACGTCGATGATTTTAAGATCCTCGGTAAGAAGCTTGACACTTTTAACCACGTCCTTCATCTCCCCACCATATGCACCGGCGTTCATAACCATGGCACCGCTGACAGATCCTGGTATGCCATGCGAAAATTCCATGCCACCAAGGTCGTTTTCATAAGCAGCTTCACTTACAGCTTTAAGAGTGGCACCTGCCCCAGCTGTGATTATATTGCCATCTATATCTATATCGCTTAATGCCCCATCTTTTAAAATTATGGTAAGCCCGCGAATCCCTCCGTCAAGCACCAAAACATTGGTTAGATTTCCAAATATATGAACAGCAATATTATTTTTTCTCGCAAGTTTAATCGCTTCTATTAAATCTTCTACAGAATTTGGAAAGAGAATGTAGTCGCAAACTCCTCCGATTCCAAAAGAAGTATATTCATCTATCTTTTTATTTTCGAAAAATTTCCCAAAATTATTAAACATTTTCCACCTCTAATTAATTATACCATTGTATAATGGATAAGAGGTGAGGTTATGGACAAAGAATACAATAGATTTTTATTATCCGAGTTATTATTTAAAAAATTTGAACTTAAATACTATGTCTATCCACAAATTTACGCAGAATACTTACAAGGACTTAAGTACTATGAGTTTGAAATAGAAAAGCTAAACATTCTATCCTCAATAATGAGGTTTAAGATGCAAAATCTTGATGCTTCAGAAGATGAAGTGGAAGAAAAATTCAAAGACGAATTAAATAAGATTCATAGAAACGAAATTTTAATCGAAGACTCCAAGGACTACCTCAACATTGACGAAAATTATAAGGAATATCTCTACTTCTTGGCAGAAGAATATAATCCTCTTAGCTTTGAAATGGACGAAAGTGAAAACACCATCTACGAGTCCATCCTTGATAGTTACAGCAATCTAAACTACAAAAATATTTCTACCTATGTAGAGAAAATAAAATCTGAAAAGATAGAGTTAAAGAAGAGGTATCCAACTGAAGAGGAGTTAAATTCAATCAAAGAAGATATAAAAGATATCTTGGAAACACTAGAAAACTTAGATTATTCAGAAGAAGAAGTAGCTGAACTTACAGGACTTGTAGAAAGGTACAAAGAAACTTTTTCCAATTTGGAAGAAGAATACAATATCAAAATGTCTGGAAATAAATAGACAAACAAAAAGGAAGGTAGCCCTTCCTTTATTTTTACAAAAAATCTTTCTTTTTCAAAATCCAAAGAGTAATTACTCCTATCAAAAAACTAAGCCCCATCAATATCCAAAATGCATGCTCAACATTCTCCCAAGGAAGTTTAACATTCATCCCCCAGATTCCGCCGACAATGGTTGGTATTGTCATTAGAATAGTTACAGAAGTGAGGATCTTCATGACTTCGTTTAGATTGTTGTTGATAACATTGGTATATAGATCTGATAGTTTATCTAGCATAAGCGTTGATTTCTCCACCATGACTCTAGCCTGTTTGTTTTCAACCTGCAAATCCCGGAGTAGATCGTCCCTATTTTCAGATTCAGATAAGTAATCCAGCTCGAAAATACTTTCTATTACAGGAACATTTTCCCTGGTAGACATTTGAAAAGTGGTAAGACTCTTTTGAATCGCAATGATCTTTTCAAGATGCTTCGTATGGGTAGATCTCCTCGTTTGACCTTGAAGATCGTCAATCTCCCTATTTAAAACTTTGATGTAATCGATGTATGCCTTTGAAATTTCCCAGGCAATCTCCAAGATAAAGTTTTCTATCTCTTCTATATTATCCATTTTATGCGACTTATTTGATTTTATATTTTTAAAAACTTCTGAGTCCTCACTACAAATGG
The DNA here is from genome assembly GCA_902488455.1 of uncultured Peptoniphilus sp. Classification (GTDB taxonomy): domain Bacteria; phylum Bacillota; class Clostridia; order Tissierellales; family Peptoniphilaceae; genus Peptoniphilus_B. Next base: position 9,495 of record CABTWG010000039.1, read on the forward strand.
TGATTACTTTTTCCTTATCGATGATTATGGCAAGAGGCCTTGTGATAAATTCGTAGCTGGATTTCCTGATCGGATACGAAAGGATGAATAGATTAGGTCTGTCATCCTCGAGTCCTTCTGTTCTTGGAAGTTCATAGGGGTCGCTTACGTCGAAAACATAGTCTCTTGGAAGATTAAATTTTGAAAGCAGGCTCTTTAGTTCTTCGTCTGTAGGGCTTATGATCTCTAGCCAATTGTATTCATCATCATTTTTAGTTAAAATAAAATTCTTTTCTTGTAAAATATATTTATTGTGCATTTTTTCCCTTTCATCTCTTTGATCATTAATAGAATATCACAAACGAACTTTTATTTGTAGTTTACAAAAATTTTTTACAATTTGAATACATAAAATTAAAAAACTTAATTTCTCCATTAAAAAAACCCGCCAATGCGGGTTAAGTTTCTTAGTCTGCGCTATATGGTAATAGTGCAATTTGTCTTGCTCTTTTAATAGCAGAAGTTACTTCTCTTTGATGCTTTGCACATGTTCCTGTCACTCTTCTTGGAAGGATCTTACCTTTTTCAGATACGAATCTTCTAAGTCCTTGAGCGTCTTTGTAGTCGATTACTTTATTTGCATCTTGGCAGAAAGCACATACTTTTCTTCTACTTCTGAATCTTCTTTGCATGTTCTACCTCCTTAAAATGGAATATCTTCATTGTCTACTGGGAAAAATGCTTCTCCCTCGTCCTCTGATGTAGAAAACTGGTCATAAGAAGTGTTCACTGGTGGTTTGTTAAATCCGCCAGGATTTTGATTTGGTGCAGAGAATCCTCCTGCGCCTTCTGTTTGTGGTCTTCTTTGGTATGTTTGAGATTCTGATCTAGTTTCTATAAAGTGTACTCTGTTTACTACAACATCAGTTGTGTACACTCTTGTGCCGTCTTGTTTGTCATAGCTTCCAGTTTGAATTCTTCCTTCAATGCCGATTCTATTTCCTTTGTTGAAATAGTTGGCTATTAGTTCAGCAGTCTTTCCAAACGCTACGCAAGATATAAAATCAGCAGTTTGTTGATTTTGAGCTTCCGCTTCTTGACGTTTTTGTTGGTTATAACCTCTGTCAACTGCAACGGTTATTCTTACATTTGCCATGCCTTGTGGGCTGTATCTAAGTTCAGGGTCTCTTGTCAGTCTTCCTATCAATGTTACTACATTCATTTTATCACCTATTTTTCTATGGCTACTACCATATGTCTCATAACTGGGTCTAAAATCTTAGCTACTCTGTCGAATTCTTTTACAGTTTGTGGTTCTGCTTCAAAAGTTACTAATGTGTAGAACGCTTCTGTGTAGTATTCAATTTCGTATGCCGTCTTCTGCTTGAA
>CABTWG010000040.1 GCA_902488455.1 uncultured Peptoniphilus sp.
ACCCTGAGAGGCAGTCGAGTTCTGCAAATCAGCCTCACGAAGTTCCTTCTTTGGAACTCTTTGCACAAGACCTGTTGCGAAATCAGAGATTTCGACTAGGGCTTCGAACGGGTATAACCTCCACAGGTCAAGTTCTTCCAACTGACACGCCTCATCGAGATAAAAACTAACCAATTAAATTCAAATGCTATCCGGCTAGCATCTATTAATTAAATTATTTCATTTGCCTTAATTGCTCTTCAGATGCTAGACCCATTCGACTACAGAGCCTACGGCTCTTCCGCTCAGGGTGACTGTAGTTGGGAGGTTTCTATTTGCTAAGCTAAGCACTTCTTATGGTGACTACCAACTACAGACTTCATTTCAAGAGCAAAAGAATGAAGGCTGATTTACTGAACCCGATTTCCCTCGGTGACTGTAGTTAGGAAGGTCTTTATAAAAGATTTTTCAGACTTTATACTAAACAAAAAACAGTGTACTTAAACATACACTGCCTTCTTCTACTTATTTAATTTTCCTTTATAATCCTTGGTGCCGCCGATATTATTTAGATTTTTATAACCCATCTTTTCCATCTTTTGAAGCACCTTTTTACTTCTTACTCCTCCGACGCAGTAGGCAAAGACTTGGGTGTCCTTATCTTTTATTATGTCTACTACTTTTTCAATCTCTTCCATTGGCACATTTATCGCGTCCAATATATGTCCCATCTTGTATTCTTCTCTTCTTCTTACATCTAGCAAGACTGCATTTTCTGTTTCTTCGTATTTTTTAATTTCTTCGTTTATATCCAATTTCTTTCTAAAAAACCAACACATTGCTGTGTTTTCCTCCCGTTATTTTTTACTTTCTTTTCTACCTCGGATTTAACTTCTCTTATCTAAATGGATAAAATTCCGTTACTAGTACATCATTCGTCCTACTTTTACCCAATTTCTACATAAAAAATCCCATCTATCGACAGGATTAATTATTTATACAAGCTCGGGTAGATTTTTTTATTGGTTATTTCTTCATATTTCTCTGCGAAATTCATCTTGTCTTCTGTTACATAGTAGTTTACTTTTCCTGGAAATTTGATAATCCATTCATTGTCCTTTATGACTTCTGTGATTTTACTGTAAAAACAGTCGTTTAAGTAGTAGATCTTACGACTTCCCTTTAATTCTTCAAAATATTTTCTAAATAGGCATAGAGATGTATTGTTTAAAAACACCTCTTCAGATGCTCCTACCAAGTATTCTTTTATAAGCTCTTTTAGAATATATTCGTTTTTCACCTTTGCTTGGTTGATTAATAGTTGCGCATCAACATAATCCTTAAATCCATAGTAATTTCTAGAATTTCCAAGGACAGTCATGTCTTTATACTCATCTAAATTGAGTCTACTCTCTCTATTTTCAGATTTTGGATAGACTAGAATCTTTCCAATATTTGGATAGGCAATTATCTTTGGATCCATCTTTGTAAACTCTTCCTGCCTGCTATTTATTATTTCCTCTGAGCTTCTCCTCATTGCCAATGGATACGCAAGGTCATCGCAAAAGCAGATGAATTTTTCTTTTTTAAATTCTTCCCCAAGTCTATCCACGATTTCTATAGAGCCATAGGAATCGTCATAGATTATTATTTCATTCATAATTTCCACCTAGGTAGACATTTTTATACCTATTTTTAAAATATTCGTAAGCACCTTTAAGTAGATCAAGATCATAGAAAATTCCAAAAATGGAAGGTCCCGATCCACTCATTGCAGATGCTCCACCAAATTCTACTATTCTTTTCTTAATTATATCAAGTTCACCATGTTTTTTAAATACATAGTCTTCCATATTGTTTTTAAGCACATCATTTAACGCAGATATATCTTTATTTTGAAGAGCGTCTATGATCTTGTCGAAATCCACCCTTTTATCACTTAATCTTAAATTTTCGTAGACTTCCTTGGTTGATACTTCATAACCTGGATTTACAAGAAGCACGTAAGGATCGCTATATTCAACTGGAACTAGGATTTCTCCTATGCCTTCTGCGAGACAGTTCCCACCGGTCAAGCAGTATGGAAAGTCAGCTCCAATCTTTTTGGAAAAACCGATAATCTCATCCAACTTCATATTATAACCATAGGCTCTGTTTAAATATTTTATTGTTTCTGCTCCGTTAAATGTGCCTCCAGCGATGCCTGCTCCCATTGGCAGAAGTTTTTTAAGGCTTACTTTTAAATTTAGATCTTCTCCCACATAGTCGCAAAACCCACGGTAAGCTTTGTATATTAAATTGTCTTCATTTTTTATTTTCAAATCACTTAATATTTCAAATCCAGATGCATCTAAAGAAAATTCCATCTCATCGAAGAGGTCTAGTTCATGCATGATGGTCCGTATATTGTGGTAACCGTCATCTCTCTTAGATATTATATCCAGTCCTATATTTATCTTTGATTTTGATCTTGCTTTTGTTATTTCCATTTATAAACCAAATTTCCCATAAAAAAAAGAAGGCTAAGCCTTCTTATATAATCTGAACATCTTCAAATTCTACTTCATCTTCAATAACTGTTACTGCTACTGTCGATGTTAGAACGTCTGAATAAGTATATGAAGAAGTCGTCATTTCATCTCCATTTTCAACTTCGACTACAAATAAGCTGGGATAAACAGCCTTTATTTCTCCAAAGCGAGTTACAAATCTCTTTCTGCCCTTATTGGCTCTGAGAATAACCCTTTTACCTATATATTGCTCCAACTCTCTTTTGATCATTTCCATCTGATTCATTGGCGTCCCCCTTAATTTTTCGAAGTTATACTTTCAATACTTGATATATTATACTATATTTATGGTGCTTTGTCAATTTTCCCATTTTCCCAGCTAGTACAGTTTCTTTTGCAAATAAATTTTTTCTGAATTATTGTTGTGGTATAATATTTTTTAGAAATAATTTTATTGGAGGTAGGAATGTTAAATAAAATTAAATTAAACACAGAAGTCGTAGAAATGATGCTTTTCTATTGGGAATCTGTGGTAGCTAGAGATAAAGTTGCCGAAGTTTACATGATTGAACTTGCAAAACGCCCTGAGATGAAACCTCTTTACGGCGATGACTTTGAAGAAGATTCTGTAAGAAGAGTGCTTTCTGCAATCGTAAATAGGGAAATTCTAAACGGTGCAACCAAGAAGGAACTTAGATTTTGGAACTACAATATGTGGATGACCGAAGATCTTGAATTTATGAGAAGCATGGTTGACCCTGTGAAGACAATGAATCTTGAAAATATAAGAAAGAAATACGAAGACACTAGCAAGTTTGACACCATAGAAGTTAGATTTATCCCTGGACATTTTGATATTTACTACATCGAAGACAATGTCCTAACCATCAACTTCTTCTCTCTTGCTACAGATTTCGTAGGCGGTTTTAATATCGACGGCGTTCCTTATATGGAATTTATCGAACAAAAAATCGGAGAAATGGTTAAATAATTTAAATAATCATAACAAATTAAGAGGCGTAAGCCTCTTTTTTATATGTAAGAGGTTTACATTTTCTTTTAAATTTTGCAAACAAAAAAGACACAGTCGCCCATGCCTTTGTTATCTAATTAATTTAATTATAATCCTTTAGAGCTTTTCTGATTCTCATATCAGAGTCTCTCTTTGCCAATGCATCCCTCTTGTCATAGAGTTTCTTACCTCTTGCAAGGGCGATTTCAAGTTTCACCCTTCCCCTCACCAAGTACGCCTTAAGTGGAACGATGGTGTATCCCTTTTGCTCTACATCTCTTGATAGTTTTCTAATTTCAGCCTTGTTAAGTAAAAGTTTTCTTCTTCTAAGTGGATCCACATTGTAAATATTCCCCATCTCATACGGACTTATGTGCATTCCTTCAACGAACACTTCTCCGTCTTTTATCTCAACATATGCATCTTTTAAGTTGCACTTCCCTCTTCGTAGGGACTTAACTTCCGTACCCACGAGGACTATGCCAGCTTCGTAAGATTTTTCTATGAAAAAGTCATGCCTTGCCTTTCTATTTGTCGCCAGTACTTTCTCTTCCATCTACATTCTCCAATTCAAAATCTATCTCTCCAGTGGTTATGTTTGAATTAACTACCACTACACTTACAGTGTCACCCATTTGGTAGACTTCTTCCCTGTCTTTTGAGACGGCGGTATAATTTTCTTCGTCCATTTCATAGAAACCATCCATGCTCTTATAAGGAACGAGACCTTCTACCAAGTTTTCAAGTTGCACAAACATTCCAAATGAAGTGATAGAAACTATTCTTCCTTCGTACTTTTCGCCGATTCTGTCCTTCATATACTCTGCCATCTTCACAGATTCTACTTTTCTTTCGCAGGCTTGGGCAACTCTTTCCATCTTAGAAGTCTGTTCTGCAACCACATGGGATATTTCGTCGTAGTAGTCGATTCTCTTTCTGCTTAGAAGTCCAGTTAAGTTCGCCTTTATAATCCTATGGATGAATAGGTCCGAGTACCTTCTAATAGGTGATGTGAAATGGGAATAGTATCTCGAAGCCAAACCGAAGTGAATGTCGTTTACTTCTGAATATCTAGCTTTTTGTAGAGATCTCAAAAGCAAAGTTGAAACAAATAGTTCTTCCGATGTCCCTTTTACCTTGTCGATGATATTCTTAAATTCAACTGGACGTAGCTCTCTAAAATTATTGATGCTAAGTCCTAAATGTCTAATAGCAGAATTTAACTTTTCCACATCTTCTTCATCAGGTTCTTCGTGGATTCTATATAGGAAAGGAAGCTCCAACCAATAGTATTCTTCAGCAACAGTTTCGTTGGTACAGATCATAAATTCTTCTATGATCTTGTTTCCAATTCTTCTGTCCTTCACCAAAATATCTATAGGAGTTCCATTTTCGTCTGTAATTATCTCTGGTTCTTTGAAATCAAAGTCGATTGAGCCTCTGTCATACCTCTTCTTCATCAGTATTTCAGCAAGCTCTTTTGCCATATATAGTGAATCGTAGAGACCTTCGAGACTCGGATCTTTCTTTCCATCTTCAAGATAGTCGGACACATTGTCATATACAAGTCTTCTCTTGGATTTTATATATGATTCTTCAATCTTGTGTTTTACAACCTTGCCCTTCTTGTCAATATCCATAAAAACTGAAAGGGTAAGTCTAACTTCGTTTTCATTTAGAGAACAGATTCCGTTGGATAATTCCTTTGGAAGCATAGAATAGACCTTGTCTTGAAGATAGTAGGAGTTTCCCCTCTTAAAAGCCTCTTTATCGAGGTATGATCCTTCTTTTACATATTGACTCACATCGGCAATATGCACTCCCAAGCGATAATTCTCTCCAACTTTTTCAATTGATATAGCATCGTCGAAATCCTTTGAGTCCGCGCCGTCAATGGTGTATATCAAAAGCTCAGTTAAATCATGCCTACCTTTCAGTTGACTCTCCGTCGGTTCCTTAGGCATGTACTTAGCTTCATTTATAACTTTTCGTGGAAAGACTGTAGGAATATCAAAGCTCTTGGCTATGGATTCAATATCCACGTATGGATCTTCTGGAAAACCTAGGATTTCAACTATTTCTCCTTCAGGTTTCTTATCCTTTTCCGCCCATTTTTTGATCTTCGCAACTACCTTTTGACCATCTTCGGCGCCGTTTATATCCTCACCTCTGATAAATATATCCGTGCCGACCTTTCTATTGTCAGGTACAACGAATCCAAAATCCTTTGAACTTTGAAATGTGCCGACGAACTTCGTAGCGTGTCTCTTTATAACTCGCAAAACCTTGCCTTCGCGCTTCTCTCCGGAGGTGGTCTTGTCTATCTTAACTAGGACAGTGTCTTTGTTTATGGTGGAGCCCATGAAATCTGCAGGGATAAATATATCTTCCCCATCATTCATAAGTAAGAATCCAAATCCCTTTTCATTCTTTGAAATTTCTCCCACAGCATATGAAACATTGTCGATGGCATGGACTCTTTCCTTGCGATCCACATAGATCTTGCCATCTCTGTTCATATTCTCCAAAGTCTTTATAAATGGAGCTCTGCTGTACTTGTCCACTTCAAAAGCTTTTAATATGGTCTTTATGGTTACAACTTTGTTCGAATTTATATATTCTAAAATTGCATCTTCAATCATTATAATTTTGCTCCGTAGCTGGTGCTGTTAAATAGATCAGTGTCGTAGGAATAGATATTTTTTCCAAACTCATTGCTTCTTCTAAATGCCAAATCGATTTGTCTATCTATAAGCTCTTTAAATGAAATTCCCATAGGTTCAAATAAGTAGAATGCAATTGAGCCAGGTAGGGTGTTGATTTCATTTACATACACTTTTTCATTTTCATCTACCAAAAAGTCGATTCTTGCAACTCCCATGGCATCTATGCTTCTAAAGGCAAGCTTTGCAAGTCTTTTAATTTCTTCAGTCATTTCATCAGGAATATTTGCAGGCAGATTCTTCTTTTGATTCTTCATGCCCACGCTCTTAGATCCTTTGCCACCGCTTTTATATTTATCGTCATAGGTTAGGAAATCTTCCCAAGTGATCGGTTCTTCTGTAAGAGAAGTTTGTAGATCGTCTTCGTATCCCATGACTGCACAGTTTATTTCTCTTGGTTTTTCAACAGATTTTTCAACGATGATCTTCCTGTCGTAGTTCATTGCAATTTCCACAGCCTCTTTAAGTTCAGCTTCATCCTTTGCCTTTGAAATCCCAACAGATGAACCGAGGTTCGCAGGTTTTACAAAGACTGGATATCCGATCCTACTAGCTTCTGCCTTTACATCGTCAAATTTATAGAAATCTCTGTAAAAATAGGAGTAATCTGTCATAGGAATATTTTGAGATTTAAACACGTCCTTCATGATTACCTTGTCCATTCCTACAGCAGCAGCGTTAACTGCGCAACCTGTGTATGGAATGCCGATAAATTGCAAGATTCCTTGCACAGCTCCGTCTTCTCCAAAAGTTCCATGAAGAGCAACGAATACCGCGTCTATCTTTTCAAATACAACTACGCCGGAAGTCTTCTTGGAGAATAGTCCCCCACCTTGTTCTTCCTCTGTGTATAGGTTGAAATCACCTCTTACAGGTTTGAAAAACACTTCCTTCGCATCTTCAAGCTTGTTTCTCTTAATATTTCCAAAATCTTTAATTGCATCTCCGGATAAAAACTTGCCGTCCTTTGTAACCAGTACAGGTATCGGATTGTACTTAGTTTTATCCATGTTTTCAACAACTTGCATCCCAGTTATGACAGACACTTCATGTTCAACTGAGACTCCTCCAAATAATACTGCTATATTCTTCATATTACTCCTCATAACTATCAGGTAGATCATTTTCAAATAGCACAACGTCCCTAGGAGCAGTAATCTTTCCTAGCTCTGCAGTCGCGTCGTTTAAACTTCTAACAGAGATGATCTTACCTTCATCAAATCCACTATCAATGAGTCCGTGTTTAATCGGCTCAGTCCTCTTTATACCAACTAAAATTGCATAGTCACATACCTTTGCAATCTCTTTACCAACTTTGTAATTCTCTTCCTCTTCCATATCCCCAAGCTCAACCATGCCAGGAGTTATGATTATCTTCTTGCCAGTCTTAAACTGAGATAGCACCTTAAGTGCAGCCCTAAAACCAACAGGGTTTGAGTTAAATGCATCGTCAATAACGATGACGCCACCTTGACCTTCTATTAGATTAAGTCTGTGTTCCACACTTTCAATCTTTTCGATTCTATCCTTTACCTCTTCAAGAGTCATTCCAAGTTCCATACCGATTGCCACAGAAGCCAGTAGATTTTGCACAGAATGTTCTCCAAGAAGTTTAGTAGTACATTCGATAGATCCCTTTTCTTTAGAAACCAGTGTAAAAGTGCTTCCCCTTTCAGAAACTTCTATGTCCTTAGCATAGTAATCAAGCTTCATAAAATCCTTGGTACCATATCTGATTGTCTTCTTCGTAGTCTTGTCAGCAAGTTCTCTTACATACTTATTGTCATAGTTAAAGATTGCAGTTCCATTTTCATCCAGGTCTTCTATAAGCTCGTACTTGGTTTTCATAATATTTTCAATGGTTTTGTACATCTGCATGTGGGTCGGACCAATTGCAGTTATAACGCCGATATCAGGTTGAACTAGACTTGCAACTTCGTGAATCTCACCAGGTTTGTACGCGCCAAGCTCAGCGAGGAAAATCTCCTTCGAACTGTCCAGTTCATTATTTATAACCTTGGAAAGACCCATAGGAGTGTTGTAAGAAGAAGGAGTGTTTTGCACCCTGAACTTCTCATCGAGCATGGTACTGGTGAAGAACTTTACTGAAGTCTTCCCGAAAGAACCAGTGATACCTATGACCTTTAGACCAGATTCAGCCTTAAGCCTTTTTATCTTATCTTGAGCGCTAGTGTAAAAACCCATGTTGATCTTCTTTTCCTTTGGAAGATTAATAGAATTTGCAAGAAGCATCATCTGTGGTTGAATAAATAGCGCAATGATTAGAAATATAATTCCAGCGTAAACAGTAATCCTATAATTTGTAAAACACAAAATCGCAAGAAGCACCACTACAACAATAATCCTGTAAATATTCATGTAAGTTGCAAGAAGCCTCTTTGCCCTGCCAGTCATGACAAGCGGAGTCTTGGAATCTGTCTTTTCATCGAAAGGACTGTAAGCCTTAGAAAAATTATTCTTAATCCAATCCCTATATTTATCGTTGTTGTATTCATTTAACTGAATAATATTTAAATGGTACTTTGCCTTTTTCGTCATAAGCACACGCCAAACCATGTAAGTCACGAAAAAAACAATGAACTCAATAAGTAGCTTTATCTTATCCATCAATATCTCCTAAATACGAATTTATAACAGCACAAAAAGTTCCGTAGTCGTCAAGGTAGCTGTAGTGACCACCATTTAACACGACCAAGCCGGAATTTTTAATCTTACTTTCAAAAATCTTACCCATGTACACTGGAGTGGCGTCATCCCTCTCACCCCAGATGAGAAGAGTATCAGCATTAATCTTAGAAAACTCCTCTTCCGTCGACTCATTAACCACCTTAACAAAAGTGGACCTCATGACCCCGGAAGTATCTCTGTAGTCGTCAGAGCCGAATTTCTTGTAGAACTTCTCCATGGAATCCTTTTTCCAAAAAAATAGTAATTTGTATATATTTTTAAGGAGTTTAAAAGAATACACCTTTAGATAGTAACTCATCTTTCTCTTGGGAAGGACACCAGACGCGTCCACCAGCACAAGCTTCTCCACCATCTCCTCATTCTTAGGAGCAAAACAAGTAAGAGTCTTGCCACCGAAGGAATGACCGATGAAAATCGCCTTCTCAATTCCAAATTCCTTTAAAACCTTGGTAAGGAAATCAGAATAATCATAAGTCGACCAAGTAGTAGGCGGCTCATCACTATCGCCGAAACCAGGCGCATCATAAGCAAGAAAAGGACGAGGAGAAATCGAGTTTACAATGGGCATAATAGATTCAATATTGGCACCCCAACCATGTAGAATCACAACAGGCGTGCCATCTCCATCTCCCTTAATAAAAGCAGTCTTAATCCCGTCAATCGTTTTAAAATCTTTTCTCATTTCAGATCCTTTTCATCTATGTAGATATAGTTTTCCTTATCCTTTGAAGAATCAGAAACATTTCCACTGTAAGCGTCATCAAAAGAAGAGCTGTCTGTGTTTTCAACCTTAAGAGAAATCTCAAGAGCATGGAGCCTTGCAGCAGCCTCGTCGATCTTTTCAATGTAGTCGCCGTAGAGGATGTCCGTATCTTCCTTCTTCGCATCATAAGCTCTCTTGCCAAGTTCCTTGTAAAGATTGTCAAGAATCCTCGTCTGTTTCAAAATTTCAAACCTGATTGAAGCACTTTCTTTAAAATCTTGAGACCTGCTAAGAACCACCCTCTTGGCTTCAGTAAGTTGTCTATTTAAATTTTCAAAATTAATAATTAAATCATCTAATAAACTCATTAAACACCTCTCATCTATTATATCAAACTTAAAGCCATTTTTAAATTTAACTTATTTGGGTATAATAAAAACGAGGTGAGAACATGAACAAATTTACACTATACGTAGGTACAGTATGTCCTTACTGCAAACGAGTAGAAAGATTTATCGAAGACAATGGCATAAAGGGCGTCGAAATCAAAAATATCGACATAGACCAAGAAGCAAGAGACCATCTTATCGAATTCGGCGGCAAGAGACAAGTACCATGCCTAATGTACGAAGACAAATATCTCTATGAATCACTAGATATCATACACTATCTAAAAGAACATGGAGAAAGATAAAAATAAAAATAAAGATAAGGAAAAATAGGACTTGGACGACAAGTCTTATTTTTGTTTTTTGAAAAAATAGGTAAAAGTCACTTTGCCTCTTGCAATGAAGTCTTTATGTGGTCGTCACCCTGAGCGAGCGAAGTGAGTCGAACGGGTATAACCTCCACAGGTCCAGTCTATGCAACTGCCCCGTAGCGGAAGCAACCTGCTTCCATCAACCTTTGTACTAAATTCTCTCAAATCAGGCGTTAGCCGTACGACAATATCAACTCTCATTCATCCCCGTAGCGGAAGCTACCAGCTTCCATTAACCCTGATACTAAACTCTCTTCCCTTAGCCGTTAGCCGTACAACAACATAAACTTCGATTCATCCCTGTAGCGGAACCTTCTAGGTTCCACAGCCAAAGGATACAATAACCCTAACAACTACAGTCACCCTGAGCGAACGAAGTGAAGATCGGAAGACACACGTC
>CABTWG010000041.1 GCA_902488455.1 uncultured Peptoniphilus sp.
AAAGTTAAACACAGCATAAAAATTTTTCCACCCCTAGGGGTGGAAAGGAATAAAATAATACCAGGAAAAGTAAACTACAAGTCCTGGTATTAGGTCCAACTTTATGGGGTCACCACATAAAAAGGGGATTTTTTGATTTCAATTAATATAAAAATATTAATTTTTAGTTTTTAAAAACTTTTCAAATTTTGGATAGATTACATAGAGAACTATACAAGTTAGTAGTAGTTCTGGACTCATGTAAGTTATGTTGTAGATGAATGAATATAGGTATGGGTTCATTCCTTCTGGTGCGTAGATATACCACACAAATGCGCCTGATATAAATACAGATACAAATCTTAAAAAGATTGCAAGAGCAGCTCCCAATGTAGCCTTTTCTCTATTGCCGCGAAAAGCACCTGCAAATCCTAAAACTCCAAAACCTACTAGGTAGTCAAAGACTATTGATAGTGGATGCAGAGAAAATCCTCCGCTTAGTAGGAATTTTAAAACTCCAAAGGTTGTACTTGCTAGAAGTCCGTTTTTAATTCCCCACTTTTGTGAATAGAGTATAAGTGGCAACATTGCCAGGGCAGTTACTGAACCACCTTGTGGCATCTTCCAGATTTTAATATAATCTAGAATCATACTTAGTGCGATGAAGATTCCACCTTCAACTATTCTAAGCAAATTTGATCTTTTCATTTTTTCCTCCTCTTAATAGAGGGGAACCTGCTTGCTACGCCGGCATTATCCGGATCAGCTCTAGGGTCGGAATCAAATCCCTCTCAGCGATAGCTCCCCTGAAAATTTATTTAATACTCACTTATAGAATAGAAATGGTCTCCATCTCCATCCATAAAAGTAGGTATTCCAACTTTGTTATTCTTCTTGATCTCATCGAAATATGGATCAGAATCTCTATACTTTAAGAATTCTTTTAAATTTTTCATAGAACTTGTAATGTCTACGATTTTAACTTCTTCGTTTAGTTTCTTTGCGTACTCAACTGCTGGTGGACAATGAGGGCAAAGGCTTGAGATAAAAAGTGTTTTCATTTTTATTCTCCTTTTCTAATTATGTGCATATTGCACCAAGACCTATGATAACAAATAATTCATTTTCTGTACAGGTAATTGAATAAATTATTAAAATCTATATTTTTTGAAAAATTATATATAATGTGTTAAAATTAAGACTTAGGTAAATGAGAGTTACATAAAAAATACCTATGTTCACAAATTTTGTGAAATTCTATAAAAGAGGTGAAACATGAAGAAACTTATCAAAGTTTTCTTTATTTTAGTAGTATTAGTACTTACGGCGGTACTCGTATTTTTATATACAACTAAGCCGGCAAATGCCAAGATAGGCGTTGACAAGCTCGAAAGACAGACAGAAGAAAAAGAGAAACAAAAAAATATCTTCGACAACAAAAAGAAGATAAATATTCTTCTACTTGGAGCTACAAGCACAACTACCATTGCAAATCCAAATTCTACTGAAAGAGGGCAGTCTGATACGATCATGTTGGTATCAATAGATGCAATCGAAAACAAGGTGCAAGTCCTATCCATACCTAGAGACTCATGGGTAAAGATAAAGGGTCATGGCGAAAGAAAAATCAATGACGCATATGTACTAGGAGATGTTCCTCTGGCTGTAGATACTATTGAAAATCTCTTGGACACATACATTGATCATTATGTGGTGGTTAATTATGACATAATCGAACAACTTGTAGATGCTCTAGGCGGAGTCGATATCGAATGGGATAGACCTGATTATAAATACGAAGACAACTGGATCTATCCACCTCTTAAGATAGATCTTAAGAGAGGAACAAACCACTTAAACGGTAGAGAAGCTGTTGCATATCTAAGAGCAAGAAAGGCATATAGAGATTCCGACCTTGGAAGAATAGATGCTCAACAAGGATTTTTGATGCAGATTTTCAAAGAGTTAAAATCCCCAAGCACAATTCTACTAGTTCCAAAGCTTTTGGAAATGGCGGTTAATAATGTGGAGACAGACTTAAGCTATGGAGACATTGCATATCTTGCAACATGGGGACTTAAACTAAATAACTCCGACATTAGAATGGATAAGATTGGTGGAGACTTTATTAAGAAGGTTCAAAGCGGAGTTGAAGTAGATGTTATAGATGTATACAGAACTCAAGCAATTAAAAAACTTCATGAATTCCCATACAATTTCGAAGTTCCAAATAGAACCGAGGAAATGGAAAGTATAACCGTAGGAAATTAAATTAAAAAATTGCAAATTTACCTTGACATTATGTTCTCTATGATGTAAACTTCTTAAGAACAAAAAGATAGATACATTTAGGAGGATAATAATGGTTAGAAATTTGATTGAACCTCGTGATTTTACAACTGAAGAATTAAGTAGACTATTTGATCTGGCTGATGACATTATTTCAAACCCACGTAAGTACATGGATGTTTGTAAAGGATATGTCTTAGCCAGTCTTTTTTTTGAGCCTTCAACAAGAACCAGGCTTTCATTTGAAACAGCAATGAATAGACTTGGTGGAAGAGTGGTTGGATTTGCAGACGCCAAAGTTTCTTCAACTTCCAAAGGAGAATCTCTTGTAGATACACTAAGAACTGTAGAAAACTATGCAGATATATGTGCAATGAGACATCCTAAAGATGGTGCAGCACTACTTGTAACTAAGTACTTAACCACTATGCCAATTATAAACGCAGGAGATGGAGCACATAACCATCCAACTCAAACATTGACAGACTTACTCACCATAAGACATTACAAAGGAAGATTTGACAATTTAAAAGTAGGAGTTTGCGGAGACTTAAAATTCGGTAGAACCATTCACTCATTAGTAAGAGCTATGAATAGATATGAAAATGTAGAATTCGTATTTATAAGCCCAGAAGAGTTAAAGATGCCTAAGATTTTTAAAAGCGAACTTCCAGAAGGATCCTATACTGAAACAGATGACCTAGAAGGAAGCTTAAAAGACCTAGACATTCTATACATGAGTAGAGTTCAAAGAGAAAGATTTGTATCAGAAGAAGAATACGTAAGACTAAAAGATTTCTTCATACTTGATAAAGAAAAATTAAACAAAGCAAAAAAAGATATGATAGTTATGCACCCTCTACCAAGGGTAAATGAAATTGCAACAGACGTAGACAGTGATGAAAGAGCCGTATACTTCCAACAAGCAAAATTTGGAATGTATGTAAGAATGGCACTTATAATGACACTTCTAGGATTGGAGGCATAAAATGATAAATGTATCAAAGATTAAAAAAGGAATCGTGCTTGACCATATAGTAGCAGGAGACGGAATCAAATTATTTAACGCTCTTAAATTAAATGAAGTCGAAGACCCTGTTGTACTTATGCAAGGAATAAGATCTAGTTCAATGGGTAAGAAGGATCTAATAAAGATAGAAACAGATTTCAAACTTGACTTCACAGTACTAGGACTAATTGCACCCCATACAACAGTAAATATCATAGAAGACGGAGCAAGAGTAGATAAAATCAGAATGGAACTTCCAGAAGAAGTGGAAGGAGTAATCCATTGCAAGAATCCAAGATGTATCACCAATGACCAAAAGGTAGAAGAACACAAATTCTATCTAGTAAATAGAGAAACAAAAGAGTATAGATGCGAATATTGTGACTCTATAACACAGTTTGAAGAGATATGATCCGCGTAATAAAAAATATAGATATTGACGACAGATATTTTTTCTTAAAGACAGAAGGTAAGTTAGATTCCAAAGCTGGACAGTTCTACATGCTTAGAGCTTGGGATAACTATCCAACCCTATCAAGACCTATATCCATCTACAATGTCTCAGATGGACTTGAGTTTCTAATAGAAGAAAGAGGAGAAGGCACGAATCTTTTAAGAAGATTAAAAGAAGGGGACGAACTAAAAGTCTACGGACCTTATGGTAACTCATTCGATATAGACATAGAAAAAGTTGCGTTAGTCGGCGGAGGAGTGGGAACTGCTCCAATGTACTTAACAGCAAAGAGGATAAAAGAAAAAAACAAAAATGCAGAAGTAAAACTCTACCTCGGACTAGATGAAACTACAAGACTAGATGAAATGTTTTATGATCTAAAGGACTTGGGTGTGGAAATCTTTATAAAAAGAGGCGGATTTATAACTGACATCATCGAATTTAAGGAAGAAAAACTAATCTATGCCTGCGGCCCGGAAGCGATGCTTGAAAATATAACGAAGCTATCTCTTAAAGAAGGCTCTATCTGCTACGTATCACTTGATACTAAGATGGCTTGTGGAGTAGGAGCGTGCCTTGGGTGCACTTGCAAGACTAAGAACGGCAACAAGAGAACTTGTAAAGAAGGACCAATATTCTTAGGAAGTGATATTTATGAATAGACTTGAAACAGAATTTTTAGGTGTAAAATTTAACAATCCGCTAGTTGGAGCTTCCGGCACATATGGTTACGGAGAAGATTACAAGGACTACTATCCAATAGATTTAATCGGAGGCATCTCTTCAAAGGGAGTAACCTACAATCCAAAGCCTGGAAATAGTGGAATAAGACTTCAAGAAACACCATCAGGACTATTAAATAGTATCGGACTAGAAAACCCTGGCATACATGAATTTGTAAAACACGAATTAAAAGATATGACAAGTCTTGGGCCGAGAATATTCGTAAACCTTGGCTCAAACACCTTGGATGAATATTTAAAGTCAGCAGAAATTTTAAATGATTATGACTTCGACTTTATAGAACTAAATATCTCATGTCCAAATGTAAAAGAAGGGGGAATGGCATTTGGAATCAAGTGTGAATCCTCAGAGATGATCACAAGAAGGATAAAAGAGATCTCCAAGCATAAAATAGTTGTAAAACTTTCTCCAAACGCAGAAAACATAGTAGAAAATGCACTGGCAGTTGAAGAAGGTGGAGCAGATGGAATCTCACTTGTAAATACATTTTTGGGAATGGCTATAGATTTAGAAAAGAGAAAGCCAGTCTTTGACAATGTCTATGCAGGGCTATCAGGTCCAGCCATAAAACCAATAGCTTTAAGAATGGTGCACCAAGTCTCACACGCTGTTAATATTCCTGTTATGGCAATAGGAGGAGTAGCAGGATATAGAGATGTGTTGGAATTTATAATGGCAGGAGCAAGACTCGTGCAAGTAGGAACATATAATTTTATGAATCCATACGGAGTGAAAGAAATCCTAGAGGACTTAGAAAAATATTTAAAAGAAAACGACACAACAATAGAAAAACTTTATAAGATTTTATAAGATAATATAAATAAATATAAAAAACACAGGGAAATAATAATCTCTGTGTTTTTTATGTTTTTGGATAAAAAAAGAGAGGCTTAACCTCTCTAATAATTTTATTTATTTAGTTTTGCTTCAAGTGCTGCAATTCTATCTTTAAGAGTTTGAACTTCTGATTTAAGAGCGTCTACTTCAGTCTTACGAGAAACTTCTGTAAGTTCTCTGTATTCTTTCATCATAGCTTCAGCCTCTTCTTTGAATGAATTAACAGCTTCAAGTGTTGTTTCAACAAGTTTGTTAAGTTGTTCTTGATCTTTAAGCTTGTCGATGTTTTTCTTGTACATATTGTTTAAATACTTATAGAAATCTTCGAAGGATTTGTTTTCTTTAAGTGCATCGAAGTCAGCCTTCATTTCTTCTATAGTATCTTCAGTCGCTTTTTTAAGAATTTCATATACTGCGTCGTTATAATTTCCTAATTTTTTAGCGTAATCTACATATTCTTTTAGATATTTTCTTTGGAGTTTAACTATTTCTTCTGTAGCTTTAGAATTATCTAGATTTTCGTAAGCGTCTAGTGAAGAGTTCATTCTACTATCTAAATCTTCTAGGAATTTAACCATTAGAGCTGGTCTTTGTTTCATAGCTTCAAGATAGTAATCTTTCATATCTCCACTTGTAACTTGCCAAGGGCTTAATATTTCCTTAAAAGCAGCATTTTTTGAGTTTGCATCTTCTAAAGATTTTTCAAATTCCCCTTTTAAAGCTTCAGGTAAATATTTAAATACATTTTCTTCAAGATATGAGATAGAAAGATCTTTGTATTTTTCAAGGGACTTTTCAAAGTTTTCCTTTGCAAGTTCTGGAGTTTTGTAGATATCTTTGTAGAGATCATAAGCTCTCATATAAGAATCAAAACTGTCTCTATAATTCTTGAAAAATTCTTCTGGGCTCTTTAAATATTCTCCAAAATCTAAAAAGTTCATATTGGATAGATTTTCAACGTATCTATCATAGTAATCGCCTAACATTGGATTAATAGCCTTTAAGTTTTCTTTAACTTTCTCATTATCAAAGTATTTACTAACAAAATCTTCTTGGAATTTCTTAGTGTTTTCTGCATAAGATTTAAAAAAATTGTCGTCAAAGAAATTGTGTTCATTTGCAAAGAAACTCAACCCCATTTTTTCTAACATTTCGCTTTGTTTTTTGAATAAATCTTCATAAAAATTGTTCATAGCTACCTCCTTTTCTTCAATGTAACTATATTCTATCACATTAGTATATAAATGTCATTTATAAAATAAAAATATGCAAGGTTCCCCCTGCACACTTTATTATTAAAAAAAGAATGAATTAATTATATTTTAACATATTAAAACGATTATTCAATACTATGTAAAATAATTTTTGTAAAAAAAAAGCGACTTACATCAAGTCGCTAAAGATATCAAAACTAAAATCAGAACTATCTGATGAGTCATCTAACTCGTCTTCTTCATCAAAGAGCAATTCTAAATTTTCAAAATTTTCATTTATTTCTGAGATAGGAATGATATTCTCCAAATAATTTTCTCCAATCCATTCTACAGTTTTTTCATAATCATTAGAGTTTTTATCGTTTAGAATATTTAAAATATCTAAATATTCTCCTTCACCTTCACAGGATTCAATAGGTTCTTTACCAGTTGAATTTAAAAGTTCTGCATCTTTTTTATAATCATAGATGACATCAGTAACTTCTATATCAAATACAAACGGAGTGTCGTCTCCATAAATCATGACAAACTTGCTTCCTCTGTCTAGCAAATCTTCACATATAGAATCTCTGTCAGATTTAAAATTAATTCCCATTGTCTTAGTAATAGAGATTCTTGAATCAACGATTTCTATGCTTTCTTTTTCGATAAAGTATGTGATGGTCTTTGTGCCGGTCCAGTTAAGACATGTCATTATTACTTTTGAAAGGTTATGGAAACTAAAATCTCCTCTTGCCACAAAATTCCTAGATATATTTAAATCATTAGATCTGAGCTTCAAATTATATTCAAAAACTTTCATATTTACCTCCTGTACTTAAAATTATTATATCACATAGAAAAATTTTATAATATTTATAAAAAATACGTAAACATCGTTTAAAAATTTTATGAGTATTTTGAAAATATTGTTAAAACTAGTTATGAATGCCACTTTGTGGTAAAATTTAAGTAGGTGATTAAATGAAAAAATATAGGGCATCGATTAGAGATATAGTTAATTCTATAGATGAAGAAAACAATAACAAAGATTCGAAAGAATATATAAACGAAATTAATAAAAAGATTGATGATGGAGATTACTCAGATATTTCAACCCTTGTTCAGAAATCTGTGGACACTGCAATAGAAGGAGTAAGAGGCTCCATAAATTATATTTTAAATTCATATAAAAATAAAAAGGATCTACCTCCAGCAAGAACGGAGAAATACGCTGTGCAAAATCCATCTTTAAAAACAGCGGCAGGATTTGCAAAATGGACTGGCTATACGTTTATGTTCACAGGAGTTACTATGATGTTTGGTTTTTTTGAAGAACCTAGTTTGGCAATTGGAGCAGTAACATCATTTGCAGCTGGATTTGTAATGGAAATATGGGGCAAATTTGCAAAAGAAAGAGTGTTAAGATATAAGAAATACCTTCGTGAATTTGGAAATAAGACTGTGGTAACCATAGACGATCTAAGCTTGTGTGCAGCTGTTGAACCAGAGATAGTTGTAAAAGATCTAAACTACTTCATAAGGAAAGATTACTTCAAAGAAGCTAGACTTGTGGAAAATAATTCCATATTAATTTTGGATAAAAACACCTATGAAGTCTACAAAAATAATTATAGAGATGTCTACAAAGTAGATGCGAAAGAAGCTGATAATAATTTAGGAGAAGGAAAGGTAGATTCGATTTTGGAAATTGGAAAGAGCTATGTTACAGAAATCGCCACCTACTTACCAAACTTATCAGAGGCTATAAAGAATGATGTAACGAGACTTCTATCAATAGTGAGAGAAATATTTAATCAAGTGAAGAAGGATCCGACAAAGGCAGATGAGCTTTCAAAGTTTATGGACTACTATCTTCCAACGACGGTTTCACTTTTGAAAAGATATATAGAGTTTAGTGAGTCAGAAGTTGCAACTGAATCACAAAGAAACGCAATGAATGAGATAGAGAAGACAATAAAAACGATAGACGACGCTTTTTTAAAGCTATTAAACGAAATGTATGGAAATGTTGCAATGGATATAAATTCAGACATAACTGTACTTACAACCATGCTTAAGCGTGAAGGGCTTTTAGATAATGATTTTAAAGGAGAAATAAATGGATAACGAAATTAAATTAACCTTGGACGGAAACGAAGAACAGAATGAACCAGTTCTTGAAATTTCAAAGCTAGATGAATCTATAGAAAAAGTAAAACCAGAAGTAAAACTAACAGAAGAAGAACAAAAGATGGTAGATGAATTTTCTAAAAAGATAGATTTAAAAAACTCTAACCAGGTTCTTCAATATGGAGCAGGTGCTCAATCTAAGATAGCAGGCTTTTCTGAAAAGACTTTAAACACAGTTAGGACTAAAGATTTAGGAGAAGTGGGAGATCTACTTTCAGATGTGGTTTCAGAACTTAAAAATTTTGAAATAGATGAAAAAGAAAAGGGAATCACAGCATTTTTTAAGAAGAATACAAATAAAATTATGAATCTTAAAAATAAATATGAAAAGGCAGAAACTAATGTAGAAACCATTTCAAAGGTGCTAGAAAATCATCAAGTGCAACTTCTAAAAGATATCGCAAACCTAGACCAAATGTATGATCTAAACAAGAATTACTACAAAGAAATTTCAATGTATATCTTAGCAGGCAAGCAAAAATTAGAAGAAGCAAGGAATACTGAACTACCAGCGCTTATAGAAAAGGCAAGTGCTTCAAACCTACCTACAGATGCACAAGAATTAAGCGATTTTCAATCATCAATCGATAGATTTGACAAAAAAATCCATGACCTTGATCTAACTAGGACAGTAGCTTTACAAATGGCTCCTCAAATTAGGATGATTCAAGCATCAAACACTGTAATGGTTGAGAAGATCCAATCTACAATTGTAAATACTATTCCACTCTGGAAATCACAAATGGTACTTGCACTTTCAGCGGCTCACACAGGACAAGCAGCTAAGGCGACAAAGGATGTGACAAACCTAACTAATGAACTTTTAAAGAAAAACGCAGACAATTTAAAGATGGCTACAGTGGAAACTGCAAGAGAAGCAGAAAGATCAGTAGTAGATATAGAAACTCTAAAACACACCAACGAACAGCTTATTTCTGCTCTATCTGAAGTTAGGGACATCCAAATAGAAGGTCGTGCTAAGAGAAGAGAAGCTGAAATGGAAATGGTAAAACTTGAAAGCGATCTAAAGAAATCACTAATCGAAATAGCTACAAAGGAAAAGTAAAATATAATGAAATTACTTGAAGAAAGAATTACAAAAGACGGGAAAATCTTAGATGATGGAAAAATTATAAAGGTGGATTCATTTTTAAACCATCAACTTGACATACCATTTTTGGAAAAATTAGGGGACGAAATGTACGCCCATTTTCTAGGCAAAAAAGTAAACAAGATTCTTACAATAGAGGCATCTGGCATTGCACTTGCAACTGTAGTGTCACAAAGCTTTAATGGAATTCCTGTAGTCTTTGCAAAGAAACAAAAGACAAAAAATATAGGAGACGATGTCTACACATCAGAAGTTAAGTCCTACACATCTGGCAAAGAATATACGATTACAGTTTCAAAAGAATTTTTAAATGAAGACGATAGACTTTTAATAATCGACGATTTCTTGGCTGAAGGACAAGCTCTAAGAGGACTTATCGATATTTCAAACAAGGCTTCTGCCCACATTTGTGGTCTTTCTGTTGCAGTTGAAAAGGGATTTCAAGGTGGAGGAGACGGCTTAAGAGAAGATGGATTTGATCTACTTTCTCTAGCGATAATTGAGTCCGCAAAAGATAATAAAATAGAATTTAGGAGATAGAAATGAAATTTAACGAACTTGCGAAAAATAGAAGATCAATTAGAAAATTCACAGGAGAAAAAGTATCTAACGAAGATATTGAAACTATACTAGAAACAACACTTACATCTCCAGCAGCATGCAATAGAGATTCTGTTCACTACTATGTATTCCAAGACGAAAAATCTCTTGAAAAACTTTCGAAGCTAAAGCCATCAGGAGCAGATTTTTTAAGAGAATGTGATGTGGCAATAATGATTCTTGGAGATAAGGAACTTTCACCTGGAACATATTTTCAAGATGAATGTATAGCGGCTACAATTATGCAGCTTCAAGTACATGATATGGGATTAGGTTCATGTTGGGTAAATATCGTATGCCGTCTTCTGCTTGA
>CABTWG010000042.1 GCA_902488455.1 uncultured Peptoniphilus sp.
ACCTGCTACGAAATCAAAGATTTCGGCTAGGGCTTCGAATGGGTATAGCCTTGGTAGGGTCAAGTATTGATGATTTTATTTGCCAAAACTTCTCTTCTGAGGTTAGACCCGTTCGACTTCGACGGTTTCACCGTCTTCGCTCAGGGTGACTGTAGTTGGGAGGGTCTTTGTTCCTTTCGGCTGTGGATCCTAGATTTCCGCTACAAAGATGAACTGAAGTTTATGTTGTCGTACGGCTAGCGCCTGATTGAAGAAAATTTAGTACAAAGTGAATGGAAGCAGATTGCTTCCGCTACAGAAAAGTGTGTTTTACTTCTCAAAAAACAAAAAAAGCACATCAATCTGTGCTTTCTATATTCTCTATTGGCTCTACTCTTCCTTCTCTTATTGCAGAGATTAGATCTAGTACCGTTTCTTTTTCTTCATATCCAACTGCCATTCCAAGCAGCTTGCCTTCTTCGTTGAAGTAGACTGCTGTTGGAAATCCTGTTATGTTAAAAATAGATGTCAGTTCGAAGTTCCTATCGAAGTAAGGTTTTAAATTTATATCCTTCTCGTGTAAAAATTTCTCTACGTCTTCTGGTTTTTCTCCTACTGATATAGGTACAAATACCACGTCTTCTTCAGTTTCCATGATGCTTTCTAAATCTGGTAGCTCCCTTATGCAATAGCTGCACTTGGTGTTGAAGAAGTTTAGGGCGGTGATCTTGCCCTTGAAGTCTTCTATTGTATAATTCTTCCCTTCCGCATCAGTAAATTTAATATTCGCTAAGTCAAATGGAATTTCTTCGCTAATATCTTCTTTAGCATTTTCTTCTATCTTATTTATGGTTTCTTCATCTTTCTCCCATTTCCATATTATATCTTTACTCTATAGTTTACCATATATTTCTATTTTTAAGCCATTCCTGCATAAATTAATTGACAAAATTTTTTACTAAATATATACTAACATAGGACAGGAGGGACTATGAGCGATAAAAATGTAAAGATTGCACAGTCTACCGCCGCTATTATTATATTTTCCCTGCTTGGGAAGATTTTGGGATTTGCTCGTGAATCTCTTCAAGCGGCCAAGTTCGGAGCCACTTATGAAGCCAGCGCTTTTGTGCTTGCCCAAGGTGCTACCGGCATGATTTCAACACTTATTACCACTGCAATTGCAACCACCTTTATACCGGTCATCCAAAGAGCTGAAAACGAAATGGGACCGAAGTACAAGGTTAGATATACAAACAATTTAATATTTATTTCGATCTTAATCACCGTCACTTTGACGATTCTATCCATATTTTTAAGTCCATACATTGCCATGCTTACTGCATCAAGGGCAAAACCAGAGACTTATCAGTTGGTCGTTAAACTTGTAGAAGTTGGGATGCCAGTCATCATTTTCTCAGCGATAGTTGGGATTTTCACAGGATTTTTGCAATACGGTGGCAGGTTCGCTGCCGCATCAGCTATTGCAATTCCAATGAACATCGTCTACATTATCTACTTATCATTTTTCTCTGAAACTTTCGGTATAGTGGGACTTACTGTAGCCTCTGTTCTAGCAGTTGTGGCGCAGATTTTCATTCTTTTGCCAGACTCATGTAGACTCGGTTATAGACCTAAGTTCGTTCTAGATTTTAAGGACCATTATGTAAAAGAAGCATTGATTTTGGCGATGCCAGTTTTAATCAGTGCATCGGTAAATGATATAAATGTCATCGTAAACAGAAATATTGCATCTGGACTTAGTGACCAGGCTGCAGCTATTCTAAACGTTGCAAACAAGATGAACCTTTTGATTCTTGGAATATTTATAACTGCAATTACGGCGATAATATTTCCGATGATGACGAAGGCATTTTCAAAAGGTGACACTCTCCAAGGAAAGAGGGTTATGTCCACTTCTATTAAGAGTGTGCTATATTTAACGGTGCCGGCTTCGATTGGACTTTTGATATTGGCAAGACCTCTTATTGAGATCGCGTTTGTCCATGGTAAATTCACCTATGAAAACGGACTTGAAGCCACATCTACACTTAGATGTTACACACTATCGCTAATTTCGATGTCACTTTCAAATGTGCTTAATAGAGTTTTCTATTCTCTTGAAGATACAAAGACGCCGTTTATCATCGGCGCCATAAACGTTGCTATTAACGTGACTCTAAACATATTGGTTGCTCACAAATTTGGCGTTCAAGGACTGGCTCTTTCGGTAAGTATCGCAACTACCATCGCAGTTATCGTTTCTTATATTAAACTTTACAAAAAAATAGGACCTCTTGGAGGTCGCGGTTATTTGAGGGCGATTATAAAGACTCTTATATCTTCACTTGCAATGGGATTTGTAGCATATGTCTACTTCCCACTTGAAATGATCCTTATGGCTAAGATATCAAGTCCATCAGTGCTACTTATATCAAAGCTTCTGGTCCTTATTTTGGTCGTAGCAGTGGCGCTTGCAGTATATCTATCCTGCATGTACCTACTAGGTGTTAGGGAAATTAAAGGTCTCGCATCATATGCAGATGGAAAAATAAAGGCTTTTAAAGAAAAAAAAACAAATAGAATTTAATTTTAATAATTTTAATTAGGTTGTCTTAGGGCAACCTTTTTTGTTTGTGTAAAAGATTATAAATGAGCATTTGCCATAATTGCTCTTCCGAGGTTAGACCCGTTCGACTCACTTCGTTCGCTCAGGGTGACTGCAGTTGGGAGGAGATTTTCTTTAAAATTCCAGAGGAAGACAGTCACCCTGAGCGGAGACTGTAGAGCGGAGCGATGTCGTCGTAGTCGAATGGGTATAACCCTGGTGAGGTTAAGTACTTATGATTTCATTTGCCAAGACTTGCCCTTCTGAAGTTAGACCCATTCGACTTCAGAGCCTTCGGCTCTTTCGCTCAGGGTGACTGTAGTTGGGATGGTCTTTGTAGCGTCGAAGCCCTAGCCGAAATCTTTGATTTCGTAGCAGGTCTTGTGCAAAGAGTTCCAAAGAAGGCGAGCATAGCGAGTCTGATTTGTTGAACTCGACTGCTCGGCTATGGAAGCAAAATGCTTCCGCTACAAAATATTCCCCTTTTTCAAAAAATAAAAAAGAGGCTTTTCACCTCTTTCCATTTTAGTTTTCTATTAATTTTTGACCGTTTATTTTAATTCCAGGGCCCATTGTAGATGCTACTGTTACTGATTTTAGGTAACGTCCTTTTGCTGATGCTGGTTTTGCCTTTATTATTGCTTGTGTTACTACTTGGAAGTTTTCTTGTAGCTTTTCTGTTCCAAATGATACTTTTCCTATTGGCACGTTTATGATCGCTTGTTTGTCTACTCTGTACTCGATCTTACCTGCTTTGGTATCTTGTACTGCTTTTTCTACTTCGAATGTTACTGTTCCTGATTTTGGGTTAGGCATTAATCCTTTTGGTCCTAGGACACGTCCGATCTTTCCTACTACTCCCATCATGTCAGGTGTTGCTATTACTACATCGAATTCAAACCAGTTTTCTTTTTGGATTTTTTCTACGTATTCTTCTCCACCTGCGTAGTCAGCGCCTGCATTTAGTGCTTCTTCTACTTTTGGTCCTTTTGCTAGTACTAATACTCTTACTGTCTTACCTGTTCCGTGTGGTAGTACTACTGTTCCTCTTACTTGTTGATCTGCTTGTCTTGGGTCTACTCCCAGTCTTACTGATAGTTCAACTGTTTCATCAAATTTTGCTTTTCCGGTTTTTTGTACTAATTCTAATGCTTCTTTTGCATCGTATAGATTGTGTTTATCGTAAAGCTTTAAACTTTCTAAATAATTTTTTCCTTTTTTTGCCATTTTTACCTCCTGTGGTTCTTGCGAATTTATATTCTCCCACTAATCAATAACTTCTACACCCATGCTTCTTGCAGTTCCTGCAATCATTGACATTGCAGATTCTACTGATGCAGCGTTTAAGTCTTCCATCTTTAGTTTTGCGATTTCTTCTACCTGTGCTTTCTTAATCTTACCAACTTTTTTCTTGTTTGGTTCTCCTGAACCTGAGTTTAAGTTGATTGCTTTTTTAATTAACACTGCTGCTGGTGGTGTCTTTGTTATAAAGCTAAAGGTTCTATCTTGATATACTGTTAATACTACAGGAATTATCATTCCAGCTTGGTCTTGTGTTTTTGCGTTGAATTGTTTTGTAAACTCCATTATGTTTACTCCGTGAGGACCAAGTGCTGTACCAACTGGTGGTGCTGGTGTTGCCTTTCCTGCAGGGATTTGTAATTTTACTAATGCTATGACTTTCTTTGCCATTTTTTACCTCCTGTGGTTTTGCGGGGTTACCCTCCCACTTAATTTTTTTAAATCTTTACTATTTGATTGAAACTTAGTTCTACTTTGGTATCTCTTCCAAACATTGAGATGATTACGTCTACTTTACCTTTGTCGTAGCTCATGGCGTTTATTACGCCTACGAAGTCTTCGAATGGGCCGTCTTTTACTTTTACGCTTTCGCCTACTTCGAATCCTCCGAAGAATTCCTTCTTATCTGCTACTCCTAGGGCTAGTACTTCTTCGTCTGATAGTGGAACTGGTTTTGATCCAGGTCCTACGAATCCTGTTACTCCTCTAGTGTTTCTTACTAGGTACCAGGTTTCATCGTTCATAATCATCTTTACTAGGACATAGGATGGAAAGAGTTTTCTTTCTTTTAATTTTTCTCTTCCATCTTTTTCTTCTACATACTCTTCCATTGGAACTTGTATGTCAAGTATTACATCTTCCATGTGTCTGTTTTGGACCATGGCTTCCATGTTTGCTTTTACTTTGTTTTCATGTCCGGAGTATGTGTGGATTACATACCATTTAGCAGTATTCTCTCTTAAAACATCATCTGACATTTTAGTTACCTACGATCAGCTTTATTATGAAGTATACTATTTCATCATATGCTGATAGAACTAGAGCTGATAAAATACTTACTACTATTACTACTGTTGAGTATTTTATTACTTGTTCTTTTGTAGGCCACACAACTTTTTTAAATTCAGATTTTACTCCACGTAGATACTTGGATGTATCTCTCGTTTCGTTTGTTTTTCCAACTGGTTGTGCCATCATATCACTCCTTATTTCGTCTCTTTGTGAGCAGTATGTTTTTTACAAAACTTGCAGTACTTACTACGCTCTAATCTTTCTGTATTTGTTTTTTTGTTCTTATAGGTTACATAGTTTCTTTGTTTACATTCTGTGCATTCAAGAACAATACGGTCAGCCATTAAAACACCTCCTAAAATGGTTTATAAAAAGGCTTAATTTACTATTAAGCCTTTAGTTTCTGGTCAAACCTTCAGTTGACCCTATTATTTTACTATAAATTTCTCTGTTTTACAAGCAAATTTATTGTTTTTGTGCATTTTTATAGATTTCAATTATTTTTTACGTCTATTTTATGTGACGCACATCCACTACAACCTTTTTGGCAGCCACAGTCGCAGGTGCCTTTATTCTTCTTTACATGTTTTATTGCAAAGTACACTGCAACTATTACCAGTGCAATTATTATTAAATCTATTGGTTTCATTTTCTTTCCTTCTTTTTTTAAACAGTTTATTTAACTGAATAGTTTGGTTCTAAGCTTCCTTTTTTGTACTTATTTGGTCTAAATAGTAGGTACATGTATCCTGCAAAGATTACGCACGCTATCGCTGTTGCGACATTAAATGCTGTTTTTAGTACTAGTACTGATCCTATTTGATATACCATAAATGCTATTGAGTATGAGAAGCATAGTTGATATAAAAGCGCAAATCTAAACCATTTTGCAGATCCCATTTCTTCTTTTATTGCTCCAAGAGCTGCAAAGCATGGAATGGTAAGTTGGTTAAATAGTATAAATGAAAACATGGATACTTTGTCGAAGTTTGCAAGGATTACGTCTTTTAATGTATCCGCATCTGCTTCTGCTCCAAGTCCTGCTACTATTCCGTAGGTGCTTACTACTACTTCTTTTGCTGCTAGTCCGAAGAATGTAGCTACTGTTGCCATCCAATCTCCAAATCCTAGTGGTGCAAATATAAACGCTACTTTCTTTCCTACGAATGATAGGATAGATTCTTGTGCATCTTCGTTGAAGTCTATAAACTCTCCGCTAGTTGTGAAGCTTTGTAGTGCCCAGATGATTAGTGAACAAAGTAGTATTAGTGTTCCTGCTTTTATTATGAATGCTTTACATCTGTGTAGAGTTGCTTTTCCAACGTTTGATAAACTTGGTGCGTGATATTCTGGAAGTTCCATTACGAATGGTGCTGGATCTCCTTGGAATCGACGGGTCTTCTTTAAGATTACTCCAGAGATGATTACAGCTAAGATTCCTGCGAAGTACCAAAGTGGTGCATACCACCAAACTCCACCTAGGATTGCTCCGAACATTGCTATGATTTCTGTCTTGGCTCCGCAAGGCATAAATGATGCAACGGTGATGGTCATCTTTCTATCGTTTTCGTTTTCTATGGTTCTAGTACCCATTACTCCTGGGATTGAACATCCGGTACCGATAAGGATAGGTATAAAACTCTTTCCTGATAGACCGAATTTTCTAAAGATTCTGTCAAGTATAAATGCAATTCTTGCCATGTATCCTACGTCTTCAAGGATGGATACTAATAAGAATAGTGTTGCAATTACTGGTAAGAAACCTAGTACAGCTCCAACACCGCCTACGATTCCGTTTGCTAGTAGAGATGATACCATTGGTGAAGCTCCGTGGCTTTCTAAGAACTCATCTAAAAATCCTGGCACTGTTTCGCCTAAGAATTCATCTGCCCACCAGTCGTTTATCGGTCCGCCGACAAATTTAACTGCAACTAAGTAGATAAGTGTCATTACGACTACAAATATTGGTATTGCTAAAAATCTATTGGTAACTATTTTATCTATCTTGTCAGATCTCGTCATGCCAGCTCTGGCTTTTTTAACTGTGTCTTTTGTAACTTGTGCTACATAGTCATATCTTGCGTCGGTGATGATACCTTCGCCGTCATCGTCGAACTCTTCTTCAGCTCTAGCGATGATCGCATCTACTTTTCTTTCTTCTTCAGCAGTGATTTTAATTTCACCTCTGATCTTTTCGTCGTTTTCGAAAAGTTTAATTGCAATCCATCTTCTTGACTTGTGATTCTTAATTGAATCTACAGTTTCTTCGATCTCTGTTAAGTACTTTTCTACATCTTCGCCAAAAGTCTTCATTTCTTCGGTCTTTTGACCTTTGAAGGATTTTGCAACTTCTACAAGATGATCTATATTTTCACCTTTTAAGGCAGATATTTCTACAACTTTACAGCCGATTCTCTTTTCAATTTGCGCTACGTCAATGTGGTCCTTGTTCTTTCTAACCACGTCCATCATGTTTAACGCGATTACAAGTGGTATGCCTAGTTCACTAAGTTGTGTTGCAAGGTATAAGTTTCTTTCTATGTTAGTTCCGTCTACTACGTCTACGATTACATCTACTTTTTCATTGATTAAATAATCTCTTGATACCACTTCTTCTAGTGTGTATGGAGATAGTGAGTAGATGCCTGGTAAGTCTGTGATGGCAACATCCTTATCTTTTTTGTAAAGTCCTGTCTTCTTTTCAACTGTTACCCCTGGCCAGTTACCAACGTATTGGTTGGAACCGGTAAGAGCATTAAAAAGGGTGGACTTTCCACTGTTAGGATTACCTGCCAGTGCAATAGTAATATTCATATTGATCCTCTTTTCTCTTAAAATTTCCTATAAATTATTTTTAAATCTCTTCAATTTCAATTAGCTCAGCATCTTCTTTTCTAATACTAAGCTCATAATTTCTAAGGTTGATCTGAACAGGATCTCCAAGAGGTGCTACTTTACGAACGAATAACTCTGCACCCTTTGTGATTCCCATGTCCATGATTCTTCTCTTAAGTGGGCCTTTGCCACTGATTTTAAGTACTCTGTAGTGGGAGCCTACCTTCGCTTCTCTAAGCGTCATAAATTACCTCCTATCTAACAATTATCTTCTTGGCGATATCTTTCCCGATACCAATCCTAGTACCTTTAACTCGAATTATAAGATTTCCTTCAGTTTCTGAGATTACAGTGATCTTAGCTCCTTCAACAAACCCTAAGTTCGTAAGGTGCCTGTCTTCCATTTCTCTTTCAGAATTTTTCTGCCTTATTCTTACAATTTCAAATTCTTCTCCAATTGGCGCCTGGATTAAATTCATTTTAATCACCCTAAATATAAATTTATTATCAATAAATTTTATGTAATTGATAATATCAATCATTAAGTTAAGTTTATCACAAATTATTTTCTTTTACCAGTGATTTTGAAAAAATTTATTAATAAGGAGGTAGGATTCTTAATATAATTCTAAATTTATCCAATAAAAAAACCGACTCTCGTCGGTTGGATTCCTCGTAATAAAAACTATTTTAGTTGAAAATTTTTTACCTTCGCATTTACAAAATATCAATTGCCAAACTCGTGGAGCATCTTCCAATATCTCTTCGGCATATTCGAAATTCTAAGACTTTCATTCTCTCTTTCGCCTATTGAGATGCTGTTGTAGAAAGTCTTCCAAAGCTCTTTGTACTCATCTTCGAATTTGAAGTCTGCGTTTTTAAATTCCACCAAGTTGCTCTGCCCTTGGGAGTATACTATGGCGATATTTCTATTCACATCACAGATGATGAACTTTTCGTTTGTAAGTCGTCTTTCGAAATGTGGCGATAGAATAGTAAGTATATTGTTCTTCGGCTCGATCTTTGCAATTAAAACACCATTATATAGATCGAAGCGAATAAGTCCCTTGTAGGAGTGGGCTTCTCTTCCCACATTTTTACCGATATTTCGAAAAGCTGCGGCGTCCGCATTTGCGCTTAAAATATAATTTCTATCCCTGTACATTTTTTTAAGCACCTTCGCTCCTACCAGATCTTTTCCCGACTTACAAGATAGAAAGAGTTTGTAGAAATCCATATAAAACCTGTAGCCAAAGGTCTTTATAATGGAATCTGTAACCCTTTTTGCCAGATCTTCTTCGCCACTTACAAAGATTTGGTCATTAAACATGCTTATCTTTTCGTCTCTAACAGATATCTCTTCCAAATCTTCAATTACTCTATAGGCTTTGAAGATAACGGTTAAATATCCTTCGAAACTTCCGTCGTAACAGTACTTCATCATTCTAAAAATGAGAGCTGGCTAGGCTCGTCAAAGGAGTGGCGAAGGGCTTCTATGGTGTCGAACTTAAAGCCTTCGTACTTTCCACCCACTGTTATAAATGGAGCAGAGCGTTTATAAGAAATACCTAAAGTTTTTAGATCGTCGTATTTTAAGGCAGCGTAACGTCTTGCATTTATGATCTTTCTACAACTCTTAGGACCAAAACCAGGAATCCTAAGAAGTTCCTCGTAGGTCGCACGATTTATCTCTATAGGTCCATTGTAGTTTTCGATGGCGTAGAAAAGTTTTGGATCTAGTTTGAGATCCAGATTCGGATTCTTTTCACTAAGTAATTCGTCTGCAGTAAAGCCGTAGAACCTCATGAGAAAATCTGCCTGATAGATCCTGTGTTCCCTTAGAAGTGGAGCCTTCTTCACAGACGCAAGAATCTTCGACACACCAACAGGCACATAGGCAGAGTAGTAGACCCTCTTTAAATTGAAAGAAGTGTAGAGCTCCTCGGACTTTTTCACAATGTCCAAGTCCCTTTCGCCAGATGCTCCGATGATCATCTGAGTAGTTTGACCAGCAGGAACATAGGGCTTTAGGCTCTTGTGCTTTCTTCTCTCAATAGAATTTATTTTTATTTCATCGCCGATTTCTTTCATCGGTTTGTAGATTCCTTCGTAAGACTTCTCTGGTGCCAGAAGCTGTAGGGAATTTCTCGTTGGAAGCTCGATGTTGATACTCATCCTGTCCACCAGCATGCCCATCTCTCTTATTAGTTCCTCGCTTGCAGATGGAATCGCCTTCATGTGAATGTATCCGTTGAAATTCTCTTCGAACCTAAGTTTTCTCGCGATTTCAATCATCATCTCCATGGTTTTATCAGGGCTTATAAACACTGCTGAAGACAGAAATAGACCTTCAATATAGTTTCTCTTGTAGAAATTTATAGTGAGATCTACCACTTCATTCACTGTGAAAATTGCACGTCTGGTGTTGGAACTCTTGGCATTAATACAGTATTTGCAGTCGTAGATGCAGTTGTTTGTTAGAAGAATCTTTAAAAGTGAGATGCATCTTCCGTCTTGAGACCAGGAATGGCAAATTCCAGAGGCACTGGCATTACCCAGTCCATTTTTATTTTTTCTAGTGCTTCCTGAAGAAGAACAGCTGACATCATACTTAGCTGCGTCGGATAGGATTTCTAATTTTTCATTTAATTCCATAGTATCACCTAAGAAAATTATATCAAAACGAACGTATGTTTGTAAATATCAGGGTCATTGTGTTCATAGAGTTTTTTAAAACAGATGCTATACGTGAAGCATCAAAAATAAACTCATGCTATACGTATAGCATGTAAGTAGATTAATCATCAATGTTTAACCTTTTGAGGCTATACCCTTCTAAGCCCTAGCCGACATCTTCGATTTCGTCGCAGGTCTTGTGCAAAGAGTTCCAAAGA
>CABTWG010000043.1 GCA_902488455.1 uncultured Peptoniphilus sp.
AGGTGGTCGTCACCCTGAGCGAACGAAGTGAGTCGAATGGGTACAGCCTCCGAAGACCCAATCCAATTGAGCTGATTCATCAATAATTGACCCCACCAATGGAGAGATCCTTCGAAGCCCTAGTCGAAATCTCCGATTTCGTTACAGGTCTCGTGCATAGAGTTCCAAAGAAGCCGAATGTAATGAAGGCTGATTTGCTGAACTCGACTGCCTCTCAGGATGACCAGTTGGAAGTATTGTCTCTCGATATGTATTAATCATTATTCTAGTTTAAAGAATTTACGCCTTCGCTGTGGAACCTGGATTTCCGCTACGGGGATAACATTTAAGTATTTTTTATTTTACGGCTTTGCCTGAGGTAAAATAATTTGGTATCGAGGCTAATGTAAGCAGATTACTTCTACTACATTTGATTATAAAACTCTAACGTCACAAGCATTATTAATACGCACTTTTTATTTTTTAGCATATCTTAATAGAATTTCATTAAACTTATAAATTCAAATGCTATACGTATAGCATCTAAAGCAATAAAAAAATAGATGCTTTCACGCACCTATTTTCTAAAATTTTACTATTTTACTTCGTTTCCATCTACTTTCAAACTCTTTAGGACTCTTTCTTCACCGAGTTCATATTCCATTTCAATCTCTCTTTCCTTGCCTGTCTGTTCGTTCTTGTCTTTGGATATTGAGATTATGGTGTCATTTTCTTTTTTTATGCTCCATGATTCAACCGTTGCTGGATTTATTATTTCAATATTCTTATCTTCTAAGAAGGCATTCACTGCACTGGCTTCGTCCACCACTTCTTCGTCGTTTAGATTGGTATCGAATTTTATTTCTGCAAATCCACCTGCTGATGATGAAGCTGGTTCTTCTGTGTTTACTTCCTCGGTTTTATTGTTTTTTTTGTTATCGACTTGGTTTTCTATCTTATTGTTGTTTTTATCGTTCTTGTTTTCATTATTATTTTTATTCTTTCCGCATCCTGTTAGAATTAGTAGACACGCTAAAAATATACTTAAGTACTTCATAAAAATCCTCCTCTGTCTATTTATACCCATTTATTTGCCAATGAAATTAATTCCATAGGCGTCAAGGATTTCTAGGACTGCTGATTTGATCTCTCCTCTTTCAAAATCCATGGATTTTAGTTCGTCATCGTCTAGTTCGTTGATCTTTTTGTAGAAATTTAGGGCTAGTTTTAGATAGTTCATTGAGTTTGGATCGAGGTTTTCAAAGACACATTCGTCTGCTACGTTTAAATCTCCGCTTGATACAAGCTCCATCAGTTCGTCGTAGATCTTGTCTTCTTTGGTCTTATTGTCTATATTTTCGTATTCATAGTCGAGATCGTCGGTGTAGATGCTTGCTGTCATCTTTATTATGTCGTTTATCTCCCTCATAAATGTATCGTTTTTTATCATTTTAAAACCTCCTCATAGTACTTCATAGCTCCAGGGTGCATCGGAATTACTCCTGCGCCTTTCGTCGCGTCTTCTATCTTTACTGTTTTTAAAACTTTGTTTTCCTTCTTAAGCTCTTCGATATTTTCCCAAAATACTTTTGTAAAATTATATACTAGTTCGTCGTCACAGTCGCTTCTTGTGTAGATGAGCATCCTTGTTGCTGTGGTATTTATATCTTCTTCGCTACTATATACGTCTTTTTTTATCGTATATTTTTCGTACCAAGGATATTTTGCTATGACTTTTTCTATTTCTTCTTCCGGCATACTTAAAACTTTTGAGTTGGTGGTTAAGATCATCTCTGTTATCTGTGCACTTGGTGCTCCTGCCATGATCCACACGCCGTCCATCGATCCGAGCTTCATCTCTTCCATACTTTCTCTCGGTCCAAGATGAACTTTGTTTTCCGTTTCGCTGCCAATTGCGTCCATATGGTAGAAGTATTCCATCTCTGTACTTGATCCTACTGCCCCTGATGAAAACTTCTTGCCTTCTAAGTCGGCTAGAGAATCTATGTTTTTATCTTTTAGCACCACTACCTGGTTCGGATTTAAGTATAGGGATGCGATGACGCGAAGATCTTTGTTTTCTCTTCCTTTGAAGATTCCTTCGCCTTCGTAACTCATGGAAACTATTGACGATACTCCAAAGGATATATTTGCGTCCTTATCATAGATTATATTTAGATTGTCGATTCCTCCTCCCGATGCTTCGATTGTCGCTTTGAATTCTCCTGTTTCGTTTAAAATCCTCGCGATAGACGCACCTAGCGGATAAAGGGATCCTCCTGTGCCTGCTGTCGGCATGCTGACCTTGTACTTATAATCTTTGCAAGCTGTTAGGAGGGAAAGTATCATCGCAAGGATCATAATTCTATAAAATTTCTTCATCTCTACCTCCTAACTTAGAAAGTATTACAAAACCTACTACTATTATAAATCCCACAACTGACGAATAAAATTCCGGATAGAGAAGTAGCACTCCTCCAACCATAAAAATTATTCTATTAAACATACTTAAATCTCTCTTTAAATATCCGATATTTGAAATCGCCATTGCAAAAGTACCTAAGATTCCAAGACATAGGTAAAATAATACTTCAAGCGCTGGTCCTTCTCCCAAGAAATATGGATTTACAAGGAAGAAGAATGGAACTAAAAATCCATGAAGTCCAAGCCTCATCGCTGTAAGTGAAGTCTTGACCATGTCAGATTTTGCAATTGAACTTGCCATATATGAAGAGATTGCCACAGGCGGAGTTATATTCGATAGACAGGCGTAGATTAGACAGAATAATCCTGAAGCCATGTAAGATACTCCGTAGGAATTTAGAAGTGGACTTGCAATGGTGTAGATAATTACAAAGGAAGCCACTCCAGGCACTCCCATTCCAAGAATTATGGATAGTATTGCAATTATAATTGCTGATAGAATCATGGAACGAACACCGTTGGAAGTTATAAAACCTATAACAGAGACCCCAAGTCCGCTTAGGGATTCAGTGCCAATAATAAGCCCAATCATCACAACAGAGATTCCAATCTTTATGGATTCCATTGAGCCTTCGTATATTGCATCTAAGACATCTTTAAAGCTCATCCTCGTGTGAGCTCTTAGAAGAGAAACGAAGTAGACGTTAGCTGTAGAAATTAAAATTGCCTTTATGATATTTGCCTGAAAATATATTAGTACTATCAAAAGTATGATTGGAATGAGAAGATGAAAATTGTTTTTAAACTCTTCTCTTCTGTTGATAGTAACCTCTGAGGATTTAATATTCGACTTTTGCGCTTCAAAATGCACCGCGAAGAGAATCCCTGAATAGAATAAAATCGCAGGAATGATCGAAGCCTTGACGATGTCAAGATAATTGATATTTAAAAACTCAGCCATGACAAAAGCTGCCGCACCCATAATAGGAGGACAGAACTGACCACCGGTGGAACTTACAGCTTCGACGGCAGCAGCAAAGTCGCTACTGTAGCCAGATTTTTTCATCATTGGAATGGTAAATGTGCCAGTAGTCGCCACATTTGCCACAGCAGAACCATTGATCATGCCCATAAATGCAGAGCTAACTACGCTTACCTTGGCAGAGCCACCGCTGGTGTTTCCAAATAGCGAAAGGGAAATATTGGCGATGAAGTCAGTAAGCCCTGCAAACTTTAAAAATGATCCGAAAATCATAAATAGAAATATGTAGGACATGGACACAGAAGTTCCAGTACCGAAAAATCCAGAAGTTGAGTAGATCATGTGGGAGACAATCCTCTTTAAAGAAAAGCCATTGTGACCGATAGGCGCCGGGATAAATTTTCCAAAATATAGAAAAAAAAGAAAAAATAGTCCCAAAACTGTGACGGTCTTGTTGGTTTTAAGCCCCATAAAGATAAATATAATTATGAGAAGTGCACCAACATATACATCTAGCTCATTTAAGTATCCGCCTCGAAGAATCCTCGCGTTTTGACTTAAAATTATGTATAAAAAGGCTGGAATTTCAAAAAGATAAAATATCTTATTGGATTTAGAAAAGTATGCTCCCAAAATAAATAGAAGCATCACATGGATGTATCGTGAAATTAAAACATCGAATGAAAATATATTAAAACATATATTTGCTGCAAAAAATATGAGCAGCAGCAGTTTTTTTATTCTTAACTCTTTAGAATCTTGTGACATTTTACACCTCATAGACATTTTAACATATTATCGAGTGTAAAATTATAAAAAATTGGGTAACAATATAAAAAGACAGGAGGTACATTATGAAACTTATATTAACAGGCAAAAATCTAACCTTGACAGATGATTTAAAGGCATTGGCAGAAAAGAAATTATCCAAATTGGACAAGTACTTTGCAGATGAAGTTGAGGCAAGGGTGGTATTTTCTCATATCAAGAACAGAAAGAGAATAGAAGTCACAGTGTTCTTAAAGGGAGCTACCCTAAGAGCAGAAGAGACTTCAGACGATATGGAAACTTCCATGGACAAAGTGGTAGATGTACTTTCAAGACAAGTTAGAAAGTACAAGACAAGACTAAAGAACAAGAGTCAACATAAAGAAACCATTAGATTCGAAAACTTCGAAGAACCTAATGAAGAACCAAAAGAAAAGATCGTTAAGAGAAAGAAATTTAAACTTCGTCCAATGGTTGAAGAAGAAGCAGTGGTTCAAATGGAACTTCTAAACCACGATTTCTTTGTATATATCAATGAAAAAGATGGAACTCCGGCTGTAATCTACAGAAGAGATGATGGAGATTACGGAATAATAGAAACTGAAAATTAATTATTTGTGTGAATAATAAGGAAAGAGTCAGCTCTTTCCTTTTTTTGGTTTTTGTGGAAGAAAGAATTGGGTCCAGTTATGTAAAGGATATTTATTTACAAAAATTTAGATCTTAGGAATCATGTTAGACCCTTCGACTTCGATGGACACCGTCTCCACTCAGGATGACCGTGTAAAGGTGTAGATCTCACATAATTTATTTTCATCAACAAAAACATTCCGTGCAGAGCCTATCGGCATGGAAGCTGGTAGCTTCCGCTACAAAAAAAAACATTAATACTTGATCTCACCAAAGTTATACCCGTTCGACTTCGACGGTTCAACTATGTTCCGCCATCTTCGCTCAGGGTGACGACCACCTACTGGCACAATTTTCAAGAAATAACCCAATGAATACAGTCACCCTGAGAGGCAGTCGTGTTCTGCAAATCAAACTTCGCAATGCTCGTCTTCTTTGGAACACTTTGCATAAGACCTGCTACGAAATCGAAGATTTCGGCTAGGGCTTTAACGCTACAAAGTCCTCCCAACTACAGTCACCCTGAGCGAACGAAGTGAGTCGAACGGGTCTAACCTCTGTAGAGCAATTTAGGCAAATGAAATCAAATATTTCGGCTAGGGCTTCGAACGGGTATAACTTCCGAGGGTCTTGTTCTTAACAATAAAAAATATGTTACCCTAAATATAATCCACAAAAAAATTAATTCTACCTTAAAATCACGAGCATATTTTCTCAACTAAAAAATAAAATCCAATAAATTGCACAAATTTTACATAAAATTTATTATTATCCACAAAAGTATTTCAAAATCCAAAAATGTGTAGAAAAACCTGTGGAGAATGTGGAGAACTTTGTGGAGAATGTATTTAGCAAGGGATGAAGCTGTGGATTACTTTTCAACTTTAAGACACATACGACCTTTTAATAATGTTATAATATTAAGTATGGAAAGACATTTAAAATTAAAGAATAAAATCGGTCTTAGATCGATCAAAACAGCAATTGCTGTCATGATTGGTCTATACCTTTCATATATTTTTAAATTATACACTCCTCTTTACACATCTATCGCCTGCGTTACTTCTATGCAGTCCTCTGTCTATGACAGTGTAAATGATGTGACCAAGAGAGGTTTTACCGCTGTGTTCGGCGTGACTCTTGGATATTTTTTATCGAAGATTACAGAGAATCCATATCTTGAAATTTTGGTCTGTGGGTTTGGAGTGCTACTTATTCTAATTTTATTAAATTATTTTAAATTAAATAGAATGGCGTCCCTTTCTTGCATCGTTTTTATGGCTTCTTACTTTTCCAAAATCGACAAGTTTCAATATGGAATCAACAGGGTCATAGGCACGATAATCGGCATGCTCGTTGGGCTTCTTGTTAATTTAATCGTTGCAAGGCCTAGACTTGACTTGGAATTTTACAAAGATGCCCTTTTAGAAAGGGATTCGCTTAGAAATATCTTTGTTAGCATTATTAAAAGAGATGAGAGAGAGATTAATTTTGTCTCTGGTAGCAGAAAGTCCATTGAAGACAAATTTGAAAAACTTTTAAAAGAGTACGAAACTATTATGCATCCTAAGATGGATATTGTTCATGCAAAAGAGTTAAAGGGTATTTTTACAAACTTGGAGCTTAGCTTAAATCTTCTTAACCTTCTTGAGCCTAGAAATTTAAATGAAGAGAATAGATGTAGGCTTCTTGATGATTTTGGTGTTGAACTTGAATCTGGTGATCAAGAAGACGGTGAGCTTTCTATGGTATATAATTTTCAAGTTAAAAGTATCCTTAACTATTTTGAAGAAATGGAGGAAATCCTTGAAAAAATCAAACCTTGAATTTATAAAGAATTTTAGAAAATTAATAGATATAGATTTAGAGAAAGCCTTCGCTGGCAAAAGCCCTGGTGAAGTTGAAGTCTTTAAACACGCTTTTTACTATGACTTGTTCGGGCAATTTGCCTCTCCTATTTACTGGGAGGACGAAAAATATGGTGAATATTTAGAAAAAACTTCCGAATATAGGAAGCTTGCACAAAAAGAGTTAGGATTAGATGAAAGAGGATTTAGAGATAAATTCTGTACATTCGAAGCTTATTCTCCTATTTGTATGGTGAACTCTGTTAAGAAGACAAAAGACTGTTACGTTATAGATGCCTATGAAGTTTTTTTGGGGAAAAATATTAAGATCTACTCTCCATTTGAACTTAAAAAGGAAGATCTAGGTGAGGCGATCATTATAAGAGTCCTAATCCTCGACGATAAATATTACTATGTTGACTCATACATGCCTCTTCCAGATTTTAATCTGCCTAAATTCATTGTCTATAATAGTAGTTTTATGAGTTCATATAGGGCATATAATGAAACTGATAGTGAATTTTTAAATCCTATATATTCACAAAACAAAAGAATGCCAAAAATATTTTCTGATCTTCTCTCAGTGACTACAGATATTACAAATATGCTCTTTATGAAGATTCACCAAGACTTGCCAGAAATCGCAGACAGCGTCATGATTGCACTGGATGAGGAAGAGATAGAAGAAGAGGACTTTGCTACTTTTTTAAAAGTTATAATCGATTACAGAGAAAGCTGCAATAATTACAAGAAACTTCCAGACTATATAAAGAGCATCTGCGCAAAAGGTATGATGCTAAACACATATGCACTGGAGGACTTCGTTAGGTTTATATCCACATTCTTAGAAGAAGAAGGGGAGAGAAAGACAGCGAAGAAGGTAAGGGACAACCTCTTTATCTACAAAAATATCTTATCCAACTCCAAACTAGGCCTTGTAAGTGACTTTGACCTACAACTAAGGCTATTTGAACTTAAAATCTATCCAAGAGATCTAGCTGATCTTATGTTACAAATATGCTGGGAGATTAAATCAACGGGATACTTTTTAAGAAAAGACAAGATGACCATCACCAAAGGTGGAGAGGATCTAATCCTACTTACATTTTTAGAGATTGTCCTTGGATACAGATTAGAAATTGAAGAATTAAAGCCATTTAGAATGTCATATAATTTAGCCTATGGAACTCTTTTAAAAAGAGGATTTATAACGGAATACCTAGCTCCAGAAAGAATCGCAGAGATGACAGTGGACAGCGAATTCTTTGAAAGCATAACGAAGAGCGAAATGAACACCATGCTTATACAAAATATCTTGGATAAGGAGACACTAAGCGAGTTAATTGGACCTGGAAAGGCTAGAAGTCTATACAAAAATCTAAAACTTCTAAGAGAAGGAGAAGATGTGCTGACAGATGAGCAGAGATTCCTTCTAGAATTTGTAGGACTATTAGAAATAGAAAAAGTAGAAGGCTTCGACCAATTCTATGACGAATATTTAAAAGAAAAGAAAGAGACCAATATAATAGACATAAAGACAAAACGTAGGAAGTGAAAATAGATGAAGTTAATTCCACTATCAAGTGGTAGCTCTGGAAATTCAATATATATAGAAGAAAACAACACAAGAATATTAATCGATGCAGG
Organism: uncultured Peptoniphilus sp.; assembly: GCA_902488455.1. GTDB lineage: Bacteria > Bacillota > Clostridia > Tissierellales > Peptoniphilaceae > Peptoniphilus_B. Next base: position 8,278 of record CABTWG010000043.1, read on the forward strand.
TCATAGCGGCAAGAAAATCGAAAGCCTACTAAAGGATATAGACGTAGAGCCTGAAACGCTGGATGCAATATTTGTAACCCATGAACATATAGACCATGTAAAAGGCGTTGGGGTACTCAACAGAAGGTACAAGATGGATGTATTTTCATCTGAAACAACCTTTAGAGCCATGGAAAAGATCGTGAAGAAGATAGAACCTGAAAATATAAAAGTATTTCAAAACACAGTGGGATTTAGGTATAAAGATCTATACATCGAGCCAATGGAAATATTTCATGACTCCCAGGAAGGCACGAGTTTCGTAATCCATTCCAAAAATGAAAAGGCAACCATACTAACAGACACAGGTTGGGTAAGCACAGACATGATGAAAAAAATCTACGGATCAGACATCTACTATATAGAAGCAAATCACAACATAGACATGCTTGTAAATGGAACCTATCCTTGGCAGACGAAACAGAGAATCCTCTCAAACAGAGGACACCTATCCAATGAAAACGCAGGAGAAATACTAAGTCATCTCCTTCAAAAAAAGGGAGAGAGAATCATCCTTGCCCACCTCTCAAGCGACAATAATAGACCGAGCATCGCACTAAAAGAAGTAAACACAAAACTCTATGAAAATGGGAAGATAGAAGGCGTCGACTACACAATAGAAGTAGCGAAAAGAGATTCAGTAACAAGAGGTGAAGAATGAGTAAATATATAGAATCATCCTGCAAAGGACAAAAAATATACACAAATATATGGAAAAGTGAAAACGAAAAAGCAACACTACAAATCGTCCATGGAATGTGCGAATACGTAGATAGATATGATGATTTTGCAAAATATTTAAACGAATATGGAATCACAGTAATCGGCCATGATCATTTAGGTCACGGACATTCCGTAAAAAGCAACGAAGATCTAGGATACTTCGGCGAAGCAACAGTTGATAACCTAATAGAAGACATAAGAAGAGTGTCAGAGCTTAGAAACAAAGACGTGCCATACTATATCCTCGGCCATTCAATGGGCTCATTTTTAACGAGAAACTATATTTCAAAATATGATATCGACAAGATAATCATCATGGGCACAGGACATATGACAAGCATGGATGGAAATATGCTCTATAAACTAGCGAACTTCTATTCAAAGATAAAAGGTGAAAGATACAGAGGCAAGATATTAAATAAACTGACTACAGGAAGTTATAAAAAACATCTAAAGAGCACAGATCCACTAAGTTGGCTTAGCTTAAACGAAGAAAACATCAGAAAATACAAAAAAGACCCACTTTGTAATTTCAACTTCACCACAAACGGATACAAAATGCTCGGCAATATAATAGTAGAAATGAACAAAGTCGAAAGATCTGGTAAGAATAAAGAGACGAGAATAATGTTTTACTCAGGAGACAAAGATCCAGTAGGAGCAATGGGAACAGGAGTAAAGAAAGTCTACAAAGAATACCTAGAAGACGGCTACATGGCAGAGCTAAATCTAAAAGAGGAACTAAGACATGAAGTGCTAAACGAAAACGATCCAACCGTTTATGAAGAAATAAAAGATTTTTTGATAGGTGAATAGGAAATAATATTTTTTAAGAAAACTCTTGGGAAACCAGGAGTTTTTTGTGTTGGGAAATATTAATTAAATGTTAATTTGTAGCGGAAGCAAGGAGCTTCAATCTTACAGAAGAAGTCCATCCCAACTGCAGTCACCCTGAGCGAAAGAGCCGAAGGCTCTGAAGTCGAATGGGTCTAACCTCCGAGGATAAAGGATTTGCAAATGAAATCCTGTCAAAAATAAAATCAGGCGTCCGTAAAAAACATAAATTACGATTAATCTTTGTAGCGGAAGCTACCAGCTTCCATTAAAATCGATACTAAATTATTTTAAATCAGGCGAAAGCCGTGGGAAAGAAAAACATCTGATTTGTACTTGTAGCGGAAGCATCTTGCTTCCACAGCCGAAGGCGTAAATTCTTTAAACTAGACAAATATCGAGCGACAATCATCCCTATTTGTCATCCTGAGCGGAGACGGTGAAACCGTCTAAGTCGAAGGATCTCTACCTAGTAAAGTCAAATACATATGATTTCATTTGCAAGGACTAGGTTAAATACAGCTTATACCCGCTCGACTCACTTCGTTCGCTCAGGGTAGACCACCTACTTACACTGTTTCAAGAGAGAATCCCCATGAAGACAG
>CABTWG010000044.1 GCA_902488455.1 uncultured Peptoniphilus sp.
AGCTCGAGGGAGAAGGGAGGAAACTGCGAGTCTCGAAGAGAAAACCGTAGGTTTTTTCGAGAGACGTTAATTCCCTCCGTTAAAGCCCTAGCCGAAATCTTTGATTTCGTAGCAGGTCTTATGCAAAGAGTTCCAAAGAAAACGAACGAAGTGAAGTTTGATTTGCTGAACTCGACTGCCATACTCGTAAAAAAAAGATTGGAAGAAGAATGAATAGGATTTAGTTATGTAAAAGATATTTATTTAAATTTATTATAATTTTTAAAATTATTTCATTTGCAGAGATTTGCTCTACAGAAGTTAGACCCGTTCGACTCACTTCGTTCGCTCAGGGTGACTGCAGTCGGGAGGATTTTATTTGCCTAGACTATGTTAAATATAGGTAGAGATCCTTCGACTTCGACGGTAAACCGCCTCCGCTCAGGATGACCCGTTGGGATGATTTTCGTTCGCTCAGTGTAACTGTAGTTGGAAAGTTCATTGTAGCGTCGAAACCCTAGCCGAAATCTTCGATTTCGTAGCAGGTCTCGTGCAAAGAGTTCCAAAGAAGCCGAATGAAATGAAGGCTGATTTGTAGAACTCGACTGCTCGGCTGTGGAACCTAGAAGGTTCCGCTACAAAGGCAAATTGGAATTGATGTTGTTGTACGCCTTGCAGCTGATAGAAAATAATGTAGTATCGAGACTTATGGAAGCAAGTTGCTTCCGCTACAAATATAATTCTTAATTTATGTTGTTTTACGGCTACGCCTAAATAAGATGATTCGTTCACCAAAGATAAACGGAAGAAGATTGCTCTCGCTACAAAATTCTTTCCCCCACTAAAAAATCAGATGCAAAAACATCTGATTTTATTTTTTATATCTTTTCTATTATTATATCTGTGCCGTCTTTAAATTCGATTCTCCATGATGGTATTGCTCTTCCTCTTAGTGCTTTGGTTATATCATCTAGGTACCCTTGTTCTTCTGGGTCGAAGTAGTAGCACGGCTCTATCTTTACTATGGTCTTTTTATTTATATTCTGTCTATCTAACAGTGTAAGCAGTGCCTTTGAGGCTGATCCTGTGCTAAGCTTCTTCCCCGATTGTTCTACTACGTTTAGCCAAAGTCTATCCATCTTTTGAATTCCATCGGCGTTTAAGGTGAAGTTGGTGTAGGATGTTTCCAATAGTTTTTGGTCGTGGGACTTTCTATATTCTATATCGTATGTGCCGTCGTCGTTTCGCTCTGATCTTACTAGTATTAGGTCGTCACTATTAAATTCATGCTTTAATAGAAAATCCTTGGTCGCTTCTATTGCACTTTCGATATTTTCTACTGTGTATCCCTTTGGGTTTTGGTCTTCAAAGATGATTCTTCTTCTGTTGATAAGTATCAAGGTTTTATCCTTGTCCCTTATAATTCCATTTTCCCCTTGGTTTTCCTCGACTTCTGCTATTCCTTTAAAGAATACTTTTTTTAAATCTTCTATTTCACTGGTTTCAAATTCCACGCTCAATGTGTTCATGTTGTAATTCTGTCTTGGAATTTCCGTTTCTACTTCTATATTTTTAGTTTTAAGTAGCTCCACTGTCTTTTCTATGAATTGTCTTTCGTTGGTTGGGTCTCTGTAGGCGTATTCTTTTTTTAATATAAATCCGAATAGCACTATATTTGTGATTATTAGAGATATTATGATGATTTTCTTCGCTAGTTTTAAATCCATCAGATCACCCCTTTTACCACGTTTTCGTCCAGGTCGATGTAGTAGGTTTTTTCTTTGTAGCGAATCTTCATTCCAAGGATCAACTCTTCATTTTCTTCATCATCCATGTACACTAGGCTTACTCCGTCTACTTTTTCCACCACTTGTTGTACTGTCTCTGCGCCGAAGGCTTCCAGGTTCTCGCCGATTATATATTCAAAGTGTCTTAGCCTATGTGGATACCTCACAAGATCTTCTGTGTCTGCTCTTCTGTACCTCTCTTTGTAACTTCTTACGATGTCTGCCTCATTTTCTATTTCGATGTATGGGTTTTCGTCTTTTAGTGGTACTACTTGGATGCCGTCTTCTCTCTTTTCGTAGACGATCTTGGTTTTGCCATCCTTGTCATATATGGATCTTAGGTAGTAGCCTTCTGTCCTTCCAGTATTGTCAACTATGAAGTTTAAGCTGTTTATAAGCTTTGACGATTCGCTTATGTCATCTTCATTTTTTGCGTTTAGATCTTCGAATACCAAGTGGCCATCGTTTAATATTTTAAATATAAGCGATTCATATACATAGATATCTTTTTCATCGTCTCTTATTTCTTTTATAAAGTCTATGTCCTTTGATATAAATCTCTGTGCCAATGTAATTCTTTCCTGGGTTGTCAAATCTTCGGCTCTATTTGTGTACTTAAATGACCTGGCATATACAAAGTCACCTACTGGTATAAATATATTCTTAGGTACGTGGTAGAGTTCGTAGATGGTCCTTGCTTCTATGAGTTCCTTGGTTTCTTTTGAACTTAGTATGGTTGATACTTTTATTTCTGAAGGAGTCTTGAGTTTAAAATGTTTCTCTCCTCCTGATAGAACTACTTTTTTGTCGGAAATATATATTTCATTTACTTTTAGGTTTAAACCTTCTGTATTTTCCGCAAGACCCATTGATTTTACAAAATCCTGGTCCTCGATATAGACTGCCATGGTCAAAACTATTGAGTCTTCTTCCTGTAATTTTAAATATTCTTCTCCGCTTATTTCAATAAAATCATCCTTGGTGTTCTTAGTGAAGATGGACGCTATCTGCGGAAGGAGTTTCTTAAATACTTCGTCGGTTTTGTAATCGAGGTAGTGTTTTTTGTCCTTGTTGTAAACTACAACTCTAGGACTCAAAACTTTTCTTGCCATGTCTTCTGATTTAAACTCTTCTTTTACAAAGATTTCCTCTGTTTTTTCTCCATATCCATTCCATAAATAGAAGGTTTGAAAGATTGCCGCTGCAGCTAAGATTACTATAATTATATTTCCTAAGAATCTTTTCATGCTACACCTGGGAATCTAAGTGTCATCTTGGTTCCCTCTCCTATTTCTGATTCTACGGTGATTCTGCCACCCATGGATTCCAAAATTTCTTTTGAAATGGATAGCCCTAGACCTGTGCCACCCATCTCTCTTGATCTGGATTTCTCAACTCTGTAGAATCTTTCAAAAATCTTGTTTAGATCTTCTCTTTGGATGCCGATTCCATTATCTTCTACGATTATTTCTACGCTTGCTCCTTCTGACTTGGCTGTGACTTTTACTTCGCCGCCTTTACGAGTATATTTTAAAGCGTTTGAAAATATATTTCTAAATACTTGGTCCGCGCCGTGTCTGTCAACATACATGGAGTTTATGTCCATTGGCACGTCCAGTGTGACTTTGTGGTGCTTTTCCTTTATTAGCATATCCAAAGAATGTATATTTGTGGATATAAAGTCATAGGTGTCCACCACTTCGTAGTTCCATTTAGTTTCCTTGTAATCCATATTGGATAGTTGGAGTAGATCTGTTACAAGCCTTGCCATTCGGTTATTTTCTCTATCAATTACTCTAAGGAAATTTCTTATGGATTCAAGGTCCATATCCACATCGAGCATAGTTTCTGTATAGGACCCTATGGTTGTGATAGGAGTTTTGAGTTCGTGGCTCACATTTGCTACAAATTCTCTTCTCATGACATCGAGCCTGTGTTCCTCGTTGATATCTTGAAGCACAACGATTACTCCTAGAACTTTTCCTTCGCTTTTGTACGGAGCGTACTTTATTTTGTAAAATACATCCTTTATTTGTGCATTTACCTCGCCTGAAAGTGTGCTCACATCCTTGAAGTCGATGTCCGTTATATTTACCATTGAAAAATCCACCACAGATCCCACGTGATTTTTAGATAGGGATAGAATCTTCCTTGCTATTGGATTTGCATGGACTAGCCTTCTATTTCTGTCGATTGCCAGTACGCCTTCCGCCATGTAATCAAAGATTGTGTTGAGTTTACTTCTCTCTAGTTCCAATCTGTCAAAGGTGTTTCCAAGATCTCTATTAAGTCCGTTAAACATTTTGGAAAGCTTGCCGATTTCGTCATTTCCCTTTACTTCTATCTCTTGATCGAAGTTTCCTTCGCTCATCTTCTTAGCCGATACAGTAAGTTCCTTGATGGGCTTAGTTACGGAGCTAGCCATGAAGTATGCCATTACAGATGTAATTGCAAGTGCCACCGCTACCGCAGAAATAAATATGGATCTCGCATATCCCAAGACTGAATACACTGACGAAAGGTTGGCAACCATGTATAGAGATCCAAGCACTTCGGAATTTTGTCCCACTATAGGCGCCGCATAGTGTAATGTGTTTGAGGAACGATTCACGTCTTCCACCAGTAGATCCTTCTTATCTCCTTGGAATGATCCGAGAAGTAGGGATGGATCTAAAAGTGGATAGTTAAGTGCGTTTACTGAATTTAGTTCCTTTGTATCCACTGAAGATGATGTGGCAATAATCCTAGGCGAATCGCTATCTGTTACCACAAATGCGCTAACGTAGGAAGGAAATGACCATACCTCCATGAGTTTATTTACTTCTTCTTCATCTAAATTATCTTTTGAAAAAATATCTGATCCTGCCCCGATAAATGAGTCGCAGGATTTGACCATCTCGTCCTTTATATTGTCAATCTGTTCAAATTCCAATCTGTTCAGTATAAATGTACCAACTATTGAAAGCACGATTAAAACTAGGACAAAGTAGAGTCCGATCAATCGAAATTTTATACTTTTAAACATTATCCACCAAAATAATATCCAACGCCACGTACTGTTACTATGTAACGGTAGTCCTTGTCCTTGTCTTCGATCTTTTCACGAAGCCTTCTCACTGTTACATCCACTGTACGAATGTCGCCGAAATATTCATATCCCCACACAGAAGATAGAAGCTCTTCCCTTGAAAATACCTTGCCTTCGTTCTGTGCCAAAAACTTTAGAAGTTCAAACTCACGAAGGGTAAGCTCTATGGTCTTGCCACGTTTTTTCACAAGGTAGCGTTCAAGATCTATTTCAAGATCTCCTCTTTCCATAATTTCCTCTTCTTCTGATTCTGCAACCTTAACTTCAACTTCTCTTCTTCTAAGGTTCGCCCTCACCCTTGCGATAAGCTCCCTCATGGAGAATGGTTTTACAACATAGTCATCTGCACCAAGCTCAAGGCCTAGGACTCTATCCACTTCGTCATCTTTTGCAGTTAGCATTATGACAGGGATGTAGCTAAATTTTCTAAGCTTTCTTAAGGTTTCAAATCCATCTAGCTTAGGCATCATCACGTCTAAGATAAGTAGATCGTATTCATTTTCTTTTAAAATCTCTAGACACTCTTCTCCATTTGAACATGTGTCGGCTTCGTAGCCTTCTCTCGTTAAATTAAATTTTATAATATCTGCTATTGCAGTTTCGTCGTCGCATATTAGTACTCTGCTCACAAAATCACTCCCATCTCAAATCTTTTCCGTAGAATTTAATAGGTATAAACTTTTCAAAGACCCTTGAAAATACTCTATCTGAATATGTGGATGCCAGCTCTTCTGGATCAAGGTTCGTTGAAAATAGACATTTCTTTCCGGATAAAAGTCTTAAATTTATAATATTAAAAAGTTCCGCCGCTACAAGTTTGCTGCTAAACTCACTTCCCAAATCATCTATGATCAAAAGATCGCAGCTAAGTAGGGCTTTGAATTTATTTTCATCAAAGTTATCATCCCTTCTAAATCTTCTCTCTTCCAAGAAGTCAAAGAGTTCCCAAGATGTTTGATACACCACACTGTGACCAGAATCTAGGATCTCTCTTGCGATACAGTTAAGCAGGAATGTCTTTCCCTGTCCAGTTGCACCATAGAAAAGTAGGTTTGAAAAACTTCTGTCCTCAAAGTTCTTTATAAATCCCCAACATAGATCAAGGATGAGATTCATGTTTTCCCTCGGGCTCGGAAGTCCTTCTATATAGACATCGTTTGAAAATTTCTCTATATTAAATGTCTCAAAATTTTCTGTTTCCATGCTATATTTTAAATTCGAGCTCTCGTAAAGGGTTGAGACCACTTTTTTATCAAAACAGCTGCATCTCTTGCCATCGGGTAAAATTCCAGTATCCTTGCAAGCCTTGCAACTGTATATTGGATCTAGAAAATCTATTGGAATATTGTGAGCCACTAGGAGTTCTTTTTTAAAGTCAGACAGTTCTTCGATTCTCTTCTTGTAGATATCGACTTCTTGTCCTTCTATGGACATAAGCGCAGCCTTTATCCCCAATGATTTTATTTCAGAGTCCACATCCTTAAGCTCAGGGATGCTTTCGTAGAGAAACTTCTTTCTATTTTCAAGTTCTCTTTCGTTTTCTTCCCTAAGATTTTCGTAGTATTCTCCAATCTTTCTATACACGTTCATAATATCACCTGTTTATCTTCTTCATCGCATCCATCATCTTCTGTCTTGCAATATTTTCTAGTTCTTCCTTTGAATATTTAGAAGTTTGATGGTTGGTGCTGGTGAAGTTCTTCTTTATATTTACCTTTGGAGGTTTCTTTTCGCTTCTTACCTCATCGAGGGTCTTGTATCCCTTTTTACGCCAATTTTCTATGACTCCATTTACGTATGCAACTGAAGGCGATTTTACATTTACCACCTTCGATGCTGCTTCCATGATCATTTCGTCACTGAAGTCGTCGTACCAGGAGTTGATCATTTCGAAATCATACTTGTTGAATTCTTTCTTTGAAAGTCCAATTGCTTTCATTATCTTATTGTATCTGAAGTATTTTTCTTCGTGGGTTCTATTGTATTCGTCCAGATCTTCCAAGGTCCTTATGTTTTTGTCCGCCCAGTTAAGCACGATCTTCTCAACATATTTAATCGCATAGACTCCACGGATTTCCGATGCGAAGTAAAAGGCTTCCTCAATCATAAATAGAGGCATATTGTAGATGGAAGTCCAGTTGTAGATATTCATCTTTTCTGAAGACGAAATAGATTTTCTAAGATAGAATTCTATATTTGAGAAGAATTCTGCCACCCTTGAATTGTCCAGTAGGTCGCTGACATCATTTTGCGCCGGCGCCACATTCCAAATATTGTCTATATATAGTTCTTTTAAATTTACATAGCTGTAGATATTTTCTTCGCCTTCTGCGTCGATCTCCACGATTTGAAGATCGCTCCAATATTTATATGCTCTTCTAATATCCGATTCCGTCATGCCTAAGATATCCGCTAAATTCTTTTCTGTGGTTGAGTCTCCCTTGTTTTCTTGAAGGAGTTTAAGTCCCATCAGATAGACTTTTACAAATGCACCGTCAGCGGAAGGCATAAAGTCATTTATAAATATATTTTCGATTATCGTGTAACCGAGATCTTTTTCTGTTTTTTTATATTTAATCATAGCACCACTTTTTTCATTAAATAATATCTGTGTAAGTTGATTCCAAGTATGTTAATTCTGTCTTTTCTTTCGACAAATGGTAGTATTTCCTTTGGCAAAGTTGTATACCAGGTAAAGATTTTTTCAAATCCAAGGCTTTTGTAGAGATTTAAGGCGCGAACATTGTCCGTATGTACTCTTAGGTAAAATTTCTTAATTCCGAGTTTTCTATAGTAATCGATCATGGTCTCCATAGCATCTCTGCCGTAGCCCTTCTCTGTGTAGTCTGCTCCGATGGAAATTCCAAAGGACGCAGATTTAAAGCGAGTATTTATATTTTTAAGGGAGATAAATCCAATCCTCTCATCGCCTACATTTATGGTGTAGTAGTATGTGTTTCTAAGAGAGATCTTCTCCTTGTACCAACGCTCTACATCAGTCCTTGTCATAGGTTTAAAATTGTAATAACGAAGCCTTTTGTCTTCGTGCTCCTTATGATTTCTAAAACTCATTGCATCGTCAAGAGTAATAGCACTCATGTATACATTCTTTCCTCTAATCATACTACCCCCTTATATTATAACAGAAAAATCAATCTAACTTTTACAGAAGAGTAATTCATTGTATAATAAAATAGAGGTGTATAATGGATTTTTTAAAAAATAAATTTGAAGGTCGTCAAGTTGCACGGATGTTTCTCGACGGAATAATCGTAGGAATCTTCGCAGGACTTATCTCAGTTCTATATAGATTTATTCTAGCGTCTTTGGAAAAGTATAGATATATTTTCTTCGACGGATCGACTAGGGCGATACTTGCAATCTTAATCGGCTTTCCAATATTTGCAATTATAATTACAAAACTTTTGAAGTGGGCACCCCTTAGCGGCGGTTCCGGAATTCCACAGATAAGAGGAGAGGTCATCGGTCGTTTCGATATGGATGAAAACAAGACCATAGTCTCTAAACTTGTGGGAGGATCCCTAGGAGCATTTGCGGGACTAAGCCTCGGAAGAGAAGGTCCAAGCATCCAGCTCGGTGGCTCCATCGGAAAAGTCATGGGCAAGATTTTAAAAAGAGACGAAGTTGAGATGAGCTTCATGGTTACAGCAGGAGCATCGGCAGGACTTGCAGCAGCGTTTAACGCACCAATCTCCGGCACACTTTTCGCACTGGAAGAAGTGCACAAATCTTTTTCAAGATTTATTCTCGTGCCATGTATCATCGCATCTGTAATAGCAAACTATGTATCCTACACAATCATGGGCTTTGAACCATCCCTATCATTTAGATTTGTACAATACCTTCCACTTAACAAAATATATATCGGCATCATCATCGGAATATTTTCTGGAATCGTAGGAGTTATATTTAACAAAGGACTAGTCGGTTCACAAAAGCTATATAAAAAACTCGATTCACTCTTTGTAAGAATCTTAATAGCACTAGTAATATCTGCGATCTTGGGCTACACAATAAAAGAAGTCCTAGGTGGAGGTCATGGAGTGTTGGAAGAAATCGCAAAAACAAGGCTGCCATTTATGTTTCTATTACAAATCTTGGTGTTTAAACTAATATTCACCTGGACCAGCTACGGCTCCGGAGCACAGGGCGGAATATTTTTGCCGGTCTTAGTCATCGGCGGAGTTACAGGAGCACTCGTTTACTATCTTTTTAAAGGACAAGTGCCGGAAGAATTCTATGTAAACTTTGTAATCCTCGGCATGTGTGGAGTGCTAACATCCGTGGTAAGAGCGCCGATAATGAGTATCCTACTTGTCAGTGAGATGACAGGATCATTTGCCCATTTAATATTTTTGACCACAGCGGCGATGGTATCATTCTTGGTGGCAGAGCTAATGGAAAATCCTCCAATCTATGAATCCCTTTACGATGGAATCATAAAAGCTCAAGGAGATGAAGTCACAGAAGATAAGACCAGCTACAAAATGTATGAGTATAACGTCTCAGAAAACGGAAAATTAAAAGACAAACTCATAAAAGATATCTCCTTCCCAGTAAATCTAATGATTGTGGAAATAGAAAGAGGAGCAGAAAAAATCGTGCCTAACGGCGATACGAAACTTATGTCTGGAGATAAACTCCTAGTCATCGCACCGAAAGGCGATTTTTACAAAGTGGACGAATACTTCAAAGATTGACTTTGTAAGTTTAAACCTATAAGATTAGACTGTAAAAAGGATTTGTAGAAAATCCTGTTAAGAATAAAAATAATCGGAGGGAAAATGGATAAATGTATTTATTGCGGCAGCGAATATGCCTACCACGACGGAATGACATATAACTGCCCAGAATGTGGAAAAGAATGGACGGAACACACAATAGAGTCGATGAAAATCTTCGATTCAGCAGGAAATGAAATACAAGAAGGCGACGATGTAATCACAATAAGAGATCTAAAAATTGGAAAAGACACATTGAAAAGAGGAAGTCGCGCAAAGAGAATAAAAATACTAGATGAACTCCACGACGGCCACGATATCCTAGGAAGAATCGACGGCGTAGGAGAAGTATATTTAAAATCATCAGTAGTAAAAGTATTAAAATAATAGGTTATGCCTATTATTTTTTTATTTTTCAAATGCAGTCACCATGAGAGGCAGTCGAGTTCTGCAAATCAGCCCTCTCAATGCTCATTCTTTGGAAATGCACAAGACTACCATCACAACTGCAGTCACCCTGAGAGGCAGTCGAGGGATCTCGAATACGGTGAGGCCAGTTGAAAGAAAAGGTTGAATGTAGTCTATACTCCTTCGACTCCAGCGGTTCCATTTTATTCCAACGATTTAGAGCAGTTCCAAGTGAGACAAGGAAAAAAACAAGGACTATCTCAATAAATACTAACACAAGCACAAGTATAAAATAGGCTAAAGTGACTTATCAGCCTATTTATGATATAATATATCTTAACAATAAAACGGATAAGGGGTAATAATATGGCAATTTCTTATAAACCATTATGGCACTTATTGGTAGAAAGAGAAATGAACAAAGAAGACTTAAAA
>CABTWG010000045.1 GCA_902488455.1 uncultured Peptoniphilus sp.
AAGGCTGATTTGCAGAACTCGACTGCCCGGCTGTGGAAGCAGAATGCTTCCACTACAAAGATGAATTGAAGTTTATTTTATCGTACGGCTAACGCCTAAGTTGATAGAATGTAGTATTAAGGTTGATGGAAGCTCCTTTCTTCCGCTACAATAGCCCTTCCAACTGCAGTCACCCTGAGCGAAGACGGCTTTGCCGTCGTAGTCGAATGGGTCTAACCTCCGAAGAGCAATCTTTGCAAATGAACATTTATAATCTTTTTCAATAAAAAAGGCTGCTCATTGGCAACCTTAATTCTTTAAATCAATTTAAATCAATTTAAATTATTTTAAATATTCTTTTAATACTTCTACTCTATCTGTCTTTTCCCATGGTAGGTCTAGGTCTTCTCTTCCGAAGTGGCCGTAGCTTGCTGTTTGTTTGTAGATTGGACGGATTAGGTCTAGTTCTTTTATGATCGCTGCTGGTCTTGGGTCGAAGTGTTTTAGTATTATTTCTTCTAGTTTGTTATCGTCAAATACTCCTGTGCCAAATGTGTCAACCATTACTGATGTTGGTTTTGCTACTCCTATTGCATAGCTTAGTCCGATTTCACATTTCTTTGCTAGTCCTGCTGCTACAACATTTTTCGCGATGTATCTTGCGTAGTAGCATGCGGATCTATCAACCTTTGTTGGATCTTTCCCTGAGAATGCTCCGCCGCCGTGTCTTGCGTATCCGCCGTAGGTGTCGACGATGATCTTCCTTCCTGTTAGTCCTGCGTCTCCCATTGGTCCTCCGATTACGAATCTACCTGTTGGGTTTACGAAGATTTCTGTGTCTTCTGTGATTAGTTTTTCGTCTACTACGGGTTTTATTACATGCTCTATCATGTCTTGTCTTATGGTTTCTAGGTCCACTTCTGGTGAGTGTTGGGTGGAGATTACGATGTTGTGTATTTTCTTTGGCACGTTGTCTTCGTATTCCACACTCACTTGGGTCTTGCCATCTGGTCTTAGATAGTCAAGGGTTCCTTCGTGTCTTACTTCTGCTAATTTTTTAGATAGTTTGTGAGCTAGTGATATTGGTAGTGGCATTAGTTCTTCTGTTTCGTCGCAAGCAAATCCAAACATTAGTCCTTGGTCTCCTGCTCCTAGTCTGTCTAGGTCCTCTTGGTCTTCGGATCTATCTACGCCCATTGCTATGTCCGGGGATTGATCCTTGATTGCTGATAGCACTGCGCAGGTATCTGCGTCGAAGCCGTACTTCGCTCTGTCGTATCCGATTTCTTTTAGCGTGTCTCTTACGATTTGTGTAAAATCTACATATGTTTCTGTAGATATTTCTCCTGTGATTACGACCATTCCTGTGGATGCCATGGTTTCGCATGCTACTCTTGCGTTCTTATCTTCTGCAAGGATTGCGTCAAGGATTGCATCTGAGATTTGGTCACATACTTTGTCAGGATGTCCCTCTGTTACTGATTCTGATGTAAAAAGCCATTTTTTACTCATACTTCACCTCTATATTAATATTAACCTTACGAAATAAAAAAAAGCTCCAAAAAAGGGAGCTTGCGTTACTTATCTTTCGGTCTCCCGTGGGATTTAGCACCTTTTAAAGGTTGCTGGCAGTGTCAATGTGCCCATTCACTCTTCTGCCTCTCAATAAGGTCAACTTTATTCTATCACGACTTATGCTTTTTTTCAATTGGAGTCTTAATAAAGTACTTTTTCATTGTAGTGATATGTTTAATTTGTTATAATCAAAGTGAGGTGATATGACATGAAATCAAGTTTCAATTTAAAAAGATTTTTATTCGTAAACATAGGTGTAATTCTTGTTGCTGTAGGATTACATTTTTTCTTGGTTCCAAACTCTTTGGCAGTTGGAGGAACGTCTGGTCTTTCTATAGAAATAAACCATTTGTTCCCGTTCATACCAGTACCATACATACTGACCGCTCTTAATACCATATTAGTTGTCATAGGTTTTATTTTTATCGGCGCGGACTTTGGATTTTATACTGTGTATGCTTCCATTTCCCTGGGAGTTTTTTTAAGGATTTTAGAAGTTATAGTCCCTCTTAGCGGATCTATTGTAGAAGGCGATATATTTATAAATTTAATTTTCGGTATCTTTATCCAAGCTGTTGGTATAGGTATCGTTGTTAACCAAGGTGCCAGCACCGGTGGTACGGATATCGTGGCTAAGATAGTTGAAACTTATACCAGATTTTCTTTTGGTCAAGGGCTTATCATGAGTGACGGTGTAGTTACAGTACTTGCTGCTCTTTTATACGGTCCTAAACTTGGTATGTATGCTCTTCTTGGTGCATTTATAAATAGTACCGTTATTGACAGAATGATAGCAGGTTTTGACACCAAGTACCACATCACCATTGTTACTAAAAAGGTTGAAGAGATTAATCAGTTCATCCTTGTGGACCTTTATAGAGGATCTACTCTTTATGAAGCAAAGGGGGGCTACCAAAAGGAAGACAGAACTATTATAGTAACTGTTGTAAATAAGAGCGACTATGTTAAACTTAAAGAATTTATTAGAAAGACTGATAAAGATGCATTTATGTATGTTTCTAATGTAACTGAAGTAGAAGGTTACGGCTTTACTTACGAATAATTATTTTACGCTTTGGTTTTGCCAAGGCGTTTTTTATTTGGATTTGTATACTGATTTCATTCTACGCTTCATCTTTATTTTGTAAATTTAATTATTTAGTGTTTTGTGTTAAAATTATACTTGGAGAATATTATGAATAAAACAAACAAGACATTAATACTTTTTTTACAAGGACTTAGTTTAGGAATACTTTCGATAATTTTTCCTCCAACGATATTTTTCATTCCACATAGATTCTTGACCTATGCTTACGAGGATTCAATAATAAAATCTATCTTGTACTTTGGAATGGCATGTCTAGGAGTTGGACTTTTAAATCCACCATTTGGAGTATTTCTATTTACTATTTGTGGTCCACTTATACTGGTTCTTCACTATATGATGACAAGTAAGATAAGAAGCCACTATACAATCATTGCAGGTGGAACCATCACTTTTGTGGCTGGGATTATGATCATGTACGCAATGGGCATAAGCGGCGAAACTCTTCTATCTGAAGAGAGCATAAATAACTATATACAAAATGCTGAGATGATCTTTAAAAATGCAGGGCTAAACACTCATCAGTTCGAAGATATGAAGGCAGCTCTTATCCTTAGCTTTAGAAATAGCGTAAGACTCATTCCATCTATCATGGTAGTGACTTCGATGCTTCTATCCTATATAACTTACAACAAGTCAGCTAGGGCGATTATTTCAAGTGGAAAACTCGTTCCTTATGGAGGCCCATTTGAATACTTTAGGATGCCTAGATCATATACTATCGTTATGGCTTTTGTAATTGTGATTATGGACTTGGTCTTAAAAAATATGGAGACCCTTAGTTTTAACATAAAGGCGATACTACTTTTTTCTATGTTTATACAAGGAGTAAGCGTCCTTAAATTCTATATGAACAGAATGAAGATGGGTAAATTTATCCAAGGGTTTGTGATCCTGTCCATGATGTTATTTGTATGGACTCAGGTAATAGCAGTAATCATCGGTTTTATAGATTCAATTCTAAATATTAGGAGGTTACCGAATTTTCTATGAATGATAAATATTTTAATCTAGAAGATTTTAAGCTTGTGCTTATATTTTCTATTATAGCTATCGGTGTGGCTTCTTATTTCAAACCAATCATTGGAGGTATATTATTCTTAGTCTTCCTATACATTCTTTTTACATCCTATAAAAAGGTAAAGGATAAGAACGATGCTTCAAAAAAATATATCGAAGCAATTTCAGAAGATTTTGATTCTATCACTAAAAAAGCGATCTTTAACATGCCTTTCCCACTGGTTATCACAGATGAACATGGGACGATTCTCTGGTACAACTCCCTCTATAGAGAGCTGTTTGACGAAGAAATCATGGGCGAAGATATAAAAGATCTTATGACTGATATCTTTGTAGATTCAGAAAGTGACTATGTAAATTTCGAAATGAGATTTAAAGATCACGACTACAATATATTTACAAACTCTTCAGAAGTTAAATCTCAAGAAAGTGGCAGAGAATATATAAGAGTTTTCTTTATGGTGGACAACTCATCTACTGCAGAGCTTGAAAAGATCATAGCTGATACCACACCAATGGTTCTAAAGGTAGAGATAGATAACTACGATGAAGTCATGGATTCTACGCCACAAAATCAAAGACCGATCCTTCTTGCAGAGATCGACTCTATAATAAGAGCATATTTCGATGAACTCGATGGACTCATTGCAAAGATGGATGATGGGAACTACTTGGTTGTAGTTTCTAACTTTGGATTTAGCCAAATTAAAGATAGAAAGTTTGACCTACTTGACGACCTTCGCGAACTCAAGAGAGGAAACACCATTCCTGTCACTCTTTCAATAGGTGTATCAAGCCCTGTTAGAAATCTAAAAGAAGCTGCAAATGAAGCGGAAACTGCACTTGACATTTCACTAGGACGTGGAGGAGACCAAGCGGTGGTAAAGGTTGAGGACTCCTACGAATTTTTCGGAGGAAGATCCAAAGCTGTTGAAAAGAGAAACAAGGTTAAGGCAAGGGTAATAGGTATTGCCCTTAGACAACTTATAGATGCAACTGACGACATCCTTATAATGGGTCATGCAAACCCAGATATGGACGCAATCGGTGCGGCAATAGGAGTGCTTCGTGCAGTTATAAATAGAAATAAAAATGGATATATAGTTCTATCAGAATCCAATCCATCTATCGAAAATCTCCTTGCGAGACTTAAAGAAGAAGCACCAGAGATAGCTAAACATATAATAAATCACGAAACAGCTCTAGCAAAGATAAATCGCCATTCACTATTAATAATGGTGGATAATCACAGGCCATCCATGACGGAGCTACCAGAACTTACGGAAAAGACGGATCAAATAGTGGTAATAGACCATCATAGAAGATCCAAGGAGTTCGTTGAATCTCCAGTGCTCACATATATTGAGCCCTATTCATCTTCAACCTGTGAGCTTGTGACAGAAATACTTGCGTATATGAGCGATAACTTAAACCTATCTCACTTTGAAGCCGATGCGATAATGAGTGGTATAGTTGTAGATACAAAGAACTTTACATTCCAAACAGGAGTTAGGACCTTTGAAGCTGCTTCAATCCTAAAGAGGGCAGGAGCAGACATGTTCAGAGTACAAGGTCTATTTAAAAATGATTTAGACACATTGGTTTCGAAGGCAGAAGTTGTCCACGGAACTAAGATCATCCACAAAAACATAGCCATATCAAGGCTAGATAGAGATTCTGAAAACTCTGTTTTAATAGCTGCTCAAGCGGCGGACGAGCTACTTGGAATAAATGGAATCGAAGCAAGTTTTGTGCTCACTCGCAAAAACGATAAGATTCATATATCTGGAAGATCGAGAGGAGACTTTTCAGTACAACTTGTCCTTGAAAAAATAGGCGGTGGAGGCCATCTAAACATGGCTGGAGCACAGATTGAAACAAATGATATAGACGAAGCAGAAAGTATACTTGTAGATGCAGTTGAAAAATATTTAGACGAGGTGGAAAAATGAAAATAATTCTATTAAAAGACGATAAAAATTTAGGAAAAGCCGGAACACTTACCGATGCAAAAGACGGATATGCAAGGAACTTTTTATTTCCAAAGAAGATAGCCATAGAAGCTACAGAAGAAAACCTAGCTAAGTGGAAAGAAGAACAAAAAAGACTTCAAGCTGAAGAAGATAAGAATAGACAAGACGCA
Source organism: uncultured Peptoniphilus sp. (assembly GCA_902488455.1). Classification (GTDB taxonomy): domain Bacteria; phylum Bacillota; class Clostridia; order Tissierellales; family Peptoniphilaceae; genus Peptoniphilus_B. Next base: position 5,823 of record CABTWG010000045.1, read on the forward strand.
ATGGAATTTAAGAAGAGACTTGAATCAGAAAAAATTGTGCTAAAGGTAAAAGCAGGAGATAACGGAAGACTATTTGGAGCTATAACTTCTCAAAATATAGCAGATGAAATGAAAAATGCATTTGGAGAAAAGCTTGATAAGAGAAAGATAGTTCTAAGTGAAAATATAAAGACAGAAGGAATCCACACAGTAGAAGTAAAACTATTCCAAGATATATCTGCTAAGCTTAAAGTTGTAGTAGAAGGCATCAGGTGATAATATGGATTTAAAAATCCCTCCATACTCAGAAGAGGCGGAAGTTTCTGTAGTAGGTGCCATGCTTCTTTCAAAAGATGCAATAAACGTGGTGACAGAAAGTCTAAAAACAGATGATTTTTATATTGAGCCTCATAGGATGATCTATGAGGCAATTCTTGCTTTAGATACAAGAAATGAACCAAGCGATATGGTAACAGTGTCAGAAGAACTAAAGAGGCAGGGAAATCTCGAAGCAGCAGGAGGAATAGAATACCTTGCCAACGTGACAAGCTCTGTAGCTGCAGTTTCAAATACCAAGTACTACTGCGAGATAATAAAAGAAAAGAGCACCCTTAGAAGTTTAATCGACGCTGCAGATAAGATCCTTGCAATGGGCTATTCAAAAGAAGCAACAGCCATCCAAGTAATGGAAAGCGCAGAGGACTCCATCTTTAGAATAAACGAAGCCTCAAATAAAAAAGGTCTCGTTCATCTAAAAGAAGTGCTAGTTGAATCCTTTAAGGAAATGGAAAAGAGAGCCAACAACCCAAACTCTCTTACAGGAGTAACAACAGGATTTTTAGATCTCGACAGGAAACTTTCTGGACTACAAAAGTCAGACCTAGTGCTTCTCGCAGCAAGACCATCAATGGGTAAGACAGCGCTTATGGTAAATATGGCGACAAACGCAGCAGAAAAAGCAAAGGCAAAGGTGGCAGTGTTCTCACTTGAAATGAGTAAACATCAGCTAACTCAGAGAATTATCTCCTCCTACACCCACATCGACCTATCAAAGATAATAAGTGGAAAGTTAAATGATGATGAATGGACAAGGGTCATCTCAGCCATGCCAACAATCTCAGCACTGGATATAGAAATAGATGACACACCGGGAATCACGCCGGTAGAACTAAAGGCGAAATGCAGAAGACTCAAAATGGAAAGAGGACTAGATCTAGTGGTAATAGACTACCTACAACTAATGGAAGTCGGTGGAAACAACGAATCAAGACAACAGGAAATCTCTAAGATTTCAAGAGCACTAAAAGCCTTGGCAAAAGATTTGGAAGTTCCAGTAGTTGCACTTTCACAACTTTCTCGTGCACCTGAAATGAGAGCAGACCATAGACCGATCCTATCTGACCTTAGAGAATCAGGAGCAATAGAGCAGGACGCCGACGTTGTAATGTTTCTATATAGAGATGAATATTACAACAAAGAACAGTCAGAAGAACCAAATGTCGGAGAAGTAATAATCGCTAAACATAGAAATGGACCGACAGGAACGGTCAAGCTCGTATTCAGAGGAGAATACACCAAGTTTTTTGATATGGAAAGAGGAAAATAATGGAATTTATTTACGCCATAATCTTAGGAATAATAGAAGGCTTTACAGAATTTTTACCGATAAGCTCCACAGGACACCTAGTCCTAGCAGGAGAATATATAAAACTTTCTCCAAAGGAATTTCAAAACGCCTTCAACGTAATCATCCAGCTAGGAGCAATCCTTGCAGTTGTATGGGTCTACTTTAAAAACTTAAACCCATTTAGTACAGAAAAACTCGTAGCAAAACACGGAGAAGTAGCAAGGAACTTTACATTTAAAGAAAAATTAAAACATTACGACGTAAAGACAATAAACCTATGGGCGAGAATCATCATAGGATTTTTGCCAGCGGCGGTTTTAGGATTTCTATTTGACGATCTAATCGACAAATATCTATTCAACAAGGTGACAGTGGCAATAGCACTGGTATTTTACGGAATAATAATCCTACTTATAGAAGGAAAAGACAGAAACAACAAGTACGACTCAATCTATGAAATCCCAGTAAAGACACTTATCTTAATAGGATTTTTCCAATGCCTAGCAATGGTACCAGGCACCTCAAGGAGTGCAGCCACAATAATCGGTGCAATAATCCTAGGATGCAGCAGAGTAGTAGCGGCAGAGTTTTCATTCTACCTAGCAATACCAACCATGCTTGGAGCAACGGTTCTAAAGATATTTAAGCTCGGAAGTAGCTTTACATTTGCCCAATGGATGACCATCCTTCTCGGAGCAGTGGTGAGTTTTGTAGTAGCGCTAATAGTAATAAAGAAATTTTTAGAATATGTAAAGAAACACGATTTCAAAATATTTGGTATATATAGAATAGTACTTGGAATCTTGGTATTAATAATGTATTTTATAAGAGGATAATGATGAGCCAAAACGGCTCATTTTTTTTATAATAAATAGGGTATAAGTAATGTGACGGAAAATTAAATTGACATACTAAAGTGTTAGCAATATAATAATATCGATAGGGGGAGAAAAATGATTAATTATTATGAAGAACTTTTTAAAATGCAAAAAGATTTTTACGACAAACAGCTAGACAGCTTCATGAAGCTAATGAACAAAGATATGGGAATGAATATGGATCTTAGAACCTATATGGAAGAAGCTTCCAATGCCGCAGATCAAATGTATGCCCTATACAAAAAACTTTATAGAGGCTCAGTAAAGGATTCTGGAGACAAGGCAAAGGAAATCTTTGATAAGAGTCTTGAAATCACATTTAATTTCTACAAACGCACATTCATAGACTCAATGCCAAAAGGATACAGAGACATGTTAAATACTCTTGGAGTACTTGAATATGTAAAACCATATATAAAGATTCAAAAGGATCTATACAAAGAACTAAACTTCGTAGTTCCAAACAAAGATTTTCTAATGAAGACCTTTGAAGAAACTGGCGACAAATTCATGAAGCAAGTGATGGAAATGCCTATGCCAGATTTTGCAAAGAACTATCTAAAAGATGCAGAAAAGAATTACAAGCATGTATATGAACTTGTAAAGAGTGTAACCAAACTACAAGTTTACTTCTTAGAATACTCTGCAAACACTGCAAAAGCAATAACAGATAGATACGTGGACAGCATAGATCAAAAAGAAGATCCAAAGAGCATGGAAGAGTTCTATGAATTTTATAAAAAATCTATCAATCTGGAATACCAAAAGATGATCAATTCAGATGAATTCAAACAAATAACCACAGAAATCAAAACTTACTTCGACATAAACAAAGAAACATTATTTAATTTGATGGAATATCAAATTAAAAACTTCCCAATAGTTACAAACTCAAAAATAGAAAGCTTAAACGCAAGGGTAGAAGCAGTGTCAACTAAACTATCTGAAATGGAACAAAACAAAGATAATATCAAGCTTAAAAAAGAAATAGAACTCTTAAAAGAAGAAAACACTCGTCTAAAGGACAAAGTAAGTCATCTTGACAGCAGCACTGAACTTAATAAGATCAAAGAAGAACTAAAAACACTTCAAACAGAAAACAAAAATCTTAAAACAGAATTAGAAAAGAACACAAGCGATAAATTAGAAAAAGAAATTGCAGAACTAAAATCGAGCCTAAAAGAAATTTTAGAATCTAAAAAAGAAATGGAAGCTTCAGTTAAAAAGGCGGAAGAATCTGTTGCAAAATTTACAAAAGACAACGCAAACCTAAAGAGAAAAATAACACTTCTTGAAAAGAAAGACAAATAAATAATATAACACTAACAGTCAAGATTAACTTGGCTGTTTTTTTTATAATTTAAAAACCCCTGTAGTGAACTGACCCCCAAAAGTTGGACTAACAAACCAACTAAAGGAGGTCAGTTTTTTAAT
>CABTWG010000046.1 GCA_902488455.1 uncultured Peptoniphilus sp.
CGAAATCAAAGATTTCGGCTAGGGCTTCGAAGGATCTCTACAAAAAACCACTTGTAAAGACTTGGTCCTCGGAGGTTAGACCCATTCGACTTCGACGGTTTCACCGTCTCCGCTCAGGGTGACTGCAGTTGGTAAGTCTACTCTTATAAAATGGAAGCAGGTTGCCTTCGCTACAAAGTCTACATATAAAAAACTTTCACTCCTAATGTCTGAAAAAATATGTATTTGCAAAACAAGTAAAACAAAAAAAGCCCAAAAGATTCCTCCTTTGAGCTTAATTCCCCTTAAATTAAAGCATCTCTACAAATGCTTCAAGTCTTGTATTTAACTGTCCTACGTCGTTATTTGAATAGTCTGTTTCAACGGCTACATATGGCACGCCAAGAGAATTTACAAAAGTCTTGATTCCGTGGGATTCTGATTGGAATGGAGTGCAGGTTTGAAGATGCATATCCACCACACCGTCGACTTTAAATTCTTTAATAAGCCTTCCTAGAAGTTCCTTTCTATTGTCGTTGGGGCTTATGCAAGCGCAACCGATGTTTAGATACTTTTCAGCCATTGCCTCAACTATATCTTCAGCATCTTCATCTACATTTCTGTCGAGAGCCTTGGCACCACCACAGTTTTCATAGCAAACAACAATAGCATCTTTTTGTTCCACAGCTTCGATTATTTTTTCCGTAGCGGCTCCAATAGGACATCCAGTGATAAGCACCCTCTTCTTGCCGGTGATTTTCTTTGAATTTTTAATCACGTCTTCCTTTAGATTTTTCATAATCGCTGGCACATCTTCCTTATAAAGGTAGTAGTTTGCCCCGTTTAAAGCATGCCAAAGTTCAAGCCCTGTAATAGGAAGTTCGTCAGCTTTCATAATTTCATAGAAGTTCTTAACAGAAGATCTGTATTCATTCATGATCTTTACAGCGTGGCGAAGATCTTCATCGCTTATCTTCTTTTCGAATTTGTCTTCAATCTTTTCCTTCATCTTTATGATTTCAGCCTTCCAAAGAGCAATGGCTTCTTTTGAAATCATGTTTGGAAGCTGCATAACATGAACGTCTTTGTATTCCTTTAAATATTCATACATCTTCTTCTTTCCGTCGCATGTAGTTTCCCCAACCACTAGATCAGAATAGAAAAAGTATGGACATTTTTCTGTAATTGCAAATCCGAATGAACTTTTGATCAAAGGACAAAGGTTCGTTGGCAGAATCTTTTCCGCTTCACCTATAGTTTCTCCTGAAGTTGAGCATAGAGATACAGGCACAGCTCCAGCAGCTATCGGAAGCTCTTGTGGAAAAAATGTGCAGTATGCGCCGACAATAGGCACACCATTTTCCTTTAGTTTTACAAGTTCACCTTGGGCTGCGCCTTTAATATATTCAAATTCTTCCAAAGTCTCTGGTAGTCTTTCCAAGTTTTCCATTATCATTTTTAATACCTCATAATAAATTTATTTAACCTTAACACTATTTTTTAAATTGTTAACCATCTTACCTATTATAGCATAACATTATTTAATAAATAAATCTCCCAACTATTTATGCCAATTGATTGGGAGATTTTTTTATTAAAACAAATTTTCTACAATGAAAGTTCCATAGTTTTTGGAAAACAGCTCTTATTTAAGTGGTCGCATTCTCCACAATCATACATAATGTCTTTAACATCAATATCTGATTCGACAAATCCTACCTTCTCATAAAAATCAGGCTCTTTAGCATTGAGGTAAACTTTTTTTGCACCCCATTCTCTAAGTTCATCTACCATACTATCCATTAGATATCTTCCAACTCCTCTGCCTTGGTAAGGCTTAGAAATTGCAAATGTTTTAATTTGATAAATATCTTTGTTTCTAATTATTGAAGATGCTCCAACTACTTCATTAGATTTCTTGTCAAATAATTCAAAGCACATAAGAAGTCCCTTTGGATCAGGTTCATCAAGTTCTACATCTAATCCTGCTTCTTTGAAAAGAGGTAAAAGCTTTTTATAGTTCAAGGATTTTCTGATGAAAAATTCATTGAAAGATGAAGTTTGACTAATCCTAGCTAAGAACTTTTTAGTTTTTTCGCTCTTAGCATTTTTAAATATTTGATTTGGAGTTCCTTCTTCTTCTATTATTCCTTCACTCATAAATACAATCTTATCGGACACTTCTTTGGCAAATTCCATTTCATGTGTAACGATAATCATAGTATAGTGTTCGTTTGCAAGGCTTCTTATTACTTCGAGCACTTCTTGTTTCCAAGATGGGTCAAGTGATGAGGTTGGTTCATCAAAAAGAAGCACTTCTGGACTTGATGCAATTGATCTTGCAATGGAAACTCTTTGTTGTTCTCCACCAGATAGGGTAATTGGATAGCTGTCTACTTTATGAGCCATTCCTACTTTTTTTAAAAACTTTAGTGCTATTTCTTCAGCTTCTTTTTTACTATATCTCTTGGTTGAAATTAATGGCAGTGTTACATTTTGCATTACTGTTTTATTCAAAAATAGATTATAGTTTTGAAAAATCATTGCTGATTTAAGTCTTAATTTTTCTATATCTTGTTTAGTTGCTTTTTCTGCATCGAGAGTAACATCGCCGATTGTTATGGTTCCAGAATCTGGTTTTTCAAGATAGTCAAGGCATCTTAAAAATGTAGATTTTCCTGTTCCAGATGTTCCAATTATAGATACAACTTCTCCTTTATTTACAGTTAAATTAAGTCCCTTTAAAATTCGATTATTTCCAAAACTTTTGCTTAGATTTTCAATTTTTATCATTTTAACCTACCTAACATTCCATACCATATTTTTCTTTTCTATTATCTTTTGTGCTCTTTCCATTAGGAATACTATTAACCAATACATAAGCATTAATGTTATATATGCTGAAAAATAATTAAATGTTACTGCAGCTCTTAAATTTGCAACTGCTGTCATTTCCATGACTCCTATGGTAAATGCAACTGATGTTCCCTTTAAAATATCTACAAGATTGTTAAATAGTGAAGGTATTGCTACCATAGCTGCTTGAGGAAGTATTACCTTAAACATGGTTTGCATGCTAGACATACCATGGGCATATGCAGCTTCTCTTTGACCTTTTGGAACTGATAAAATAGCTCCTCTAACTACTTCCTTCATATATGCTGCAGCATTAAGCGTAAGTCCAACTATACATATATATAAAGCAGGTATACTTCTCAATGCAGGAACAAATGTAGGTATCCCAAAGTACAACAAAAATAATTGTGGAATTAAAGGTGTTCCCCTAAAAAAGGAAACATATAGCTCAAGAATTTGATTTAAAACCGGGATTTTATAATAGTCAACAACAGCTATTAAAACAGCTATTATAAGTGCTAATACAAAAGAAATGATAGTCATCCCCAATGTTAAAGGGATGACTTTTAATATCGCACTAAATACTTCTATACTAAATTCCATGATACTTTCCCATTATTTATGATCTGGTGTAGTGATATCCATACCAAACCATTTTTCAGAAAGTTCTTTTAATGTGCCATCTTCTTTCATTTCTTTGATGGCATTGCTTGCTAATGCTGCAAGTTCTTTGCCTTTTTCAGTTTTTGCAAATGGATATGCGTTTGTTTCAAGTATATCTGTTACTCCCAAAATCTTTAGATTGTCCATTTCCTTAACAGTAATCATTGAAGAAGTTTCAGCTCTTGGCCATAAGTCACATCTTCCTAATGCTACGTCTTTTACAGACATACCACTATAGTACATAGGCTTTAATTCTATTCCATATTTTTTATTTAATGAGTCTACAATAACTTCATCACTTGAATTTGTTTCGCAAGAAATAGTCATACCTGTTTTTAAATCATCAAGTGTGTTTAATTCAGGATTATCTTTTGCAGATATCAAGCAATAGTAGTTGTAAGCATATGGTTCAGTAAATTCGTATTTTTCTTTTCTTTCATCAGTCATTGAAATTTGTTCTCCAACTGTATCTAGACGACCGTCTTCAAGCATTGGCCACATTCCGTCCCAATCCATAACTTTGTAGTCAATTTTATATCCTGTACGCTTGCCAATTTCTTGCCAAACTTCATAATCATATCCTGTAAGTTTGCCATCTTTATCAGTTTGAATCCAGCCTGGTGTTGTAGCTTCACATCCAACTCTTATTACCTTTTCTTCGCCGTTACTAGCTCCAGCTTTATCAGCTCCAGCATTGTCTTTGCTGCAACCAGAAATACCTGCAACAAGTGCCATCATAGCCAATGACATACATACATTTCTTAAAAACTTATTTTTCATAAATTTCCTCCTGTTTTTTATTTTTTCTTATGTAAATTTTAAAGATATATAAGAAAACTATAATTAAATTATAGCACAAGATTCATAAGAAAAATATAATAAAATAATATTTTTATACTCTAGTCATGTAAAATATTGATTTATAGCCATACTTGTCGAGAAAATAATCTTATTTTTGTAAAAGATATTTTGTATACTGACGTCTATATCCTCAAAAAAATAAAAGCCCAAGGGATTCCCTTGAGCTTAAAATTTTTCTTTTTATTTTATTTTTCTATCGCTTTTACAAATTCTTTTTCCAGACTTCCCTTCATCGGTACTTGCATCTCTTCTAGCACTTCGTCCAAGTTTTTGAACATTTCTTTGAAGTCGTAAAAATCTATATTGTTGCCCATATGTCCTATTCTAAAGGCTGTGTGAAGGATTTCTGCCATTCCTCCCGAGATTATGATGCCTCTTTCTCTCATTTTTTCAAGCAGTTTAAGTGCGTCATATCCTTCTGGTAGTAGCACTGTGGTTACTGTGTTTGCGTAGTGGTCTTTTGCATATAGCTCAAGGCCTGCGTTTTCTACTGCTGTTCTCGTTGCTTCTGCATATTTTCTGTGTAGGGCTACCGTATCTCTTGATAGTACTTTGCCAACTGCCACATCCATTGCGTGGACCAAGTTTTCGTTCATTGTGTATGGAAATGCGAAGGCTGCGTCTTTGTAATCGTAGAAGTTCTTGAAGTTTAAGTAGTAGGATGCTACTTTTTTCTTTGCGATTTCTTCTTTTGCCCTTTCTGATAGGGTGATTGTCGTTAGTCCTGTCGGTGCTGATAGTACCTTTTGTGATCCTCCTATTAACACGTCTAGTTTGTACTCGTCAAAATCTATTTCTTCTCCTCCGATTCCACTTACTGAGTCAACGATTGAGAGTATGTTATAACTATTTAAGAGTTTGCCTATCTTTTCGATGTCGTTTGTGATTCCAAATGGTGTTTCGCAATGGACAAATGTGGCTGCTTTGAAGTCGCTATCTTTTTCTAGGTATTTTTTTAGTTCTTCTACGGCGATTCCTCTTCTGTAGTCAAATTTCAATTCTACAGGTGTTGCTCCTACGTCTTCGACGTATTCTGAAAATCCCTTGCCGAAGTAGCCGTTGTGAAGTACTAGGACTCTATCGCCCTTATCTACTATGTTTATTACTGCTGCTTCCAGCCCCATTATAGCTTCTCCTAACATCAAAAATGATGTGGCGTCTGTTTTAAGTATCTTGGAGATCTTCTTTTCTACGTTTCTGTGAAACTCTGTGTAACTTGGGTCGAGGTCCGGATTTGTGTGAATCTTGCCCATTTCTGCCATTACTTCTTTGGATATGGATGTTGGTCCTGCTGATAGTATTTTCAATTTTTCCTCCTATTCACTGTATTCCTCAAATAGTCTATCGAATTTATTTGCTGAGGAGCCTTGGATCTTGTGCCAGACTCCATCTATTGAAACAAAGGAGTTCTTCCTAAGTATTTCAATCTTTGTGTTGTCTTTGAAATATATATTTAGCACGTTTATATTTCCTGTATCTGATGCGTCTTTTGTTGATGGTTTGCCCTTTATGGATTCCACTGCTGATGACATCTTCCTTATGATTCTTGGGGTTGATGTCTTGTTTAGCGTGTCTTCTTTAAATTTTATAAATTCCATGTAGGATATGTCGTTGGTCTTTATCTTTATCAGACGATTGGCATTAGAAATGGATCTTGCTGTAAAAAATAGCACAAGCATTATAAAAACTACGAAGACAAACCTTCTTTTCCTCTTGGTCTTAAGACGTCTAAGTTCTCTGTTTGTCATATCTTTAGCACTCCCGTTAAAAATACAAATCCTCTTCCTGTTATCTTTATCTTTCCACTTTCTTCTATATATTCTGCTGTGGCACTTCCTATCTTTCCAAAGCTTGTACCTTGGATGGATTCTATTTCGTCTTTTGCAAGTCCTAAATCTCTTAGATATTTTAAGGATGCTAGGGCTGATGTGCCTGATGCTGGCTCTTCTTCTATTCCCAGTCCTGGTGAGAATGTACGGGAATAGACGGTTTTATAGTCCTCTGTAGTTAGTGCTAGGATTGATAGGGCTTCTTCTCTTCTCGTTAATTCTTTCGCCATTTCATAGTCTAGTTCTATTTTCGAAAGTGTTTTTCTGTCCTTTATCGGCACGACTATGTCGCAAATTCCAGATGTAAGCTTCTTGATCGGTAGATTTTTACCTCCTAAGTCGATTTCTTCTTTTGATATTTTAAGGATTTTCGCCATTTCATCCTTGGTTACAGAAGTTTCTAGATCTTCTGCTTCAAGTAGCATGCTCACTCCAAGCACATCGCCATCTTTGTAGTCGATTTCTACTGGGATTTTCCCAAGACGAGAGTGTTGAATGATGTCCACTTTTCCTCTTTCTATTGGGGTTATATATTCTTCTTTTGCCAATGCATAAAATGTGGCAATGGTTGCATGACCACATAGGTTTATCTCTCCATCCTGGGTGAAAAACCTAGTGGAATACCTGTTTACATCCATCTGTTTTATAAACACCGTCTCGTGTTGCTTTAGATCTTTGGCGATGGATTCCATCTCTTCATCTGTAAGCCCGACAGAATCTATGACAACTCCAGTTGCGTTGCCGTTAAAGGAGCTAGTCGTAAAGGCATTTACAATATAGGTTATCAGTTCCTTAGTCAATCGAGATCCCCTCCCATTATAATAGAAGCTATTCTTTCAAGATCTTCATCTGAATAGTATTCGATCTCTAGTTTTTTCACTGCCCCTGTGCCTTTTACGTCGATCTTCGTACCTAGGTGAGAGCTGATTTTGTCGAGAAGGGCGTCGAGATACTTGTCCCTTACCACTTCTTTTCTTCTTCTCGGTCTCCTTCTCCTAGTATTACTAACGCTTATGCTTTCATTTTTGATTCTGTTCGCTTCTCTTAATATATCTTCATCGTTTTCAAGAGAAAGAAGAATTTGACCATGGGAATGTGTTAGCTCTCCAGCTTCTATCATATCTTGAACCTCTTCTGGAAGCTTTAAAAGTCTAATTCTATTTCCAATAAATTGTCTGCTCTTGCCGAGGATATCTCCCACTTCATCTTGAAACATGCCGTAGTTTTCAATGAGATTTCTATAAGCCCTCGCCTCTTCAATCGGATTTAGGTCCTCTCTTTGAACGTTTTCGATGATGGAAATCTTGTCTGCTTCAAAATCTGTGACATCGACTACGATACAAGGAACTTCCTTTAAACCAGCCATAATAGAAGCACGAAGCCTTCTTTCGCCGGCGATTAAAAAGTACCTATTGCCCATAGGACGAACCATTAAAGGTTGCAAAACTCCCAATTCTTCAATACTTCGAGCAAGCTCGCGAAGTATATCTTCGTCAAAGTACTTACGAGGTTGGTCCGGGTTTGCGGTGATAAGATCCACATCAATATTTCTAAGACCATAATCATCAGGATTATTATTCATATCATTATTAAGAGGATCCTCTTCCTTAATCGACTCAACCTTTTCAGTGATGATTGTATTTCCCTCAATACGAGAACTAATCTTCACATCAGAGGAATCCTTATTCTCAGTGATATTTTTTTCATTCTCATTGGCGTTTAAAACCTCATCAATATCAGCTGCATCATCATTTATAAATTCAGAAACAATCTCTTCCTGTTGTTCCTTACTCAAAAAGTTTGAAAACCCACGACCGAGTCCACGATTCTTATAACTCATTTCTTAAGCACCTCTCTTGCAAATTTCTTATATGAAAATGCCCCAGCGCTAAGTCTATCATATCTAAAAACATCCATTCCGTATCCAGGAGACTCAGCAAGGCGCACATTTCTAGGGATAGTCGTTTCAAACACAAGTTCCTTAAAAAAGCCACGCACCTCTTCAACAACCTGTTTAGAAAGCTTATTCCTGCCATCGTACATGGTGAGAAGAACCCCAAGAATATTAAGATCAGGATTGAAATTCGTCTTAATAAAATCGATGGATTCTATTAGCTGACTTACACCTTCAAGGGCGTAGTATTCAGTCTGCACAGGAATAATGATACTATCAGAAGCGATAAGTGTCATAATAGATAAAACACTTAAGCTTGGAGGACTGTCGATTAAAATATAATCGTAGTCGCCTTTAAGCTTCTCTACCTGATCCTTTAGTTTGTAGTGCCACTCAGTATTTGCAAGCTCTAGGTCGATTCCAGAAAGCTCTTGATTAGAAGGAATGATATCTACATTTTTAGAATCAGTAGATTTAATAACATCTAAATCTCCATTAATTAGTAGGTCATAAATAATTTTATCTTGTTCTTTATTTAAACCAATGCCAGAAGTGGCGTTGCCTTGTGGGTCCATGTCGATTATCAAAACCTTTTGTTTAAGACGACCGAGACCAGCAGCAAGGTTGATCACAGTAGTGGTCTTACCCACTCCACCCTTTTGGTTGAAAATTGAAATAACTTTTGCCATAATTCTCCTCGAACATATGTTCTTTTATCGTAGAATTTTATTATCTTTCTATTACTATTATAGATTAAAATAGGAATCATTTAAAGATAAATAACATAATAATTAAAAAATAAAAATAATGCTTTACGTAAAGCATTAAAAATAAGATTTAAAAAAATAGTGATATAAAATCAATTGGTGGTAATTTTAAAATTAAAAAAATATGGTCAAAAAAACAGGGAGGATTAAAATAAGGGTAAATAGTGATAGAAAATAAAGTAGGATAAGTTATGCTATACGTATAGCATCTATATTAATGTTTATGAAGACGGTCACCCTGAGCGAGCAAAGCGAGTCGAATGGGTATAACCTTGGTGAGGTCAAGTATCGATGATTTATGTTTCATGCTATCCGGATAGCATTTAGTTTTAATTAATGAATACAGTCACCCTGAGCGAGCAAAGCGAGTCGAATGGGTATAACCTTGGTGAGGTAAAATACTGATGATTTTTTCTTCATGCTCTACGTATAGCATTTAGTTTTATTTTTTGTTCATGCTCTACACAGAGTTTTTTTTATTTACCCCACCATTGTTAGATCCCTCGACTTCGCTCGGGATGACCGGAGGGAGTGCCATGCTATACGTATAGCATTTAAGATTCTATTTATGAAAAAGTCACCCTGAGCGAGTGCAGCGAGTCGAATGGGTATAACCTTGGTGAGGTCAACCATCGATGATTTATGTTACATGCTATACGTATAGCATTTACTTTTTTTGTTTACGCTATACGTATAGCATCTAAGTTTATTTAATTTGCCTCACTATTGTTAGATACCTCGACTTCGCTCGGGATGACCAGAGGGAGGACCATGCTATACGTATAGCATTTAAGATTCTATTTATGAAAAAGTCACCCTGAGCGAGCAAAGCGAGTCGAATGGGTATAACCTTGGTGAGGTCAA
>CABTWG010000047.1 GCA_902488455.1 uncultured Peptoniphilus sp.
ATGGAAGCAGGTTGCTTCCGCTACAAAAGTAAATTATTCATTAAACCCTTAAAACACAACCAAACAAAAAATCCCCTAGATCTAGGGGATTAATTAATTATTTATTTATCTAATTTTATTCTGAAACGAGTATTCCTTTTTCTTCGTTTCTTCTTTGAAGAAGGTACACTGTGTCTTCAAATTCTTTTTTCCTTGCCATTTCTTTTAAATTTTCAATCTTTCCAGATACTTTCCTATCTATGATCAGTCCTACTTTTAAGCCTTCATTTGTAAGTGCATAGTAGTCACCGTCGGTATCTCCTATATATAGTAGAGGTGCTCTCTTGTATTCTTCTTTTAGAATTTCTATATATTCTCCCTTGCCTCTTCCCAAAGTGCGAAGCTTCTCATCGTCTCCTTCTGCTTGCAAAACTCCATCTTTTTCTAAAAGTTCAAGTCCCACAACTTTTTCAAATAGTCCTGGTGAGGTGCAGTTTATAAATTCATCTACTACTATTCTTGATGATGCTGTGCATACGAATGCTTTTACGCCTCTTTCTTTAAATTCTTTTACCAATGCTTCTACTTCTTCAAACTTCCCTACTCCTACGTCTATATATGATGATAGGTTGTACTTTCCTTTGAAGTTAAATTCCAATCTTTGGTAAGAGATTCCTCTCGTGTAGTCATACATTTCCCTTACCATTTCTCTTAGTTCTTCTTCTGTGAAGTTTCTAAACAGGTAGAGTATTCTAAATCCTGTGGTCTTGGATCTGTCGTAGTGGTCGACTTCCATATATAGGTAGCACATGAGCTCTATAAATTCTACATAGTGAGGATTTTCTTCGAAGTTCCCGTCTTCAATTAACTCTTCATAGTATGATGCTGCAAGATCTGCTGCATACTCTGCCTCTTTTATAATTTCGTCGATTTTTGGCAAATCTTTGAATATTATTTCTCTAAATTCTTCCGACGTCATTTTATATTTCAAGCTTACCAGTTGGTAGAAGAATAGATTTTCTTCTGTATCATGCATGACATAGGAATTGTCACAGTCTGTTACTATATAGTCTCCTGCTTCTACCGATTCGAGTAGCTCTTTTAATTTCTTGTAATTATATTCGCTAAATCTTTCTTTATATCTGTCTAACATCGATCCTCCATGTACTTAAAAAAAGGCTCACTGAGTGAACCTCTTTATTAATTTATTTCTAATACTTTATATCCTGCTTTTTCTACTGCTTCTCTTAGCTTGTCGTCGTCTAGGTTTTCTCCTTCAACACTAGCTTGTTTTCTAAATAGAGAAATCTTCACGTCTAGGTTAGAATCCAATGCTTCTAGCGCTTCTTTTACATGGGCGCTGCAATTTTCACATTTCATTCCTTCAATCTTTATAATCTTCTTCATTTATTTCTTCCTCCTCGTAGTCTTTATTTAAAATATTTTTAACCATCTTTGTTAGATCCTTTGAGCTGTGTGATGTGTAGAATTTAATTCCGCTCTTCTTATCTTCGAAGTCTCTGTCTTGCAAGAATTCATACACTGTCTTTGCAAGAGATTTCGCTGGGTCTACTATATTTACTTCTTTACCCATTTTTTTAAGTACCTTTTCTATTGCCGGTCTTGCCAACGGAAAGTGGGTACATCCAAGCACCAATGTGTCGAAATCGAAATCCTTAAATTCTTCTAAGTACTCTTCTACTACTTGTAAAGCCAGTTCATCGTCTATATGTCCGTCTTCTACTGCCCTTACAAGGTTCTTGCATCCCTTCGCAACGACCTCAGCATCGGGAAGTTTCTTCTTTATTTTAAACTGATATGTGCCATTTTCCACTGTGGAGTCCGTCGCTATTACGAGTATCTTTTTATTCTTTGTCGTCTTAACTATTTCAGAAATCCCAGGGTCTATGATTCCAAATATTGGAAATCCAAAGATAGCCTTTAGATATCTCTCTGCATTTGCCGTTGCAGTGTTGCATGCTATGACAACCATGTCCACGTTTTGTTTCTCTATAAAATTAAATGAAGTCTTAGTTAAGTTTCTGATCTCCCCTGGAGTCTTTTCTCCATAGGGAAGATTTTTCTGATCGCAGTAGTAGATATACTCTTCGTCTGGAAGCACTTTTAAAAGCTCGCTTAAGACGCTTATGCCTCCAACCCCCGAGTCAAATATTCCAATTTTAGCCATTTTATCACCTAGTTAGATTATACACTTATAGAACGAAACTTCCAACTTTTAAATTATTTAAAAAAGAGGACTTATGACAAGTCCCCTCTTAAATATTCTATCTTGTTTTCATTGATCTGTAGTAGATGCTTAGGAGTTCATCTATCTTTATATTCGTATGGGCAGAATTTTCAGAAGTTAGTCCGTAGCTTCTAGCCATTTGGAAGTTTACTAAGTCAGATCCCTTTAGTCCGTCTATTTCCTTAAATACTTTTGAATCAAGTCCTTCTAGGTTAACTCCCCTTAGCTTAAAGATGATTTTAATTGCATCGAGACGATTTAATTTCTTATCCATTTTTAAATCTTTAAATGGGTCATTACTTCTGTAACTATATTGGTCAAGAAGTTTCACTCCGTCTTCAACTAGGTCCGCAAGGTCTTTTACCGTTGCAGCGTCTGTGACATCTCTATCTTCCATAAATCCGATCTTGTAATCCATTAGTTTTTCAAGGTCAGATTTATATTTTGATTTTTCAAGATTTATAAATTCACCTAAATCTGAATATTTATTTAATGTTCTCGCACTCATTGGAGTTAAATCTTCGTAGCCGTAGACTGGTTTTAGTTTGTTGTCCTTTACCATGTAAAGAAGTTTGAAATTATCTTCATCGAAATATATTTTCTTAGCTTCGTCCAAAGATTTTATTCCGTCTTTGTCCTCAAACTTGCCAGTGTATTCCTCGAGATTGAATCTGGATACTTTCTTATTGTCATTGTTAATTTCTACTGTTACTCCATAGTTAACTATCGGCACTTCATCTTTTAGTTGGTTATAAATTATCCTTGTGCAGTAAGTGTCTGAATGGATGTTTGGATCTTTGAAACCAAAATCTACAAGTTTCTTTGCATACTTATCTTTAAATGCCATTGCAATCTTTATAGCTTCTTCTGCTTTTGGAGCTGCTTTTTCTTTTGTATCTCTAATGTCGGTGAAATTGGTCAAGGTTCCATCTTTCGCATCAAGTGAGAAGTAGGCTGATCTATCCTTTCTTCGCGCTTCGAAACTATATTCGTACCTGTCCCCTTTTGTGATCCTTTCTCTGTCGATTTTTGAATCTTTTGGAATAAGATCACCTACGAGTTTTCTAAGATCTTCCTTCTTCATAAGACCTTGGAACTCTTTTACAGATTTCTTTTCCATTTCGGTTAGGCCTGCTGAGTCTTTGGCTTCTTCGTTTTTCATATCGCCTTCTCTGTAGTAGATTCCACCATCGTTAAAGTCAACGGCTTCTCCACTTACAGCATCTATATACTTCTCGTTCTTAGGCATGTAATTTAATTTTGCAGTACTGTCTTCTCCATATCTATTTGAAAGATATGCAAGAATTATAGGATTTACCTTTTCGATCTTTTCTTTTGCCTGGTCAAGTCCAATTAGTTTTGCATCTTTACTTACAGTTTCATCTTTTACCAAATAATATAAACCTGAATCGTAGTATGCTAGACTCATATCAGATAGATCTATTTGAATTACAAGGTTCGCTCCTATAACCGGCACATCGCCTACGTATCTTCTAAATGTAACTGCTGCAGTATTTTCGTACTTTTCATAGTCAACGCTCACCACTTTGTGGCTTGCTACAAGATTCTTGTCTATCTTTTCTAAGTATTTAAGAGCCGCCTCTTCAATAGCTTCCCTACTCACATGATCCTTTATCTTATTATCTCTATTGTCGTAGTGATTGTAATCTAAAATATTTCCTTCCTTGTCCATGGAAACACTTATCCCGTCATCGCCATCTTCTCTGGACCAGTGGAAGCGGTACTTTTCGCTCCTGTCTTTGTTATCAGAAGTTTCTATATCAAGCTCTGTATAGTCATCTGCAATTTCAAAAATCTCTTTGGCTTTTAGTATGTATTCCTCTTCAGTCTTAGGATTTTTATTTGAAGTCTTGGATGTCTTACCACCTTTTGCCATAGTGGAACAAGATGTCACTACTAGAATCGCAAAAATAAGTAACATCGACATAAAAGCTTTTGTTTTTTTCTTCATTTTATTTTCCTCCTTTACCATATTATACCACACAATACTTTTCAATAAAACTATGAAGACTTAAGGCTTTATGATACAATTATGTAGTTAGGAGTGCTTATGAAAAAATTATTATCTATTTTTATTATTTCACTTCTTCTTTTTAATGTTTCGGCTAAAGAAGAAGATAGTATAAGTTTAACGAAAGAATATAACGAAAGAATAAAGAAAGAAGACTATAGAGAGCTTGTAAATCTTACAAAAGATGATTACACCGGAGTTTTAAAAGATAGAAATCTTTTGATCCTAGCTGTGGACGGTCTCTATGAAAAGAGAACTGAAGACATGGAATATATTTCATCTCTAAAAGGCTCTGCTCTTTATTACGACTCTGCTTATCTTACCAGTTCAACCCATATTCAAGACGACAGCGTCCTTACAAATCTATATGGAATGTATCCAAGGGTTAGATCCTTTGGCAAGGATTATACCTCCGGCAAGGATGTCAAAGGACTACAAAATTATTTTAATGAAATGGGATATACCACCAGCTTTTTAAGTACGAAGGGAAAATACTATATCGACTCAACCAAACTTGGTTTTAAAAATTCCAAAGTCGTTAAGGAAGAAAATTTCAAAGACGAACTTATAAAACTTGGAAATAGCGGTGGCAAGAACTTCATCTACTCAGTATTTTCAAATAGAGGCTCTGATAGTAAAAGTCTTGATGCTTCACTTAAATCATTAGTAGAAAGTTTAAGAGCAAATGGATTTTCTGATTACGAAATTGTAATCGTCGGCACCAACTCCCAAGCCACAAAGGCAGAAAATTATAATTTTAAAGGCCTAGATGCTACAAACGTGCCAATTATATTTTTATCTGAAAAACTAGAAAAAGAAGAAGTAGAAAGTGCAGTTTCAACCATAGACCTTATGCCTACGATTCTAAATTACTACGGCATTTCTTCCACCTATCCACAATACGGAGAATATCTATACAACAGAAAATTCCCTGTAAATATTATGGATAGCGAGAAACTAAGATATATAACAGATGGAAGCTTCAAGATCGAAGTAAGAGAAAATGTAGCAGTTTCTAAATCTAAGACCATAGATTTAAAATCCGACTCACTTCTTCCAACAGAAAATTATAAGGACTATATATACAAATCATTTATAGATACGGACATGTCAGAAGGGCTTACAGTACTAAACCAAAACAAAGTTGTCTTCAGCAACAAAGATTCAGTGCCTTCCATTCCAAAAAACAAAGACGATCTTATCATCATGCACGCAGGCGGATTTATAGCAGGAGTCAACTATTCCAACATGATGGACGCAGTGAAATACCACTACGACCAAGGCAGAAGATACTTTGAACTTGACATCGAAAGATCCACCGATGGCAAACTAGTCTTGATCCACGACTTCGGCGGATACCAAAGCAAGTTCTTCAACGTAACTGAAAATAAATCATTTACCTTAAAAGAATTCTTAGACTTTGAATCTGTCCACGGGTTTGAACAAATGGAAATGGAAAATCTTGTAAACTTCTTAAGAGATCACAAGGATGCCTATGTAGTAACGGATATAAAGGATAAAAACGTAGAGACCCTAAAAGAGATTTGCGAAGTCTCACCGGAAACGATGGACCAAATCATTCCACAAATCTATACTTTCAAAGAATATAACGAGGTCAAAGCCCTCGGTTACAAAAATATAATACTGACACTCTATAAGATCAAGAGTTCCGATAGAGAAATCATAGACTTCGTAAAGTCAAACGAACTCTACGCAGTTACCATCTCAAGATCGAGACTCGACTCAAAACTATTTAAAGAACTTAAAAAGACCAATGTAAAACTATTCACCCACACAGTAAACAGTATGGATGAACTTAAAAAATATAGAGAAAAAGGCGTCGTAGGATTCTATTCCGACGTGCTCTAAGGAGGAAAAATGCTAAGTGTAAATAATATTTCGGTTATTTTTCCAGATAAAAAACTATTCGACGATGTAAATTTAATCTTCAACGATGGAAATTGCTACGGAGTCATCGGCGCAAACGGCGCAGGTAAATCCACCTTCCTTAAGATATTATCTGGAGAAAAAGAACCAACCACCGGAAATGTTTCCATGGAAAAGAATAAGAGAATGTCAAAGCTAGCCCAAGACCACTACGCTTTTGACGAATATCCAGTCATAGATACAGTAATCATGGGCAATAGAAAACTCTATGACATAATGAAAGAAAAAGATGCAATCTATATGAAGCCGGATTTCTCTGACGAAGACGGCATGAAAGCAGCAGAACTAGAAGCAGAATTTGCAGAGATGGGCGGCTACGAATCAGAATCAGAAGCATCAACCATCTTACAAGGACTAGGAATAGGCACAAAACTACACTACGAAAAAATGGCAGACCTAAAGGAAAGCGAAAAAGTAAAAGTACTACTTGCACAAGCCCTATTTGGAAAACCAGACGTCCTACTACTTGACGAACCGACAAACGGTTTGGATATCAAAGCAGTACTATGGCTAGAAGATTTCTTATCAGATTTTAACGGAGTAGTAATCATCGTTTCCCACGATAGATACTTTCTAAATGAAGTCTGCACCCACATGGTAGATATAGACTTCGGAAAGATAACCCTATTCGTCGGCAACTATGACTTCTGGTACGAAAGCTCCCAACTAGCCCTACAAATGGCAAAGGACCAAAACAAGAAAAAAGAAGAAAAGATCAAGGAACTACAAGAATTTATCAGAAGATTCTCCGCCAACAAATCAAAATCAAAACAGGCAACCAGTAGAAAGAAACTACTAGACAAGATCACCCTTGACGATATCAAACCATCCTCAAGAAGGTATCCATTCATAGGATTTGAACTCTCCCGTGAAGTTGGAAACGAAATACTAAATATAGAAAATTTAAATATAAAATTAGGAGACAAAGATCTCTTAAAAGACTTCTCAATGAGGGTAAATAAAGACGACAAGATCGCATTTATCGGAAACGAACTCGCAATCACAAGCCTATTTGAAATCATCGAAGGAAACGACGAAGACTACGAAGGCGAATACAAATGGGGACAAACCATAACCAACAACTACTTCCCTAAGGACAACTCCTCCTACTTCGACGGAGTACATCTAAATCTAGTAGACTTTCTAAGACAGTTCTCAGAAGAACAATCAGAGATCTATCTAAGAGGATTTCTAGGAAGGATGCTCTTCTCAGGAGACGAAGTACTAAAAGAAGTAAACGTGCTAAGCGGAGGAGAAAGAGTGAGGATGATGTTCTCAAAGATGATGCTCAAACCATCAAACGTATTGGTATTTGACCAACCGACTAACCACTTGGACCTAGAAAGTATCGAAGCTGTGAACAAATCACTGACAAGTTTCAAATCCAATATCCTATTTACATCCCACGATCACCAATTTATCTCCACCATAGCAAATAGAATCGTGGAAATATTTGAAGACGGAACCTATCGTGACGAAGCAATCGGATACGAAGACTATATAGAAAAGTATTATAAAAATTAAAATGAAAAGATTAATATTACCAACAATAGCAGTGATAATAATCCTACTAGGAGGTTTTTTCGTAGCAGGCAAACTCGCAAATCACATGCACCAAAACTTAAAGAACCTAGACGTAGTGCAAGTAGATAACGGAGAAAAAGACGCTTACTCCAAAATAGGAAAAGTAAACGAAAACTTTGACATCACAGACGAAATAGATAGTAAAAACGGAAATCTAATAAACTTCTATGTAAAGAACAACGGAGAAGGCACAATAAGATTTGTCATATCAGGATACGATGAAAAGACATTGCTCCCAGGCAAAGAAGACTTCATGCAAGCAGAAGTAAAAGGAAAAGAGTCCTTCAACTTCGTAATCTCACCAGAAGACGACTCACCAGTCTCAGCAGAATATAGAATAGTACAAAGAAGAAAATAATCGCTACGCGGTTATTTTTTTTATTTAAATTTTTCCCTTAATTTTTGATTTACCCCTTAAAATGTGGTATATTTTAAGGGATAACAAAAGTTTTAAGGGAGAAAACTTATGAGAAATTTTAATTATTCTAAAATTAAAGATAAAAAATGGGACTCAGAAGTACTCGGTCTAGTTGCTTCAATTTATAGATATCAAGGAAAACAAGAACTTTATTTAAAACAAAGACCAGAAGAATTAAATAAACTAATAGAAATAGCCAAGATTCAAAGTACCGAAGCTTCAAATGAAATCGAAGGAATTGTAACAACAAGTATAAGACTTAAAAAATTAGTAGAGGAAAAAACAACTCCAAGAAATAGAAATGAACAAGAAATTGCAGGATATAGAGATGTCCTTAATATTATTCATGATAATTTTGATGCAATTCCTATTTCAAAGAATTATATTCTACAAATGTATAAGATAATGTATAGCCATATGAATAATCCTATGGCAGGAAAAACAAAAAATGTACAAAACTATATCAGTGCAACCTATCCTGATGGTCATACAGAAGTCTTGTTCACACCACTTTCGCCATTTGAAACTCCTGAGGCATTAGATAATATATGTAGTGAATACAATAAAGTCATTGGCAATTTAGAATTAGAACCTCTAATTGCTATACCTATTTTCATTCATGATTTCTTATGCATCCATCCATTTAATGACGGCAATGGTAGAATGAGCAGGCTATTAACAACGCTTTTACTATATAGAAGCGGATTTTATGTAGGTAAATATATATCACTTGAAGCACTAATTTCCAAAGATAAACCTGCTTATTATGATTCATTAAGACAGGCAGGAATAAATTGGCACGAAGAAAACGAGGATGTACTACCATTTGTAAAATATCTATTAGGAACAATCCTTGCAGCATATAAAGCGTTTGAAGATAGATTTTCTATAGTAGAAGAGAAACTTCCTGCAATTGAACTTGTAAGAAAAGCTACTTCACAAAAACTAGGAAGGTTTACCAAACAAGACATCAGAGAACTTTGCCCATCATTAAGTGTAAGTTCGATTGAAGGTTCTCTAAGAAAACTGGTAGCTGAAGGAGAAATAAAAAGAGAAGGCGTAGGAAGAGCTACAAAATATATACGATTAAAATAAAATACCCTTATAAAAACTAACAAATTGAGGGAAAATTATAAAGATTTAAGAAGAAGCATCTGCTAAATGAACTGACCCCCAAAAGTTGGACTAACAAACCAACTAAAGGAGGTCAGTTTTTTAATGACAAAATACAAAACAGAATTTAAGGAGAAAGTAGTAAAAGAATATCTAAAAGGAAAT
>CABTWG010000048.1 GCA_902488455.1 uncultured Peptoniphilus sp.
TCAAGCAGAAGACGGCATACGAATGTATCAAGAGAAGAATGCCAAGAGTTGGTGAAATTGTAGAGACAGAAAAAGGAGTCGGAACAGTAATAGACACCTACACCATCCAAGAACTTCTAAAGGTTCAATTTAGAACTGATGACGATACAGATATAGAATTATTTGAAATTTCTGACGTAAAGAGAACTCACAAGATGGACAAGGAATTCTTGCCAGCTAAATCTACTTTAAAAGAAGAAGAATCAAGCGAAGACGAACTTAAAAATTTAGAAAAGGAATAAAAATTAATAGGAAATCTATTATAAGACCTGGGATTTACCTCAGGTCTTCTTTTAAAATTAAAATATCATGATTAAAAATTTATTTTTAAAAATACATAGAAAAATAAAAAATTTAATAGATAAAAGCCTAAAACAGACGGAAAATTCAGTCTATGCTTCTATATTTTTTGTAGCTCTTATAATCTCTAGCATGTATAGCTACTACATATCAGACTACATCGGAAGCTATATGTCTATTTTGTTCACACTTACCATAATTCTATTTATAGGACTTTCAATTTTCTATAGACCTATAAAAAAATTGGTGTTATGGATTAAGAGTTTTAAATCATACAATATCATTTCGCTTTTGATTCTCTACATATTTATATATTATTTTCTTGGAGAAATCTCATACACTTATCCGCTATCTACTAGTGAATACCAAGGAATAATAATTCTTTCAACGATCATAATATTTTTATTTTCAAAATCAATTGCAGTATTTATAAAGAAAAAATCCATAACAAGCATTATATTTTTAATCATAACGTTAATTCCAATAGCAGGAATCTTTTATTTTATAAGTTTTCCAGGATACGATACAAAAGAAGATTATACATATGTAGAAAACAGATCAGAAGAATCCGGTAAAAAATATGAAGTAGAAACCATTTACTATGGCGACGAGACAATGGATCTTACAAGTTATGTAAACTATAGTGGCAAAAAGAAAAAGAGAAGAGATCTTCTTTTCTCTCACAGTCTAACCAAGGCTCCTATAGCTGGAGTCATGTACAAACCTGTAAACGATGAGAAAAAAGACGTGCTATTTATAGTCCATGGAAATCACAGGGCAACTACCAAATCTCACCTTGGATATGAATATCTAGGAAGGTACTTGGCAGAAAGAGGAATCGCAGTGGTCTCTGTGGATATGAACTATCTAAATGGATTTTTAAAATATGGCTTAAGTGGTGAAAATGATGCAAGGGCTATGGCTCTGTATAGAAATATAGATTATATATTAAATTTGGAAGAAAATAGAGATTTAAATAGAGAGGTCTTTTTAGCAGGTCACTCCAGGGGAGCAGAAGCTGCTACAATATTGAAATCTTTTACAGAAATTGAGAAACTACCTGAAGATGGAAATAAAAACTTGGCGCTAGATGTAAAGATAAAAGGCATCATCACCATCTCTGGGACCTATGGACAGTACAGTCCTTCTGGCAAGAATTTAAAACTTAAAGATGTAAATTTCCTATGTATTCACGGCACAAACGACAGTGATGTGGAAGGGTTTGAACAACTAAATCAATATGAAAATATAGAAAATAGAGAAGGATATTTTAAATCGGCAATCTATATTCCATATGCAAATCACGGAAATTTCAATACTATGTGGGGCGATTATGACCTAGATCCTCCAGATGCCTATTTTTTAAATAGAAAAGCTCTACTGCCAGGAGATGATCAGAGAAAGATATTGGAAGTACTTATAGAGAAATTTATCGGAGCAGTAAATGGCACTGAAGATAGAAATATTTTCTATGACCTAAAGAAAGAATCTTTAAATATTCCAAACCTTGACTACTATCAAATGTTTGAAGAAGGTGGAGGATCTAAGATTGCAAACTTTGATGAAGATTACAAGATAAACACTTCAACAAATGGCAATTTCGACATCACCTACCAAGGATTCTATAGCATCTACGAAGATATCGTTAAGATAGGCGATGCAGATTACAGTGGTGGGCTTTACTTAAAGTCTCGCTCTACTGGAAACTTAAGCTTCTTTGCAAGAGAAGATGCGAAAGGACTTAAAAAACTCTCCTTCGACATAATTAAGAATAGTGGCGATGGAAAGATAGAGGTATCTGTTACAGATTATTACGGAAGAAAGTACACCTACGATATTTCTAAAATCAAAGATTTGCCAAGTGAAACCTGGGTGGAAAGATCTAAGATAGAGCATATAAAAGACGATGGAAATGAATATTTAGGATACACGACAGTCAGCTTAAATCTTTTGGAAGCAGAGGCAAAAGGCGTTGATATTTCAAGGATTAGATATATTGATTTCAACACAAAAGGAAGTTGTGATTTAATACTAGATAATATTTTATTTTCTGATTGACTAATATATTATTGGGTATAATCCTTATTAGGGAGAAGGATTATCATGACAAAGACACAACTTGTAAATGTATTTAATACAGACGACAAAGACACCGTTAGAAATATGTTTTTTCTAATAGGTGATATGATGAGTCATAGAGAAGAGCTAATGGATTCATTCAACAATATAAATTCAAAATATTATGGCAAAGTTACTTTTGGGTATAGTGGATTTACAGTGCTTCTTAAGACCTCAGAAATACCACGAGTTATTAAATTTATATCTCAAAAAGGTATTGATGTCTACAGTGTTTTTGAAGTGTTTAAACCTAATTAAACCCAAATGACTGTATAAAAATTTTAGGAGGAATATAAATGACACTATTTGAACAAATGAATGAACAATTTAACTTTGAACTACAATCTGGTTACATCTACTTAGATATGGCAGCTAAATTAAAAGAACAAGGAATGGACGGATTTGCACATTTCATGATGAAACAAGCTCATGAAGAATATGAACACGCAATGAGATTTTATCATTTCTTATTCGAAGTTGATGAAAAAGTTGAATATCTAGCTATTGAAAAACCAAATGTAGAATTCAAAAACTTCACAGAAATTTTCAAAGAAGCTCTAGAACATGAAAAAGAAGTAACTTCAAGAATCAACGCACTTTACAAGAGAGCAACTGAAGAAGGAGATTACAGAGCAGTTGAATTCCTTGGATGGTTCGTAAATGAACAAGTTGAAGAAGAAGACACTTTCAGAGCATTAATTGAAAAATTCGAAAGAGTTCATGAAAACTGGTCAGGTCTATATATTCTAGATCACGAACTAGGATCAAGAGAATAATATAAATAAAACAGAAATAAGAGTTGCTTAGGCAGCTCTTTTTTTATATAAATTTTTAATAAAATCCATGTAGAACTTCTGATTAATAACTTTTAAATACAAGCATTTTACTATGTTAGAACGATAATCAGGGTATCTTCTCATAAAATGTAAATTATGATAATATAAAAACAGTATGGAGGATATCAATGGACAAGAAATTTAGATCAGTATTTTTTTTGGGCCTTACTTCGATTATTTGGGGATTGGCATTTGTATTCCAATCAACTGGCATGGACCATGTAGGGCCATATACCTATAATTTTGGCAGGGGACTTTTAGCAGGAATCTCCCTACTCATATTAATACTAGTAAGACCTAAGTCAATGAAGGAAGACCATGAGGTAGATAAAAAGCTAACCATAAAAGGCGGAATAGTAATAGGGCTATGCTTGGCAGTTGGACAAAATTTACAACAACTTGGAATAGTTTACACTGATGTAGGCAAGGCAGGATTTTTAACCACGCTTTACATAGTATTTATTCCACTACTATATTTATTCTTCGGAAAAAAACCAGATAGAAAAGTATTTATTTGCGTACTACTCGCTGCAGTAGGGCTCTACTTTATATCTATAAAAGAAGGATTCGTTATAGAAAAAGGTGACATTCTTTTAATCCTCGGTGCAATCGGATACGCAGTACATCTTATGGTGATCGCACATTATTCACCAAAGACAGATAATGTCATGCTATCCTGTATACAATTTTTCGTATATTCA
Organism: uncultured Peptoniphilus sp.; assembly: GCA_902488455.1. GTDB lineage: Bacteria > Bacillota > Clostridia > Tissierellales > Peptoniphilaceae > Peptoniphilus_B. The sequence continues at coordinate 3,995 of CABTWG010000048.1, forward strand.
ATCATATCTTTAATCATTGCACTATTTACAGAAGACGTGACACTTTCAGGAATGTGGGACGCTAGAATCTCTCTACTATACACAGGAGTTCTTTCAAGTGCGGTAGGATATACAATTTCAATCGTAGCTTTAAAAGATTTCGATGCAACTATAGGATCGCTCATCCTTTCATTAGAGAGTATAGTTGCAGCCATAGCTGGAGCAGCAGTGCTACACCAATTCTTGACACCAAGGGAAACATTTGGCTGTGCAATTGTATTCTTGGCTACAGTTCTTGCTCAAGTAGATACGTCTAAGATAAAAAGTTTCTTAATCAGAAGAAGAGAAAAAGAACAGGCGATTGATAAAGCTATTTAAGACTTGCTTATGCGAGTCTTTTTTTATAATAAATACTTATATTTATAAATATTACAAAATCAACTACACTTCTTAAATGTTTTGTAAGAAATAGTAAGAAGTTTTGTAAATTTTATTTACTATAATATCTGACATAAGAAAAACTTAAGGAGGAAAAAATGAAAGAAAATTTTATAAGAAAGATAGGTTCAATTATATTAATAGGATGTTTAGCACTAGGACTAGCGGCTTGCGAAAAATCTAATGCAAGTGATTATTCAACAGAGTTTGTATCATATGAAGAGGTGCAAGATGAATTTGTAAAGACTTGTGAAAGTCTAAATTGGCCAGATGGATATGAAATTCCAAAAGAAATCGACTATGAAAAAGAAAATACACAGTACCAAAAGGGATTTGGAAACACAAGAGCGAGCCAATATTGGGAAGCTGCTTGGGAAAAGGAATGGTTAAATACCTATAAAACAGATCCACAAAGAGCAGAGCTTGCCCTAGAAGAATTAGAAAAAGCAAAGACCATGCTTTATATGTCCGAATCAAAATGCGATGATGCCACAAGAGAAGCTTTTAATAAATCCTTAGAACAGGCTAAAAGCGGAGATCCAACAGGATTTGAAGAAAATATAAAACTAAATGCTCCTGAATAGAGTTACCATAAATAAAAATTTAATAATATTAAATTAAAAACTCTTAGATTTGCTGAGAGTTTTTTTAATTGCAAAATTTCGTTTTCATAAACCTGTATAAAATTTTTAAAATTTAAAATTTTACAAATTTAGCAGATTATTATAAAAACAGATTTATACTAGAAAATTGTCAAACTCAATGTTATAATATTTGTAGAAACGATTTCAACAGGAGGAAAATGAATGAAAGTATATAGCACTGACAAGGTTAGAAACTTAGCACTTGTAGGACATAGTGGATCTGGTAAGACAAATCTTACAGAAGCAATGCTATTCCAAACAGGAGCTACTAAAAAAATCGGACTAGTATCAGAAAAAAACACCCTCAGTGACTTCTCAAAAGAAGAGATGGAAAGAGGTTCTTCAATAGGTACATCTGTAATACCGGTTGAGTGGAGAAATTACAAGGTAAACATAATAGACACTCCTGGGTACTTAGATTTTATAGGTGAAGCACAAGGTGCTCTACGTGCATCAGAAGCAGTTCTTATGGTAATAGATGCGACTGCTGGTATAGAAGTAGGCACAGAAAGAATGTGGAAATACACTGAAAATATAGGTTTACCTAGAATCATATTCATAAATAAAATCGACGCAGAAAATGTCAACTTCAGAAAACTTATGGAAGAACTTGAAGAAAAATTCGGTAAAAAAGTAATTCCATTTTCAGTTCCAATAGGAGCTGGAGATGATTTCATAGGTGTAACAGACGTTATCTACCAAAAAGGTTTTAAATATGCAAATGCACAACCTGCAGAAACAGAACTAAACCACGACCAAATAAAAGCAACTGAAAGAATGTATGAAGAAATTGTAGAAGTTGTAGCAGAAGCAGACGAAGTTCTAATGGAAAAATACTTCAACGGTGAAAAATTTACGAGAGAAGAAGTTCTTCGTGGTGTGACTACAGCACTACTAGAAGGTAGAGCAGTTCCACTACTTGTAGGATCTGCAGAAAAGGGAATAGGAATAGACATCCTACTTAACACCATCGTTAACTACATGCCTGCACCAAACGACGAAAGAGCTCACTCAGGGTTTAGATATGAATCAGGCGAAGAAAGAAAAGTAGATGCAAACGAACCATTCTCAGCAGTAGTATTCAAAACTATAACTGACCCATTCGTTGGTAAAATCTCTATCTTCAAAGTTACCTCAGGTAAGATGACAAAAGATACCCAAATCTATAACGCAAACAAAGAAGAAATGGAAAAACTTGGCGGTATCTTTGCAATAAGAGGTAAGACTCAACTAGAAGTATCAGAACTAAACGCTGGAGATATTGGAGCAACTACCAAACTTCAATTCACAGAAACTGGTGACTGTCTATGTGACAAGAACCATATCGTAAAATACAAAAGTCTAAAATACCCTAAACCAGTTTTATTCTATGCAATAGAACCTAAGACAAAGGGCGATGAAGAAAAACTATCTCAATCACTTAGAAGATTAAGAGAAGAAGATCCTTCATTTACAATCGATAGAAACCCAGAAACTAAACAGCTAACCATAGGTGGACAAGGACAAGTACAACTAGATGTAATCCTTGAAAAACTTAAGAATATGTTTGGCGTAGAAGTAGTTAAGGTTCCATTTATAATTCCATATAGAGAAACCATCAGAAAAGTTGCATCTGTACAAGGAAAACACAAAAAACAATCAGGTGGAGCTGGACAATACGGAGACGTTTGGATCAGATTTGAACCTTGCGAAGAAGACTTCGTATTCGACGAAGAAGTATTCGGAGGAGCAGTACCTAAGAACTACTTCCCAGCAGTTGAAAAGGGACTTATCGAATCAAAAGAACATGGAGTACTAGCAGGATATCCAGTTACAAACTTCAAAGCAGTTCTATACGATGGATCTTACCACGACGTAGACTCAAACGAAATGAGCTTTAAACTAGCAGCAAACCTTGCATTTAAAAAGGGAATGGAAGAAGCAGGACCAGTCCTACTAGAACCAATCATGTCTGTAGAAGTATCAATCCCTGACGCTTATCTTGGAGATGTAATGGGAGACATGAACAAGAGACGTGGAAGAATCCTAGGAATGGACCAACAAGCAGACGGAACTCAACTTCTAATAGCAGAAGCACCACAATCAGAAATGTTTGAATACTCAATAGACCTAAGAGCAATGACACAAGGAAGAGGAACATTCACCATGGAATTTGTAAGATATGAAGAAGTACCACAAGCCATGTCTGAAAAGGTAATAGCAGAAGCAAAAGCTAAAAAAGAAGAATAAAATTTATAAACTTAGGCACAGGAGACTGTGCCTTTTTTATGTAATAAATAAAATATTGTGCTATAATTTCATTGGTGATTGAATGAAAAATAAAAAACTCATAAATACATATATAATCCTTTTAATCATAGGAATATACGCACTTTATAAAGCTTACTACGTAGAAGAATTAAACGGAGAAATTTATTTAGAGATACTAAAGAAAGCGATACTACTATTAATATACATAGTACCAGCGATAATATTTGGATCCATCCTGAGCAAAAGATATGGAGGAAGCAGAAAATTACTTTTCCTATCAATATTTACAGGAGCATTCATAACCCTATCCATATCTATCTATTTCAACGAAGCAATCGAAAATGGATTTAGATATTTAATGAAGGAAGACACATTCTATAATTGGCAGGATGCACTATCAAGCCCCTACACAGAAGAAATATTAAAGATGGCGACAGCGTTTCTATGCATGATGATGTTAAATGCGCGGAAAAAAGTGGACTTTTTAATTTCAGGATTTGGAGTAGGCCTGGGATTTCAAATCATGGAAGACATAGGATATATAATTCCATACGACTCCACCTATGACGAAGTCTCCATGATCATGGGAAATACCATAGACAGATTAAAAGGAGCAATAGGATCACATATGATCTATTCAGCAGTATTTATGATGGGACTCTACTATTATTCAAAGGGCGAAAAATTAAAAGGGCTGGCACTTATGATAATCGTCAGTGTAAACCATTTTATGTGGAACATGCCACTAAAAGCTACATGGCTAGATATAATCATAATACTAATGGTAGTCATAATATTTGTCGCAGAAGTAGTGAAGATAAAAAAAGAGAGTAATTTGCCCAAAAAATCATAAAACTATATAATAAAAATAAGGGGAGCAGTAGCTGAGAGTAAGTTCGACTTAGACCCTAAACCAGATTAGGATAATACCTACGTTGGGATGCTCTTCTAGGAAGAGCTTTTTTTGTCCTAGAAAAGAAGGAGAAAAATGGAAAATAAAATTAAAAAAACATTGCCCACAGTCTTGACCATAGCAGGATCAGACTGCAGCGGCGGAGCAGGAATACAAGCAGATTTAAAAGCAATCATAATGAATGGTTCATATGGAATGTCAGTCATCACAGCACTTACAGCGCAAAACACCATGGGAGTTGTTGCAATAGACGAACCGCCGATAGAATTCTTGGAAAAACAATTAGAAGCAGTGTTCGAAGACATATATCCCGATGCAATAAAGATCGGCATGGTATTTTCAAAAGAAATCGTAAAAGAAATTGTGAAGACACTTAAAAAATACGACGCAAAAAACATCGTCATCGATCCAGTGATGATAGCCACATCAGGCTCCAAACTACTTTCAGACGACGCAATCGAAACAGTAAAAGAAGAGCTACTACCACTAGCCACAGTGATCACACCAAACATATTGGAAGCAGAAGAACTCTGTGGAGTAAAGATAAATAATGAAGAAGACATGGAAAAAGCCGGCAAGAAATTGGTAGAAATGTATGGAGTATCAGCCTTAGTAAAAGGTGGACACTCAGTAAATGACGCCAACGACGTGCTAGTGACTAAAGATAAAGTAACCTGGTTTAGAGGCAAGAGAATAGATAACGAAAATACCCATGGCACAGGATGCACCCTATCATCAGCAATAGCAACCTACCTGTCCCAAGGGAATTGCTTGGAAAGATCCATCGAACTTGCAAAGGATTACTTGTCAGAAGCGCTATCAGACATGCTAGATCTTGGCAAGGGAAGAGGCCCGATGAACCACGGATATAAAATAACAAGAAATATGTAAAACAAAATAGTTAATTAGCTCCTAGGAAACTAGGAGTTTTTTGTTTGTTAGGTGGTCGTCACTCTGAGAGGCAGTAGAGTTCTACAAATCAGACTTCGCCATGCTCGTCTTCTTTGGAACTCTTTGCACGAGACCTGCAACGAAATCAAAGATTTCGGCTAGGGCTTCGAACGGGTATAAGCTATATTTAACCTAGACTGCCCAATTAGTCAACCTGAGAGGCAGTCGAGTTATGTAAATCAGCCTTTCCGATGTTCGTTCTTTGTAACTATGTACAAGCAACATCCCAACTGTAGTCACCCTGAGCGAAAGAGCTGAAGGCTCTGGAGTCGAACGGGTCTAACCTCTGAAGAGCAATATTGGCAAA
>CABTWG010000049.1 GCA_902488455.1 uncultured Peptoniphilus sp.
TTCAAGCAGAAGACGGCATACGAATTTCATCATGATCATAGGTCCTATTGATACGCATACGTCATATTTTTCGCCTTTTTCATAAAGGTCTTTGATCTTGTCTGTAACTAGTCCTTTAAATCCGTATGATCCGTCATCTGTACACACGTATAGATTGTCACACACTGATCCAAGTTCTTCTTCTAGGATTACGAATTCTTTTGATTTTGCTCCTAGGATGATGTCGCAGGATAGTCCGTGTTCTTTGAACCATTTTGCTTGTGGGTAAACTGGTGCGGTACCTACACCACCTGCAACGAATAAGTATCTTTTCTTTTTAAGTTCTTCAAGGTCTTCGTCTAAGAATTCTGAATATCTTCCAAGAGGTCCTACAAAATCTTTGAAATATTCTCCTTCTTCAAATGCTACTATCTTTTGAGTAGATGCTCCAGATGCTTGAACAACTATTTGAACTGTACCACGTTCTATGTCATAGTCTGAAATTGTTAGAGGGATTCTTTCTGCATAGTCATCAGCTATAAGTATTATAAATTGTCCAGGCTTAGCTGAAGCTGCAATACGAGGTGCCAATACATCAAATAGATAGATATTTGGCGCTAAATTAACTTTTCTCTCAATTTTATACATTTTACACTCCTAATCTAGATTTTATTTCCATTAAGAATTCTTCCATCACATTAGATAGTTCTGATGGTCTACACATGGCTTCCACTTGGAACATATTTCCACTTGGTCTTTTAAGTGGGTTACTAACATGATCTAAGATTTCTTTAAGGTCAACGTTTAAATTCTTGCTTCTCGAAACTAATATGTCAGAATAATCTTTCTGTAATGTTCCAAGAACCACCACATAACTAGGTAGATTGGTTAAGTACTTAGTTATTTCTTTTAATTCATCTTGTGAATACTTGTTTTGGATTTTGTAGATATACTTAATGTCATCTACAACTTTTACAAAACTTAAAACTTCATTTAGCCCCTTTGGGATAGGACTTTCATTTTTTAAATGGTCTTCGTTTTCTGTTTTTGAATTTGAAGATGTGGCTGTATTTTGGGTTTTATCTTCAGCTGTATCTTTTACTTCATCTTCTTCATATTCTTTTAAATCTTCAGGCTTCTCAGGGAAGTCGTCTGAATCTAAGAAGTTTTGTGTATCGAAGTTAGGTTTTTTATCTGAATCATCTTTCGTAGAAGTTTCAGATTTTTTAGACTCTCTTTCATCTTTATTCTTTTGAGATTTTTCTGATTCTTTCTCGTCTAACTCTCTTTCAAAATCATAGCCCTTGCCAATAGCGATGGACTTTAATTTGGCGAATAGATTTTCTTCATCCACTCTAAAAGTCATCATCATATTGTCTATGAGTTTGGATTTGTTCTTGTAGTCGAGATAAGCCTTTCTTCCGCCTAAGATTTCTATTTCTATGCCGGATTTTGATTTCTTGGGCATCATAAGTTTTATGATAGAAACTTCTGATGTTCTCTTTAAGATTGGACCTTCAAAACTTATGCTTCCGAGACCTTTGATATTTGCTACGCTTCCATCTACTTCGATAGGTAAATTTGAGCGAACGATTTGGTTGCACAGGATTTCCATTTGATCGAAGTCTTGGTAGGTAATATCTTTTTTATCAAGGACCACTATGTTTCTATCGAAGATTTGATACTTTGCGTTAAGTGCAAAAGTATTTTTAATCACCAGGCGAAGGATTGCGTTTGCTGTTACTTCTTCTGCAAGATCCATTCTCTTATCCGCATCGATACTAACTCTAACAGAGCTCTTGCTCTTGGTTTCGTAGTAAGCTTTTGAATCGTACCATAGAGGTTTTAAAGTTTTTCCGTCTATGGTGAAATAATCTGGACGAACATTTTTAGTCCCGTTGAAGACGTCTTCAATGGTTGCAACTTCGACACCATTTAAAAAAGTTGAGTTTTTGAAATTGTATTCATATTCCATATTATAAGGATCTATAATATACTTCATTTAACCACCTATACTATTTTATCATATTGACAGCGTTTCTGGTAAAATTTTAACTATTTTATGGAAAGTTTCTCTTCGTCTTGTAATGGAAAGAAAGCTCATATATACTAAATTTAAAGGTAAAAGTTTAATTTGGAGTTAGATATGGCGATTATCATTTTTGTAGCGGCTACAATAAATTATTATTTATATAAAAATCTGCCTAAGAATAAAAAAATTTTAAGTTTTTTAATACTGCTTTTTGGAATCTTGATTTCAAATCCTAGGACAAACTTTGGAACCGTATCTGGAATTGGGAAGATCGTTGAAGCTAAAGGCAATAGGTATGTGGTTTCCTATGGAAATAGTTTTTTGAGGAGGAATCCAAAATTTTCCATCAAGTCAGATGAAAAATGCTATGTTGGCGATGTCGTAAATTTCAAAGGAGTTCTTCGAAGGGGAAATCCACCTTATAACGAAAATGGTTTTTCTGAAGAGAAGTATTTAAAGTCCAGAGGAGTTGGCGGAGTTTTAGATGGCAATATCACCTGGGTTAAGAAAAGGGGAATTGGTTCAAAATTTGCAAGAAGGCTCGAATATTCAGCAAAATCTCTAAAGCCAGAGGTTAAGGGAACATACATAGGCATCCTCTCTTCCAATGGTTCAATGTCCGACGACTATAATGCATATAGAAACTTAGGAATCTCACATATATTTGCATTTTCAGGACTACACGTGGGACTTGTCTTTCTATTTATAAAGAGAATCTTAAAACCATTTGGAAAAAATGTCGGTGACATCATCTCGCTTATAACTTTATTTCTCTACATATATGTTTTAGGATTTCCAGTCTCTGCTGTCAGAGCATTTATAATGGTGTTGTGCCTCGTTCTCTCAAGATTTTTAAAATTTAAGTATAGATCGATAGAGATTATTCTTATTTCTATGATTTTCCAATTTGCGTACAATCCATATGTCATTTATTCTGTTGGATTTTGGCTCTCATATGCAGCGACACTTGGAATAATAATATTCGCTAGAAGATTTAAATTTCTGGGAACAACATTCATTGGAAAAGGTCTTGCAGTTTCACTTGGCGCATTTATAATGACTCTTCCGATAATCTTACGATGCTTCTATATGTTTAACCCAATCACGATTATTGCGAATTTGGTCGTGATTCCAATGTATTCTCTAGGAGTTGGATTTTCATTTGCTCATCTCTTAGTGCCGAATATTTTGACGAAGACTCTAATAGATTTTCTCTTTGGAACTGGAGCAAATATAGGAAGATTTTTGAACTACTACTTCAAGAGCATCGTCACAGGCAAGGTCAACTGGTACTTTATAGTTTCCTACTACCTCAGTGTACTTTTGGCTTTAAAATATAGAGAGTTTAATTTTTCAAAAGAAAGTCTAAAAGCAATGGTGCTATGCATCATCACTCTCTTCGTTCTAAATTTTCAAGACGTCTATGAAAGGGAAGACTTCCGAGCCGATTTTATGTATGTTGGCCAAGGCGATTGCAGTATTATAAAACACGATGGAAAATACTACATGGTGGACACCGGCGGAAGTGGCGCCTATGATCCTACGAGAAGCTATGTTCTGCCGTACCTCTTATCCAAAAATATTACGAAGATTGAAGGACTTTTTATAAGCCACTACGACACGGACCACTGCGAAGGACTCTTTGAACTTTTGCCAGAAATAAAGTTCAAAACCATCTATGCAAATACTTTTGTAGAAGATAATATCTATGCAGAGACTATAAGAGATAATTTTAATTTAAGAAGATTTAAAGATATGGACCTAGGTGATTTGAAAATTAGAGAGGTTTCTCACAAAATGGGAGAGGGGAATGACGGATCTCTAGCGCTTCTTGTAAATTACAATGATTTAAAAGTTTTCTACACTGGAGATCTTTCGAAGGAAGCACTTGACAGTATATCCCTTGGGAAAGTAGATGTTTTGAAAGTGCCTCATCACGGATCGAAGTATTCAATTTCTAAAAAGTTATTTGGTGAGATTCGTCCAGATTTTTCGGTAATCTCCTATGGACCTAACTACTACGGAATGCCATCTTCTGATATAATTAAAGAGTTACGAAGGTATGGAGAAGTTTTTGAAACTAAAAAACATGGACAAGTTACCTTTATATACAACGAAAATTTAGAAAAATATATGGTGAGAAGATGAATGTAAACGAACTTTACAACGAAGATTTATATGGCGCATACCTACTATACGGAAAAGAAGTTCTATTGATAGAAAATGCTGTTGCTTACTTAAAAAATAAATATGTAGACAAGAGTTTCGAAGCCTTTAACCTGGCCTCTGTCTCTGATTTTGAAAACCTGGTAGAATCTTGTGAAACACTGCCAGTTATGGCGAATAAAAAACTGATAATAGTATCTGAATCAGAAGAGTTTGAAAAGAATCTACTGGATGTTGACAGGACTTTGAAATATTTCGAGACCATTCCAGAATATTCTATCGTTATATTTATTGATGAGAATTCAAAACTGAATAAGTCGAAGAAGTTCTATAAATTCTTCAAAAAAAAGAAGAGAACTGTGGAGTTTGACAAGGTATCGCCACAGGAAGTGACGAGGTTTGTAAATATCTACTTCAATAGAGAAAACATAGAAATATCTCCATCGGATTTAAACTACTTGATTTCTAAATCTTCATACAATTCCAAGAATTTAGAGACTACACTAATGGATTTAAAAAATGAGCTGTCCAAATTTCTATCCTATAAAAAGATAGATAGAAAAATAATAGACAGTGTGCTTACGGAAAATATCGACACAAATATCTTTAAACTTACAGATGCAATCTTAAGTAGAAATATAGATACGGCTATAACGGAATTTAAAAATCTTTACGATATAGGTGAGCCGCTACAGAAGACATTTGTACTTATCGCGAGAAGCGTAAGACTTCTTATGGGATATAAAAAAATAAGCGAGAAAAACATTCCTGACTATGAAATAATGAATGTGCTTGGAATTGGAAATTTTGAGCTTAAAAAGGTAAGGGCTGGCTCTTTTAATTATAGATCAGATGAATTAGTAGAGTTTTTCAAAGAACTAGAAGAGATAGATAAAAATATAAAGACCACTTCAATGGATCCCTACACAGTATATGAATCCTATCTATTTAAAATACTATCTAAAAAAATATAAAAAAATAATGGAGGAAGCATTGGTAGCTCCTCCATTTTTTATTTTAATTATCAGAATAATTGTCGAAGTAACCTTGGATTAGTACCACAGGAGTTCCCTTATCTCCAGATCCAGAAGTAAGGTCTGAAAGAGATCCGATTAAGTCTGTGATTCTTCTAGGAGTTGTGCCTAGAGTTTCGTTTGAACCAACAAGGTTTTTATTCTTATGTTCAATTTTTTCAACCATTGCTTCTCTTAGTTCTTCACCAGTTAAATCTTTAAGATCAGTATCTGCAATGTACTTGATTTTGATTTCACTAGGAGTACCAGCTAGTCCAGCAGTGTGAGCAGGGCTTACAACTGGGTCTGCAAGTTCCCAAATCTGTCCAACAGGATCTTTAAAAGCTCCATCACCATAGATCATGACTTCTGTGCTTACACCGAACTCTTTGTCTAGTAGTTCTTTGATTCTATCTACAACCACTTTACCATCCCTTGGGAATAGTTTGACATTTTGATCACCAGCAAGGTTTGAACCAAGCACACCATAATCTTCGTTGTAACCATGTTTATCATTTTTTTCAGAAAGTAGATCGTCAAGACCATAGACAACTTTTGCTCCAGCTTCTTTAAGTTCATCCTTGATTAAATGTCTAGTGTGGATAGAAGCTACGAGAACTTCGTCGGTATATTTTAAAATAGTTCTAGGGTCGTTTGAAAAATGGATTTCTGAATTAGGTGCAAGACTCTTGTATAAGTCCACATAGTTGATTCCTGTAAATGGGTGAATGGATTTTCCGAATAATTTTTCGTATTCATCTTCTTCAAGCACATCTGTATATGGGTTTATCTTCTTGTTGAAAATTTCCCTTTCGTCAATTAGATGGTTTCCAACTTCATCGGAAGGATATGAAAGCAGTATGTGTAATTTAAGTCCTGACTCTGCAAGTCCCTTAAGAATGATAGAAAATCTATTTCTTGAAAGAATAGGGAAAACAACACCAAATTCTTTTGAAAATTTAGAATTAACATCATTTGCAATATCATGGGTAGAAGCATAGTTGTTTTGTGCTCTTGCCACTAATGATTCAGTAACGGCAACTACATCTTTGTCTCTTAATTTTATATTTTCAGCTTTAACTGCTTCGATAACAGAATCTGTAACTATCTTAGCCACATCATCTCCACTTTTGACTATAGGTGTTCTAACACCTCTAACAACAGTACCAAAGTATCTTTTCATATTTTCCTCCTAAATATTATAACTGTGTAAGGGAAAATCCTTTACTATTTATTATTGCATATAATCATCAAAAGATAAAGAAAATAGGAACAAAAAATTTATCTAGTGAAAAATTTTCATTTTTTAATCACTTTTTGTTGGAGAAATTTTTTATAAATTTGATATATTTAATATGATTTTCATTTCAAAACCTTGCAAAACAGTAGCGATTGTTATTATTTGTAGAAATTGAAATTTATAGATGATATAATGATTTTATGAAAGGAAAATTTATTACATTTGAAGGTCCAGATGGTTGTGGCAAGACCACCATCGTGGAAATGATTTATAAAAAATTAGAAGATCTTGGCTACAAAGTCATTAAGACTAGGGAACCTGGAGGCACAGACATCTCAGAAAAGATTAGAGATGTGATCTTGGATGTAAATAACGACGAGATGAGCCCAAGGTGTGAAGCACTTCTTTACGCTGCATCACGCGCCCAACATACAGAAGAGAAGATAATTCCGTACTTGAATAAAGGATATATAGTACTTTGCGAAAGATATATTTTGTCTTCTTATGCTTATCAAGGCTATGGTAGAGGGCTCTTAGAAGGAGTTGTAGCGATAAATGACTTTGCGACTTCTGGTTTAAGACCTGATCTTACTATACTTTTGATGGGAGATTACAGAGTCGGCCTCGAAAGAAAGAATGAAATGGGCGCCGATAGACTTGAGCTTGAGTCAACAGATTTTCACAAAAAAGTCTACAAGGGCTATGAAGAGATTGCGAAATATGAAGACGTAACTGTCATCGATGCAAACTCAGAATTAGAAACTGTATTCAATAATACATTAGAGAAGATATTGGAGATGATTGAATGAAACTTGTTCTAGCAATTGTACAAGATGCGGACAGTGACGATCTTATAGACGAGATAACCAAGGAAGGTTACAGAGTTACAAAAGTTATTTCAACTGGAGGTTTTTTAAAATCTGGTAACTCTACCATTATGATTGGGACTGACGACGAAAAAGTGGATAGACTTATAGAACTCATTTCTCAAAACTGCAAAGTTAGAGAGATTATAAAGTCCATCCAACCTATGAATATGCCAGGCACAAGCATTGCCACCCTACCTATTAAGGTAAAGGTCGGCGGAGCAACTATATTTGTGCTAGATGTTGTAGATTTTAAAAGGTTTTAGGTGATAGTATGAAGATGATAATTGCGATTGTGCAAAATAAGTTCGTAGATGAACTAATAGATAAATTTTACGAAGAAAACATATCAGTGACAAAGGTAAGCTCCAGTGGAGGATTTTTCAAAGCTGGAAACACAACACTTCTTATCGGTTCCAAAGAAGAAGAGTTAGACCATGTCTATGGTATTTTCAAAGAAGTTACTCAAACAGAAGAAATAAAAGACGAAAGAGGACATTTTGAAATATCAGGAGCTACACTATTTGTACTTGATGTGGAAAAATCTCTAAGAATTTAATGTTTAAATCACATCTAAAATTATGCGATGAACTCTCTAGTGAGAAAGTATCCCACGCCTATATCTTCTCTGGAGAAAGTGGCGTCGGCAAGTTCACATTGGCTAAGAGTTTTGCAAGAATGATTTTAAATGAAGAGAAGACTATGCGCATAGAAGCCATAGATGAATATGAAAACCCGGATCTAATTATCCTAGATGGCAAGCTTTCAAAATCACAAATTGACGATATGATTTTAGAATCACTGAGCCTTCCATTCGAAGCGAAGAATAAAATCTATATCATAAACCATTTTGAAAATATGTCTGTTGAAGGTCAAAATGCAATTCTAAAGACATTGGAAGAGCCACCGGAGCATCTAGTAATAATACTTGTTACGAGCAATATTTCAAAGCTGCTTCCTACCATAATCTCAAGATCTAGGGTTCTTTCTATAAATTCCGTTAGAGCATCTGATCTTAGAAGCTTCGTTGAATCAAAGGGATTTAAATCACAAGCGGAGCTAATTTCAAATATTTCCAACGGATCCATTAAAGAAGTCACAAACTATTTAGAAAATCCCGAACTTCTAAATAAGAGAAGAGACATTATAAATAGTACAATTAATGTTCTAAGAGGCGGAGTTAGCCAAGGAATGAAGGCTTATCCATTCTTCGAAGAAGAAAGAGAAGAGATTTCATTTGTGCTTCAAGTCTTGGAACTTTTAATGCGGGACATACTCATATATTCAAGGACGAATGAAGAAAAATTTATTTTAAATATTGATTATAAATACGAAATTGTAAGTTTAAACATGGATTCAAAAGCTGCTTTAAAGGCTCTATACACGGTGTTAGACGCAAGAGAAAGCCTAGAGCAAAATGTGAATTTTAGAATTGTTATAGAGTCCATGCTTATAAAGTTGGGGGAACTTAATGATAAAGGTATCAGGAGTTCGTTTTAAGAAAAACGGTAAGATATATTATTTTGACCCAAGGGATGTAGATCCTAAGGTCAATCAAAATGTAATTGTGGAGACTGCCAGAGGAGTAGAATTCGGAACGGTAGTCATAAATAAAGAAGTAGAAGAAAGTGAGTTGGTATCTGAACTTAAGCCTATCTTTAGAGTGGCGACGAAGGAAGATGAAAATATCCAACGTGAAAATAGAAATAGTGCAAGAGAAGCTCTTTTAGTCTGTCAAGACAAAAGCATTGAGCATGGCCTAGACATGAATGTTTTGGGATGCGAATATACTTTTGACAGAGGCAAGCTTCTGTTTTATTTTACTGCAGAAGGAAGAGTCGACTTTAGAGAATTGGTTAGAGAACTGGCATCTATCTTTAGAACTAGAATCGAACTTAGACAAATAGGAGTAAGGGACGAAGCCAAGATGGTTGGTGCCTTGGGATGTTGTGGAAGACCTTGTTGTTGCAGCACATTTCTTTCAGAATTTTCACCAGTTTCTATAAAGATGGCAAAGGACCAAGAACTTTCACTAAATCCAGTTAAAATATCTGGGGTTTGTGGAAGGCTCATGTGCTGTTTAAAGTATGAACAAGACGGCTACGAATGTATCAAGAGAAGAATGCCAA
>CABTWG010000050.1 GCA_902488455.1 uncultured Peptoniphilus sp.
ACAGTCACCCTGAGCGAAAGAGCCGAAGGCTCTGTAGTCGAACGGGTATAACCATGGTGAGGTCATACACTGATAATTTCTATAGCGGAGCCTTCTAGCCAAGCTCTATTAATCTTAAAACAAAAAAGCGATTAATTCCTTAATCGCTTTCGTTATCCTTTATTTTTTTATTTAGTTCTATGCTAACTCAACCTTTTCTTCTTTTGGGTTTAGTACTTCTCTCCACTTGCCTCTCTTGAAGTAGATATAGTTTGATATAAATGCAAATACCCAGGTGACTGGCCATGCCATAAATATTATTTCAACTTTGTAGACGATATTTAAGACTACATAGATCCAAATCATTCTTATTCCGCACATAAATACCAAAGATGTCATCATCGGTGGCAATGCGTATCCTGCTCCTCTTACCACACCTCCAAAAATTTCTGATATTCCGAAGATGAAGTAAGTTGAGCAGAGGTATCTCATGTAAATTGCTCCATACTTTACAACTTCTGGGTCTGTGTTAAAGAGTTTTACTAGATCTGTTGCAAATATAAATACTATGATGCTTGTGATTGCAGTTGTTATCAATGTAATGTTTATCGCCACTTTTGTGCCTGCGATTACTCTTTCGTATTTTTTCGCTCCGATATTTTGTCCTGAAAATGTAGTTGCTGATGTTGTGATTGCTATGATTCCCATGAAGATGAAGTTGTCAATCCTTCCTCCTGCTGAAAATGCTGCTATGATATCTGGGCCAAACTTATTTAATTTAGCTTGGATTAGCACGTTTGAAAATGATATTATTACTGATTGAAGTCCTGCTGGAAGTCCTATGTTGAATATGTTTAAGAGTATGTCTTTTTCTAGTTTTAAATCAGATTTTTTAATTATTCCGACTTGTTCTGTTTTAAGTAGTGAATATGTGACGAGGATGGATGCTACTACTTGTGCTATTAATGTTGCCCATCCTGCTCCTTTTACTCCCATTCTTAAGACCGCTACAAATAATAGGTCTAGCACTATATTTGTTATAGCTGCTACGATTAAAAAGTTAAATGGGCGCTTTGAGTCTCCCATGGACCTTAGGATTCCCGATCCCATATTGTATACGAGTAGTGGTATTATTCCAAAGAAGAAGATCCTTAAATAGTTGTTTGCATCTTCGAAGATTTCCGTTGGTGTGTGGGTTACTCTTAGCATCCAGGGTGAAAGTACATATCCCACTACAGTTAAAATCAGTCCACCAAATATTGAAACTGCATATGCATTTACGATTGATTTTTTAAGTTTTGATCTGTCACCGCTTCCATAGGTCTGGCTTATGACTACTGACGCTCCTGTTGCGAGACCAAAAAAAAGACCCAGTAGAAGTGAACTTACTTGTGCCGTGCTTCCTACTGCTGCCATTGGATTCTTACCTGCGTACTTACCTACTATGATAAGGTCCGCCGTATTATATAGTTGTTGCAAAAAGTTCGAAAGTAGAAGTGGTATCGTAAAATATATGAGCCCTTTCATAATCGAACCTTCCGTTAGATTTATATTCCTCTGCCTTTTTATAATCATTTAATCACTCCATCTAGGTATTATAACAATTAATTGTGTGCATTTAAAGGTGTTATAGAAACAATAATAGTAATTTTTAAATTAACTTAATAATTTTTTATCAAATGTTTGATTTGTTATTATTCAAATGGTATAATATCTTTGTTTGTTTGATAAAAAATAAACAAAACAATATTAATCATCGGAGGTATTATGAACAAAAAAATTATTTCTATTTTTTTAGCTGCAATGTTACTTTTAACAGCTTGTGGCAAAAATGACAATGGTAAAATAGAAGAGAAAACTAATAATTCTCAAATGACCAAGTCAGAAGAACAAACTGATTACAAAAGCCCTAATGGCAACACAATGGTACTTACTCTATTCCAAAATCCTAAGACTTTGGATATTCAAAAAACAAATGCGGACTATTTTATTCCTCTTCAAATCTACAACAGATTAGTGGATGTTAAGGTTAATGATTACGGAAGTAATGAAATTGTTCCAAGTCTTGCAGAAAAATGGGAAATATCAGAAGATGGAAAAACTTACACTTTCTATTTAAGAAAGGGAGTTAAGTTCCACAATGGTGAAGAGCTTAAGGCAGATGACGTTCTATTCACTATAGAAAAAATGATGGATCCTAAGGAAGCTGCAGTAAATACTTATCAATTCGAAAAAATAGAAGGAGCTTTAGATAAATTAGAAGGAAAAGCTACTTCTGTTAGTGGTGTTAAAGTTATAGATGACTATACAGTTTCTATTACATTAGAAAAACCATTCCCACCATTTTTAGCAAGTTTAACAGGAGCTCCTGCTTCTATTTATAATAGAAAAGCTGTTGAAGAAGGCAAGGATACATTCGGTTTCGATCCTGAATATACTGTAGGAACAGGATATATGAAATTTAAGGATTGGGCTCAAGATAAAGAAATAAATCTTGTTAGAAACGATGACTACTTCGAAGAAAAGGCAAATATTGATGGAGTAAGATATCTTATGAATATAGATTCTTCTACATCAAAGATGATGCTTGAAAATGGGGAACTAGATTTTAGAAATATTTCTGCTACTGAACTTGAATCTTATAAAGAAAATCCTATCTTCAAAGATAATATTGTTGATTCTCAAAGAGCTGGAATGGATTATATCTCATTTAATCAAAATGACCCTAACATGGCCAAAGTAGAAGTTAGAAAAGCTGTTTCTATGGCTATAGATAGAGATCTAATCAATAAAACATTCTACAATGGAGAAGGTACTATAGTAAATGGCGTGCTACCTCCAGGAATTCCAGGATATGAAGTTGAGCAAGAAAAAATTGAATACAATCCAGAAAAAGCAAAGGAATTATTAAAGGAAGCTGGATTAGATCAAGGTCTTACACTTATCTCTCTACAAAATGCAACCTATGAAGAAGATCAAGCAAAGAATGAAATGATTCAAGCAATGCTTAAAGAAATTGGAATTGATTTACAAATAAAGACTGTGGACGCTACAAGCTACTATGACATTCTAACTAAAGGAGAAGGTTACTCAATGAGTATTCAGCCTGTTACTGCGGACGTTCCAGATCCTGATGATTTCTACCTAGAATTTACCATTGAAGCTGGTGAATCAAACGGATTAAAGGTAAAAGATAAAGCTTTAAGTGATGAAATTAACAAAGCTAGATTTATTGTAGATCCTGAAGAAAGAATCAAAGCTCTTACAAGCTTAGATAAAAAGATTGTAGGTGAACAAGCTCTTTACCTACCACTTGTTTCTGATTTAAATCATTTTGCTAAAAGTCCTAGACTTGAAGATTTTAAATTATCATGGCAAGGTTGGGTTTGTGGATCAACTCACGATGTAAAAATAAATCCAAATTATAATAAATAAATTTTAAGAAGAGCTCTACATTTTTAATGTAGAGTATCTTTTTTTACATAGGAAGGATTGTTATGCTAAATTATTTTTTTAAAAGAATTTTTCAATCTATTATAGTAGTTATCCTTATTATCATTACTACATTCGTACTTATGAATGTTATACCAGGAAACGCTGCAACTGCTATGATGGGTGAAAAAACCAATATTCATATTCAGGAAAGAGTTGTTAAAGAATTAGGACTTGATAAACCAGTTAAAGAAAGATTTGTAGATTATATAAAAGATATATCTAAAGGTGATCTTGGAAAATCAATAGTAATGAAAAGGCCTGTTAAGGATATGATTTTTGAAGTTTTCCCAAATACTTTAAAACTTACTGCAACTTCCCTTGTATTTGCCTGGAGTTTTGGAATACTTTCTGGATTAGTCTCTGCAATGTATCATAATAAGTTTTTAGATAAAATGTTTTCGACTGTTTCTATATTAGGGATTTCTGCTCCAACATTTTTTATAGCTATTGTACTTCAATATATCTTTGCATTTAAACTAAAATTATTCCCGATATCTGGATTTGGAAACTTTAAACAACTTGTCCTTCCTTCAATAGTTTTAGGTTGGGCAATGGCAGGTGAAATATCTAGACTATTAAGAGCAAACCTTCTAGAAAATATGGAAAGTGATTTTCTAGATTTGGCTAGAATAAAAGGTAGAAAAGATTGGGCAATTCTAATCTTTCATACCCTCAAAATTAGTATGCTTCCTGTGCTTACAATAATGATACTACAACTTGCATCTCTTTTAGGTGGAGCAATGATAACAGAAAGTATTTTTGGAATTCCTGGAATAGGCACACTTTCTATCTCTGCTTTAAATAATAGAGATTTACCTGTCATTCAAGCGACGGTGCTTCTCGGTTCCTTTTTAATTATTCTTGGAAATCTAGTTTCTGATGTCCTATACTTTTTGATTGATCCAAGGATTAGATTGAGGTAGAATATGAAAAATTTTATTAACTATTTAAAGAAAAATCCAATAGTCGCCCTTTCTTTAATCTTTATAATAATATGCTTTATTTGTGCAATTTTTGCTCCAATAGTTGCTCCTTATAATTATGATGAGACAGATTTTAGCTCCCCTTTAAGCCCTCCATCCTTAAAAAATATTTTTGGGACAGATCAACTTAGTAGAGACATATTTAGCAGAATGATATTTGCTCTTAGAATTTCTCTATTTGTAGGGATTGTTCCAACCACTATAAATCTATTCATCGGAGCAATAATTGGAACAGTTTCTGGTTTGTCAAATAAACGAGTAGATAATATTCTTATGAGATTTACAGATTTAGGACTATCATTTCCATTTATGATTTTGGCAATGGCAATAATCTATAATCTTGGTTCAAGTATGAAGAGTATGATTCTTGCACTTGTTGTCTTTGGTTGGACATCAACTGCAAGAATAATTAGAGCTCAGACAAAATATATTAAAAATAATCCATACATCGATGCAGCAAGAATTATGGAAGTATCTACTTTTAGAATGATATTTAAGCATATTCTTCCAAATATGAAATCCACATTATTTGTTCTATATACAATGTCTATTCCTCAAACAATTCTAGCAGAGGCTGGGCTTAGCTTCTTAGGATTTGGAGCACAACCACCTCTTACTAGCCTAGGAGTAATGGTTTCTAGCGGAAGAACATTTTTATTTGAAGCTCCATGGCTTTCAATTGCTCCTGGAGTATTTATAATGCTCATATCTCTTAGTTTTAACTTTTTAGGAGATGGACTTAGAGATTTCTATGGACTTGGAGGTACAGAATTATAATGGAAAATTTACTTGAAGTTTCAAATTTGACAATCGGAATAAAAAAAGGAAAAAAATCTTTAAAATTAGTTGAAGATGTTTCCTTTTCTATAAAAAAAGGTGAAGTGCTTGGAATTGTTGGTGAATCTGGATGCGGTAAATCTCTAACATGCAAAGCAATACCAAACCTTTTACCTAATGGAGTGAGTATTTTATCCGGAAGTATTCTATTTAATGGAGAACAAATAAATGAGAAATCATTTAATATAGAAAAGATAAGAGGTCAAAATATCAGTATGATATTCCAAGAGCCCACAAAAACTCTTCATCCTCTTAAAACTATAGGAAGCCAAGTAGAAGAAGTTCTTAAAATACACACAAATTTAAATAAAAAAGAAAGAAAAGAAAAAGTAATAGAGCTTTTGGAATCAGTTGGTATAGATCATGCCAGCTCAAGAGTAAAACAATATCCTTTCCAACTATCAGGAGGTTTGTGTCAAAGAGTTGTAATAGCAATAGCAATAGCACTTAATCCAGATCTAATAATAGCCGATGAACCTACAACCGCACTAGATGTGTCAGTTCAAAAGAAAATTCTTGAACTTTTAAAAGAGTTAAATAAAAAAATGAACTGTTCAATAATAATAGTATCCCACGATATAGGCGTAGTCAAAGAAATAGCTGATCGAGTGGCAATAATGTATTGTGGACAGATTGTAGAAGAGTCTAGTTTAGAAGAAATATTTAATCATCCACTACATCCATATAACAAATCTCTTATGAACTGTATCCCAACAATATCTATGGATAAGACTCTAGTACCAATAAAAGGAAGCGTACCAAATCCAAAAGATTATTCCAATCTTTGCAGGTTTTACGATAGATGTGAAGAATCTATAGAAAAATGTAAGTATAAAAACCCAGACATGATTAAAGAAGGAGAAAGCTATGTCAGATGCATTAAGTATGAAAAATAATATAATAACGCTAAAAGATGCAGAGCTAAGCTTTAAACTAAATAGAGATAAAAGTATAAAGGTGCTTGATAAATTAAATTTAGAAATAGAAAGTGGAAAAGTCTTAGGTCTAGTTGGAGAATCTGGGTGCGGAAAGACTACAGTCAGTAGAGTCTTATTGGGACTTGAAAATTTATCAAGCGGAACCTATACTTTCCTAAATAGAGAAATAAAAAGCAAATCTGACTTAAGTTTTGTAAGACAAAATATGCAATTGGTTTTCCAAGATCCATTTCTATCTATAGATCCAACAATGAAGATGAAAGATGTACTTGAAGAACCTATGCTTGGACTTAGAAAAGAATGGGATAAGAAAACTAGAGATGAAAAAATATTTAAACTAATTAACTTAGTAGGACTAGATGAATCTTACCTAAATTATAAATCAAAAGAAATGTCTGGCGGACAGAGACAGAGAATTGGAATAGCAAGAGCACTTATAACAGAGCCAAAAGTTCTATTATGTGACGAATGTGTATCTGCGCTTGATATTTCTATACAAGCTCAAATACTAAATCTATTAATAAAAATTAAAAATGAACTCAATGTAACTATAGTATTTATATCTCATGACATTGCAGTAGTTAAATATATCGCAGATGAAATAGCCGTTATGAAAGATGGCAAGATTTGTGAAAAGAAAAATAGTAAGGAATTATTTAAAAACCCAGAAAATGATTATACTAAATACTTATTAGAATCTGCCCTATTATAAATTATAAATACTCATATATTAACGACATTTAAAAATAATTACAAATAAAAACTTTAATTTACCTAAAGAATCTTAATCTATACTAATTTATGCAAAATTTTAACGATAATATTGTAATTGGAAAAAATATATCATAAAATAGATTTGGAGGTTTTTAAATATGACAATTAGAGATCTAGAAATTTTTCTAGAGGTTGTAAAACAAAATAACATGTCGGTTGCTGCTAAGGCTTTAAATATTTCACAACCTACTGTATCTCATGCTATAGCTCAAATAGAAGATGAATATGATATCATTCTATTTGAAAGGGCATCCAAGAAACTTTTCTTAACGGATGTCGGTTATAGATTTTATAACAGGGCTAAAAATATTATGTCAGAGCTATATAACTTAGACATTGAGTTTAAAAACAACCAAAACCATATTAGTCTAGGTATCCACAACGGTATACCTACACCAATAGTTGTTGATTTTTCTAAAAGAATGAAAGATCAGTTTGACTTAGACATCATGTTCGTTATCACTGAAAAGGAACTGATGTTAGACATGCTAAAAAGAGGAGAGATTGACGCAGTTGTTTCAGATGAAGTATATAATCTTGACTTTTGCGATTCTGTGCCTGGATTTAGACTTACTTATAAACTTGCCACAAAGAAAGAAAATTTAAAAGATTTCCCTAATGATCTACAATTTATCTATTGGGCTGGATCAGAAAAGAGCGTTGTGTTTGATGAATTGGCACATAAGTTTCCTGTTGAGATGAAGTATAGAGTCGGAAACATCGACTCCGCTTTAAGGCTTATGGAAACTGAAAAAGTATATACTTTTCTACCACTCTATACGATCAAGAATTCAGATGAATTTGAAATCTTGGATGATCTTTCTTTCTCAAAGAAGTTTAAACTGTACTACATGAATGATAAGTACATAACTAAAAAGATGAAAATCTTAATGGAAGAATTATCTAAGGAAAACATAAGTAAAGGTAAATTTAAGTAAAAAAATAAGGAGGTCGACCTCCTTATTTTTTTGCATAAGTACTATTTCATTGAATATAGGGTGTTTGAGCTTACTGAAGGTACTTCTTCGATCTTCTTAGATAGCTCTTCTATCTTTTCTTTTGGTGCATCTAAGATGATTGAGATGATGGATATCTTCTTTTCGCTATAAGGAAGTCCCATTCTTCCAATGATGAAATCTCTGTATTCGTGTAATGTTTTGTTTATCTTTTCTACTGAGTTTCTATCTTCTACAATTATTGCCATTATTGCTACTGTTTTCATAATTACCTCCTTTATATTTAATACCATATTATCACAAAACTTTACTAAATTCTCTCTTTTAATAATAAAAAAATGATTCCACTTCATAGAAAATTAATTTTTCTTTACATTATGAAAATATTGGTCTTACAATCCTTTGTTAAATTGTAATTAGATTATTTTTAGGAGGAATAAATGAAAAAATTTAAAAAGTTTTTGGCAGTGACACTTGCTGTTGCAACTCTTGCACCAAGTTTTGTCTTTGCTGATACAAAGGATTATGGCAGTGCAAAAAATGTAATCATGATGATTCCCGATGGCTTGAGTATAGAAGCTCTTACTACTGCTAGATGGATGACAGAGGACAAGAAATTTGTCATGGATGATTTGGCAACTGGTCTTGTTAGAACTAATAATTCTAATACACCTATCGCCGACTCTGCTCCAGCAGCAACTGCTATGGCTACTGGAATCAAGACTGAATCTCCTTTCGTTGGATGTTATCCGACTAAGTGTGGCATGCCAGGTGCAGTTGAAGTAGAAAAAGATAGAGCTAAACAACCTATCGCAAATGTGCTTGAAGGTGCTAAGAGAAGTGGAAGATCTACTGGTATTGTTTCTACTTCTAATATTCAACACGCTACACCTGCTGATTTCTCTGCACACAATCCTGATAGAAACAACTACGAAGATCTTGGTGAACAACAAGTTTATCAAGGAATAGACGTTGTGCTTGGCGCAGGAAACAAGTATTTAGAAAAGGAAAGTAGAAAAGACAAGGAAGACCTTATTTCTGAAATTAAAAACAAGGGTTACGATTATGTAACTACAAAAAAGGCAATGGAAGATTCAAATGGTGAAAAAATTTGGGGACTATTCGAAGACAAATCATTCCCATATGATATCGACAGAGATAAAGTAAACAAGCCTTCCCTTGCAGAAATGACTGACAAGGCGCTTAATGTGCTTTCTAAAAACGATAATGGATTTTTCTTAATGGTTGAAGGTTCTGAAGTTGACTGGGCAGCTCACTCCAACGATCCGGTTGCCCTTGTTCACGAAATAAAAGCTTTTGACGATGCAGTAAAAGTTGCGAAGGACTTTGCAGACACACATAAAGACACTGTAATTGTAATTGCAGCAGACCATGGAACTGGCGGAATAACTTTTGGACACAGAAA
>CABTWG010000051.1 GCA_902488455.1 uncultured Peptoniphilus sp.
CATCGATGATTTATGTTACATGCTATACGTATAGCATCTAAATTTATTTTATTGCTGATGCTATCCGGATAGCATTTAGTTTTAATTTATTTTTATGAAGTTCAGTTGGGAAGACTTTCTCTTCAGAGGTTAGACCCATTCTACTTCAGAGCCTTTGGCTCTTTCGCTCAGGGTGACCAGAGAAAGGGCCATGCTATACGTATAGCATCTAATTTTTTTGTTCATGCTATACGTATAGCATGAAAGTTTATTTAATTTGTCTCACTATTGTTAGATCCCTCGACTTCGCTCG
Organism: uncultured Peptoniphilus sp.; assembly: GCA_902488455.1. Lineage (GTDB taxonomy): Bacteria > Bacillota > Clostridia > Tissierellales > Peptoniphilaceae > Peptoniphilus_B. The sequence continues at coordinate 293 of CABTWG010000051.1, forward strand.
GGATGACCAGAGGGAGGTTCACGCTATACGTATAGTATTAAAAAAAGACTTCCTTTTGGAAGTCTTTCTCTTTTCATATTTAATTATATCCACTACAGTGGTTTTGATTTTGGTTTGCCGCCGGCTCTTGGATACTTCTTCGGAGTCGGTTTTACTTTTTCAACCACGATTAGTGAGTGGAGGATTCCATCTGGCAGGGTTATCTCTTTTACTTCTTTGATTTCTCCTCCCAAGATTTTGATTGCATTTTCTGCTTCTTTTAGTTCTTCCTTGTACTCCGATCCCTTCATTGCTATCATCACTCCACCAGGCTTTACGTAGGGCATGGTATACTCTGCAAGGGTAGACATATTCGCTACAGCCCTTGATACTGACACATCGAAGGCGTCTCTGAATTCTTTCTTTCTTGCAAACTCTTCTGCTCTACCGTGGTAAGTCGTGACGTTCCCAAGCTCCGTTTCCTCAACGACCTTATTGAGAAACTTTATCCTTTTGTTCAATGAGTCGAGAAGGGTGACTTCAAGGTCTGGATTTTGTATAGCCATCGGTATGCCTGGAAATCCTGCGCCTGTTCCTACGTCTATGACAGATTTTTTCCCGTCAAGCTCGCCGGTCTTAAAGATGGTTAGTGAGTCCAAGAAATGTTTTATGTTCACATCATCTTCTTCTGTGATGGCTGTGAGATTCATAAAACTATTCCACTCGAGGAGGAGCTCTCTATATTTCTCCAGCTTGTTATTTTTTTCACTATCTATTTCTATTTCAAATTCTCTTAATAGCTCTTCTAGTTTAGTCATTTTTCTCACGTCTTTTTCTTTCTAAATATATTAGAAGCACGTTTATATCTGCAGGGGAGACTCCTGTGATTCTCGCTGCTTGGCCGATGCTTTCCGGACGAATCTTAATTAGTTTTTCCCTCGCTTCGTTTCTAAGTCCTTGAACTTCTTCGTAGTTTAGATCTTTTTCCAAGTATCTCTTTTCAAGTTTTTTAAATTGGCCTATCTGAATATTTTGCTTCTTTATATATCCGCTGTACTTGATTTCGATTTCTACCTGTTCTATGATGTCGCGCCTTAATTCTGGTCTTTCTGGGTCAAATTCCTTTACTTTCTCATATCCAAGTTCTGGTCTACGGATAAGTTCTTCTAGTGTTTGAGTGTTTTTAATCGGCGTTGTTCCAAGTCTTTCTAGGATTTCATTGTTTTCTGTCGTTGGATTTATCTTTATTTCTTTTATTCTCTTTAATTCTTTTTCTATGTTTTCTTTTCTAAATAGGTATCTTTCGTATTTTTCTTTCGTCACAAGTCCTATGTCGTAGCCCATTTGGGTGAGTCTTAGATCGGCGTTGTCCTGTCTTAGTGTAAGTCTATATTCTGCCCTTGCTGTCATCATTCTATATGGTTCTCTTGTTCCCTTGGTTACAAGATCGTCTATTAAGACTCCTATATATGCGTCGGATCTTTCGAGAATTAAAGGTTCTTTTCCTTCGACTTTTCTCGCTGCGTTTATGCCTGCAATTAATCCTTGGGCCGCTGCTTCTTCGTATCCTGATGAGCCATTTATCTGTCCTGCAAAGAAGAGTCCTTGGATATCCATGTGTTCTAGTGATCTATCTATTACTGTTGAGTCTATTGCATCGTATTCGATTGCATATGCTGGTCTCATGATCTTTGCATGTTCAAGACCGATGATATTTTTGTAGATATCTATTTGCACTTCTTCTGGTAGGGAACTGGACACTCCTTGAATGTACATTTCTTCTGTGCTAAGTCCTTCTGGTTCTATAAATACTTGGTGGGAGGTTCTGTCTTTAAACCTCATTACCTTGTCTTCGATGGAAGGACAGTACCTAGGTCCTGTGCCTTCGATGTCTCCAAGATACATTGCAGACCTCATTATGTTTTCTCTTATGATGTCGTGACATTTTTCTGTGGTGTAGGTAAGGTAGCAATTTACTTGGTCCTTGGACATGTCCTTGTCTATATTGTCAAAGGAGAATGGAACTACTCTTTCGTCTCCAGGTTGGACTTCCATTGTGGAAAAATCTATTGTTGAACGGAGCATCCTCGCTGGGGTTCCCGTCTTCATCCTTATTAGTTCAAGCCCCATATTCTTTAAATTTTCAGATAGATCTAGGGAAGGCTTCATTCCATCCGGTCCAGAGCTGTAATTTACCTCTCCCATAAAGATTCTGCCACGAAGATATGTGCCTGTTGCTACTACTACAGCTTTTCCTTTGTAGATGGCGCCGGTCTTTGTTAAGACTCCTTCGACTTTTGAGTCCTTTAGAAGAATATCCACTACTTCTGACTGTCTAAGGTCTAGGTTTTCCGTCTTTTCGATTACTTTTTTCATTTCATCGTGGTACCTTCTCTTGTCCGCTTGGGCTCTTAGCGAATGAACTGCAGGACCTTTTGAAAGGTTTAGCATCCTTGATTGGATAAATGTCCTGTCTATATTTCTTGCCATTTCGCCACCCAGTGCGTCGATTTCTCTAACTAGGTGTCCTTTTCCAGTTCCACCGACGTTTGGGTTACAGCTCATGGCTACTATTGAATCTAAATTCATTGTAAGAAGAAGAGTTTTTTTACCCATTCGCGCTGCAGCTAGGGCAGATTCTGTGCCTGCATGGCCTGCTCCCACTACGATGACATCGTACTCTCCTCCGATATAATTTCTAATTTCTGTCATCTTCTATTCTATTCCTACTTTCCTATACAAAATTCTGAAAATACCTTGTCAAGTATATCTTCTGTGGTGGTTTCTCCAGTTATATTTCCAAGTTCATCTAATGCGCCTCTTAGGTCCACTTCGATGCAGTCTAAAAACTCTCTTGTTTCTAAGCCTTCTATTGCAGAATCTATGAACTTCACAGCTTCTTTAAGGGCTCTTACGTGACGAAGATTGTTGATGTAGAATTCTTCCTTAGCCTTTAGATCTCCACTGAAGAACATATCTTTTATCTTGTTTTCAATATCTAAAATGGTGCCTTTCTTGATTGAAACATTCATATAATCTCTATTTCCAAAGAAATTTTTGAGTTCTTCATCTGTGTTTTTACTTTCAAGGTCCGCCTTATTTACAAGGACTATACTCTTCTTGCCCTCAAGAAGTTTTAAAATCTCTTCGTCGTTTTCGTCAAACTTTTCGCTTCCGTCAAAGATCGCAATTATAAGGTCTGCGCCTTCTATTGATTTAACAGCACGGCTAACTCCTATGGCTTCCACCTTGTCCTCTGTCTCTCTTATTCCTGCAGTGTCTGTAATCTTTAGAAGTATTCCATCTAAATTTACATAGTCTTCTATTATATCCCTAGTTGTGCCAGGAATATCTGTGACGATTGCCTTTTCATACCTAAGCATAGCATTTAGTAGAGAAGATTTACCTACATTTGGCTTGCCGAGGATCACTGTGTTTATCCCATCTCTTAAGAGCCTTCCTCTACTTGAGCCTTCTATAAGAGTATTTATATTTTCCTTTACCTTTTTCGCATCGTTTAAAAGAGTTTCGTATTGGTACTCTTCCACATCGTCTTCAGGGAAGTCAATGTTCGCTATTATGATGCCCATCATCTTTGTGACTTCGTCGGAGATTTCTGTGATTATGCCTGTTAAAGAGCCTTCAAGTTGCTTTATACTTTGGTCAAAGGATTCGTCGGTCTTCGCCTTTATTATGTCTATTACAGCTTCTGCTTGAGATAGGTCGAGTCTTCCATTTAAGAACGCTCTCTTGGTAAACTCGCCGGCTTCTGCGATCCTCGCTCCATTGTCAAGGAGCAGGTTTAACACACGCCTAACGGAGATAATCCCACCGTGGGTGTAGATCTCCACCATATTTTCTCTCGTATATGTGTTAGGCGCCATCATCTTAACGATTAAGACCTCGTCTATGACTTTTTCGTTTTCATCTATAATATGGCCGTAGCTCATCATTCTATTTTTAATCTCAGTGAGATTTTTATTTCCTATGTGACGAAATACTTTTTCTGCTATTTCTACTGAGTCTTCACCACTCATTCTCACTATTCCAATGCCGGCTTCACCAGTGGCAGTGGATATTGCAGCTATTGTATCTTTCATATTTCACCTCAAATATATTATACATCATGGGGATAAATTTTAAAATTTTCTATCTATATATAAATTAGAAACTAATTCTATCACGATTTATAATTTTTATCAAAATAAAGAATAATTTAATCCGTACGAGAAGTTTATTTATGATAAGATTATATGTAGGAATATTTAAGAAAAAGGTGAACTATGAATATTAAAAAAAGAGACGGAAGGATTGTAAACTTCGACAGAGAAAAGATATCTACAGCTATCAAAAAATCCTACATCGGTATAATGAAGCCATTTGAGGATTCATATATAGAAAAGATCACAGACAATATAGTTAAAAAGGTGGATGATCAATACAAAAATACCATCCCTACTGTGGAACAGATCCAAGACCTTGTAGAACTTGAACTTATAGAAGAAAAGGAAATCGACGTAGTTAAATCCTACATCACTTATAGAGCTGCCCATTCCAAGGACAGACAGATCTTCCAAGGCTTCAATGAGTTTTTAGAAGACGATGATCTCACTTCAATAATAAGGGAAGTTAGAAACGAGTATTCACAAGATCTCTATCCAATAGAATCCCTCTACCACAAATTCGGTTCTTTCTGCAAAAAAGATATGAGTAGAGCAGAATCGAGGGTCATGCTTATAAGAGCTGCATCAGAGCTTACTACTAAAGAAGCGCCTGATTGGGAATATATTGCTTCCAGATTTTACAGATACGATTTGGAACTTAAGATCAAAGAAAACTACAAAGGCATCGACACTTTCTACGACAAGATCAAAAATCTAACAGAGATGCACCTCTACGGAAAATACATCCTTGAAAATTATACAAAAGAAGATATAGAAAGATTGGAAAAGGAAATCGTGCCTAAGAGGGACGAACTTCTCACATACTCTTCAATAGATCTTCTTGCGAAGAGGTACCTAATTCGTAGCCACGACATGAAAGTTTTGGAACGTCCACAGGAAATGTTTATGGGAATCGCAATGCACCTTGCTCTTCCAGAAGGAGAGCATAGGGTTGAGTGGGCGACTCGTATCTACACAGTGCTTTCAAAACTTCAAGTTACAGTTGCTACACCAACTATGAATAACGCTCGTAAACCATTCTACCAACTTTCATCCTGCTTTATAGATACAGTTCCAGATACACTGGAAGGAATCTACAGAAGTATAGACAACTTCGCACAAGTTTCTAAACACGGCGGAGGAATGGGGCTATACTTCGGAAAGGTGAGAGCCTCAGGCTCAGATATCAGAGGTTTCAAAGGAGTTGCAGGGGGAGTTATAAGATGGCTAAGACTTGTAAACGACACTGCAGTTGCAGTTGATCAACTGGGAGTTAGACAAGGATCATGTGCAGTTTATCTTGACGCATGGCACAAAGACCTTCCAGAATTTTTACAAATCAGAACCAATAACGGTGACGACAGAATGAAGGCCCACGACATCTTTCCAGCAGTTTGTTATCCAGATTTATTCTTTAGACTTGCAAAGAATAATATAGACGCTGATTGGTACATGTTTGACCCACATGAAATCATGGTGAAGAAGGGTTACTGCCTAGAAGATTACTACGGCGACGAATTCGAAAAGAAATACTACGAATGTGTCCACGACGCAAATATTTCAAAGAGAGTAATCTCTGTAAAGGATATGGTAAGACTTATTATAAAGTCTCTTACAGAAACAGGAACTCCATTTGCATTCTTTAGAGATGCAGTAAATAGAATGAACCCGAACAAGCACAAGGGCATGATCTATTCATCAAACCTATGCACAGAAATCATGCAAAACATGAGCGCCATAGAAACAGTTTCACAAGAAGTAAAGACAGAAGACGGGGATACAGTTGTGGTTACCACTACAAAGCCTGGAGATTTTGTCGTATGTAACCTGGCATCTCTTGTAATTTCAAATATAAACCTAGAAGACGACGAAGAAGTTGAATACGTAGTTTCAACAGCAGTTAGAGGACTTGACAATGTAATCGACCTAAACTACTATCCACTTCCATATGCAAAGATAACCAATAGCAAGTACAGAGCCATTGGCCTTGGAACTTCCGGATACCACCACGCACTTATAAAAGAAGGAATCGCATTTTCTGACGAAGAAGAGCATCTTGAATTTGCAGATAGAGTATACGAAAAACTAAATTACTACGCAGTCAAAGCGTCAAACGAAATCGCAAAACAAAAAGGCGCTTATGAATACTTCGAAGGTTCCGACTGGGACAATGGAGATTATTTCAAACTAAGAGGCTACGAAGGAGAAGCTTGGGACGAACTTAGAGAAAGCATCCACAAATATGGAATGAGAAACGGATATATAATGGCAGTTGCGCCAACTGGATCCACATCTATAATCGCAGGCACCACAGCAGCAGTTGACCCAGTTATGAAGAGATTCTTCCTAGAAGAAAAGAAGGGAGCAATCATCCCAAGAGTTGCGCCAGATCTAAATACCAAGACCTTCTGGCTATATGAACAGGCCCATGATATCGACCAATCACTAATCATAAAAGCAACAGGGGTAAGAGGACGCCACATAGACCAAGGTCAATCGGTAAACCTATATATAACCAGCGAATTTACCATGAGACAGATTTTAAATCTATATATAAAAGCCATGGAAGAAGGACTAAAATCTCTCTACTATGTGAGAAGTAAATCACTTGAAGTAGATGAATGCGAAGTTTGCCAAGCATAAGGAGGAAAAATGGAAGAACTTAAAAAAAGAGGTCTCTTCAACGAAAATGGAGATATAGACCTACAAAAGAGAACCATAATTAATGGTAACACCACAAATTTAAATGACTTTAACAATATCAAGTACAAATGGACCAGTGACTGGTACAGACAAGCCATGAACAACTTCTGGATTCCAGAAGAAATCAATCTTTCACAAGACGTGCTTGATTACAAAATTTTGGACGAAGCAGAGAAGAGAGCATTTGACAAAATCCTTTCATTTCTAATATACCTTGACAGTATCCAAACTGCACAACTTCCAAACTTACAAGCATATATAACAGCAAACGAAATAAATTTATGTCTTTCAATTCAGTCATTCCAAGAGTCAATCCACTCTCAATCCTATTCATACATTCTTGACACCATATGCTCACCGGAAGAGAGAACGGAAATACTCTACCAATATGTAAACGACAAGACCTTGCTTGAAAGAAATAAATATATCACAGACCAATACGCAGGATTTCTAAACGATAAGACCAAGGCAAACTTAATGCATGCTCTAATCGCCAACTATATATTAGAAGGAATCTACTTCTACTCAGGATTTATGTTCTTCTACAACCTTGGAAGAAATGGAAAGATGCCAGGAACAGTACAAGAAATCAGATATATAAACAGGGACGAAAACACACATCTATGGCTATTTAGAAGTATAATCCTAGATCTTAAGAAAGAACAACCGGAACTCTTCACAGAAGAAAAGGTGGAAGAGTACAGAGCACTTCTAAAATATGGAGTTGAAGAAGAAATCGCCTGGGGCAAGTATGTAATAGGTGACGATATCCAAGGACTAACTAGCAAGATGGTAGAAGATTATATCAAGTATCTCGGAAACCTAAGAGCGACAAACTTAGGATTTGAACCACTTTACGAAGGATATGACAAAGAAGTTGAATCCATGAAATGGGTAACCCAATACGCAGATATAAACCTACTAAAGACCGACTTCTTCGAAGCAAAAGTAACAGCATACTCAAAATCAGCGATAATAGAAGACGACCTATAAAATAAAAGGCTAAGAGAAATTTCTCCTAGCCTTTTTTAATCTATATTTCTAATTCTATCCACAACACTGTTTTGGCTGTGCTTTTCATAAAACTTTCCAGTAAATATTATTCCAATGATTATATTTACAAGGTTTACAAGTATAAGTGGCATGATTACAAATTTATAGGAAGTCCACTTAGTCTGTTCCATAAAATCCATCAAGATAAATTTATCTACAAGAAGCATAATGATTAAAGAAAATACTAAGCCAAATAAAGAATAGATCAAATTCTTTTTCACCAAATATTTTTTAATATTTTTCTTTGTCATTCCAATTGCTTCAAGAATTGATAAGTTAACCATATTTCTCAAAATTTCAGTAGCAATAACATTTATAAAATTCAGTACAGATATTAAGAACAATACTATGGACAAGCTGTAGCCAGTAAATTCTATTAGATTTTTGAATTTCATTATAGATTTGATCTGAAGATCCCTTGAATCGTAGGAAAATCCTGG
>CABTWG010000052.1 GCA_902488455.1 uncultured Peptoniphilus sp.
CATTCTTAGTTTGGAATGTGTCTGGTGCATTCTTCTTTTGTTTTTCGTCATGAAGTAATTTTTTTACAAGCGGAAGACGGCATACGAACGCACATTGGTTACATTGGATACAGTTTTCAATCTTCCAATGTGGAACGTGAACTGCGATACCACGTTTTTCGAATTTTGAAGTTCCTGCTGGGAATGTACCGTCTTCCATTCCAACGAATGTAGATACAGGAAGTAGGTTACCTTCTTGTCTATTAACAGGAATTAGAATGTTGTTTATGAATTCGCCAGCGCCTTCGATTGTGTGTGCACCTTCGTGTTCAGCAGATTTCCAAGCTTCTGGTACTTCTACTGCGTGAAGAGCTTCTACACCTTGATCTACAGCTTTGTAGTTCATGTTTACAATTTCGTCACCTTTAGCGCCGTAATCTTTAACGATAGCTTCTTTTAGAAGTTTAGTAGCTTGTTCCATTGGAAGTACTTCTGAAAGTTTGAAGAATGCAGATTGCATAACCATATTGGTTCTTCCGCCTAGTCCGATTTCTCCAGCTATCTTAGTAGCGTTAATTGTGTAGAATTTGATGTCGTTTTCTGCAATATATTTCTTAAGTGATCCTGGTAGGTGAGTTTCTAGTTCTTCATCTGACCAAGTAGTGTTCATTAAGAATGTTCCACCACGTTTTAGTCCACGAAGTAGATCGTATTGGTAAACGTAGGATTGTTTTGAACATGAAATGAAGTCCATTTCACTTAGTAGGTATGTTGAAGTTATTCTGTGGTTACCAAATCTTAAGTGAGACATAGTAACTCCACCTGACTTCTTAGAGTCATAGTCGAAGTAACCTTGTGCATACATGTCAGTGTTATCACCGATGATTTTGATTGCAGATTTGTTTGCTCCAACAGTTCCGTCAGATCCGAATCCCCAGAATTTACATCTGATAGTTCCAGCTGGTTCTGTTGAAATTACTTCGTCAATTGGAAGAGAAAGATTTGTAACGTCGTCTTCGATACCAATTGTGAAGTTATGTCTTGGGTTTTCTTGGTCTAAGTGTTTGAAAACTGCAAGGATATGAGATGGGTTGGTGTCTTTTGAACCAAGTCCATATCTACCACCACAGATTACAGGTCTTTCTTTTTCATCGTAGTAAATGTCTCTAACGTCTAGATATAGTGGTTCTCCGATAGATCCTTTTTCTTTAGTTCTGTCTAGAACTGCAATTTTCTTAACAGTCTTAGGCATAGCGTTTAAGAAATGTTCTTTAGAGAAAGGTCTGTATAGATGTACTTTAAGTACCCCTACTTTTTCACCTTTTTCCATTAAGTAATCAACAACTTCTTCTATACATTCAGTAACTGAACCCATAGCAACTATTACTTTTTCAGCGTCTTCTGCTCCGTAGTAATTAAATAGTCCGTAGTTTCTACCGGTTAGTTTTGAAATTTTTTCTAAGTAATCTTCTGTAATTCCAACTACATTTTCGTAGAATTTGTTTGAAGCTTCAACTTCTTGGAAATAGATGTCAGGGTTTTGAGCAGTACCACGAACTTGTGGACTAGCTGGGTTAAGTGCTCTATCTCTGAATTCTTTGATAGCTTTTTTGTCTACTAATTCTTTAAGATCGTCGTAGTCAAGTACTTCGATTTTTTGAATTTCGTGAGAAGTTCTAAATCCATCGAAGAAGTGACAGAATGGTACTCTAGATTTGATAGCTGCCAAGTGAGCAACTCCACCTAAGTCCATAGCTTCTTGAACTGATCCAGATGCAAGTAGTGCAAATCCTGAAGCTCTAGCTGCCATCACGTCTTGGTGGTCACCGAAGATTGATAGAGCATGAGATGCAAGAGCTCTAGCTGCTACGTGGAATACTCCTGGTAGAAGTTCACCTGCGATCTTGTACATATTTGGAAGCATAAGAAGAAGACCTTGAGATGCAGTGTAAGTAGATGTAAGTGATCCAGCTTGAAGTGCACCGTGAACAGCACCAGCTGCTCCTCCTTCAGATTGAAGTTCTTTAACTAAAACTTCTTGACCAAATATATTTTTTCTTCCTTGAGCTGCCCATGCGTCTATATGTTCAGCCATTGGTGAAGATGGTGTAATAGGATAGATACAAGAAACATCAGAAAACGCATAAGCTACGTGAGCTGCTGCTTCGTTTCCATCCATAGTTTTGAAATGTTTAACCATTTAAACCTCCTAAATTTTATACCTTTGTTATAAATAGTAATACTTAAAACGACTAGGTCATTTTCAATAAAACTATTATATAACTAAAATAAATGTTAAACTGTGATTTTTGTCACAACAATCGATAATTAGCTTATCGATACTACATTGGTACCTATATTTTATCACGAAAAATTTATCTTTAACAGTGGTAATCTAAATAGAAATTAATAGTATTTATTTTAAATGCTTCTTGCATAAAATTTTAACTAAAAAAGAGACCCGAAGGCCTCTTGATTTTATTTTTGTAGTATCGCTTGTACTGCCATCCTGTCATCAATATCAGAACAAGTTGAAATAGTTAGGATCTTATTACTTAGAACCTTTAATTCATCTGCATTTTTATCTTCAGCGCTAGTTGATTGTACTATTTTTAAGCTTCGAATATACATAAAAAATATACTTACAATGTTAATCATGTGAAATGTTTCCAACTTTTAGTTTGCTGCTTTATCTTTTTCTTCTATTATATACTCCAATGTATATTCCAAATAAATTCATCCTGTTTTATATACAATTCTCATCTTAAAAAATAATTTTAAAAATATTTTTCCATTTCATACTCATTTCATATTTAACCTATAAAATCTATTTGTAATCAGTTGTTGCGAGTCTAATGACTTTTAACGACAAGGGATTTATTTTAGGAGGATATTATGAATAAAAAATTACTTAAAACACTTTCACTTGGACTTACCATCTGTTTAAGTCTAGGAGCTGTTGGTTGCCAAAAGAATGATGGCGCAGCAAAAAATAACAAGAATGTTAAAACTAACGAATCTGGTATGTCTTTTGAAGCAAATAAGGGCGATAACAACGAAACTTTCAAGCCTGCTGACTATGGAATTCAAGCTAAAGATGAATACACTTACGAATTCCTAGGTCTTAACTTCAAACTAAATAAAAGCATTATAGATGGAATTAATAATAAAGACATCATGATGCTCGATGACCAAAGCCCTACTGACCAAGATCTTAAGTACGCTCTTCTAACTTTCTCTAAACTTACTGAAGAACAAAAGAACGCTGAAATTAACAAGATGGGCGAAGGCTACGTTGAATGGGAAGAAGGTCTTGAAAGATTTGGTACTCTAGGTATGTTTAAGAAGGGTACTTCTGAAGATGAAATTTCTAAAATAACTAAGTGCACAAACCACAAAAACCTTGGTACTTCTTCAGATGGTGAATACGAATACTACCTAAGCACAAACAAAGATGACAAAGGTTTTGCTGAAGAGTTTGAAAAGACTGAAGTAAATATCATTGATAAAAAAGCTAGACCTGAAAATGGTTTCGTGCTTGTTGAAAAGAGTGACCTTGAAAACACTGTTCCATTTGGTGGAGAAAATGTAACCGATGTTAAAAACGTAGTTACAAAGGATATTGAAGGCAAAGAATTTTCTAAGGCAGATTTTGAAAAGTACGACCTAACTATGGTAAATGTGTTCGCTACTTGGTGTACTGCTTGTATCAAGGAAATCCCTGATCTTGTTAAACTTCAAGAAGAAATGAAGGACAAAGGCGTAAACATCGTAGGAGTTGTAACCGACACTGTTGACGACAATGGCGAAAACAAAGACGCTATTGAAAAGTCAAAGTTAATCCACGAAAAGACCAATGCCAACTATCCTTTCCTTATGCCTGATAAGACAAACTTCAACGGAAGATTAAATGGAATCCAAGCTCTACCTGAAACTTTCTTTGTAGATAAAAACGGAAATATCGTTGGAGAAACTTATTCCGGATCTCACAACTTAAAAGATTGGAAAGCTATTGTAGAAAAAGAACTTGCTAATTTAAATAAATAATTACTATGAAAAAATTCTTTAAAAGTCGCTACTTTTCTCTATTTGTTGTGGTACTAGGCGTTGCTATGGCATACTATGGATACCAAAACGATGAAGCTAAAGTAGTGCTAGCTAAAGCGATAAAAATCTGTTTGGAGTGTGTCGGAATTGGATAATGTAAAAGCAGAAAACAGTTTTAAACGCCGCAAAGATAATTACAAGACAAGAGATAATTTTAGACACTGTTTTCAATTTCTCTGGTTTGTAATTACCAATTCATACTTTGAAGGATTTAAAACTGGAAAAATATATACTGGAAAACTTAAACAACTTTGCGTTCCTGGGATGAATTGCTATTCATGCCCGGGAGCCAAAGGCTCCTGTCCTATTGGCGCCCTACAAGCTGTAATAGGTAATTCTAATTATAAGTTTAGTTACTACATAGTTGGTTTTCTATTCTTCATAGGAGCTCTTATGGGCAGGTTTGTATGTGGTTGGCTATGTCCTTTTGGACTGGTTCAAGACCTACTTTACAAAATACCAGGATTTAAGAAGATCAAAACTTTTAAGGGAGATAAGACACTTAGGAAACTAAAATACGTAATACTTCTAGTGTTCGTAATAATTCTACCTCTATTCCTAGTGGATGTGTTGGGCCAAGGCTCACCATTTTTCTGTAAGCTTATCTGCCCTGTTGGAATGTTAGAAGGCGGTATTCCACTTGTACTTCTAAATAAAACTATGAGATCTGCCATAGGATTTTTATATTACTGGAAAGGTGCAATCTTAATCGCAACCATCATACTTTCAATTATGATCTACAGACCTTTCTGTAAATATATCTGTCCTCTTGGAGCGATCTACTCAGTTTTCAATCCGATTTCTGTCTTTAGATATAAATTGGATAAGAACAAATGTGTAAGCTGTGGCAAATGTAAAAGAGTTTGCCAAATGAATATAGATCCAGTAAAAAACTGTAATCAACTGGAATGTATAAGATGTGCAAGATGCAAGAATGCTTGCCCTGTGAATGCTATAAGTTATAGTTTCAAAAACTAATACCAATCCTTCATTTAATATATTATATAGAAGAACCATATTTATGATTTTCATATATGGTTCTTTTCTTTTTTTGAATTGGAGCCAAATAATATATAAATATTTTCACTTGGTTTAGTATATAATATCTATTAAGAAAGGAAGGTTTTATGAGAATATTAGTAGTTGAAGATGATCAAACTATAAGAGAAGGTATAATTGAATATTTGAGCGAGTTTGACTACACCGTCCTAGAGGCAAAAGATGGCAAAGAAGCTCTAGAGCTCTTTGGGCCATTGATCAACTTGGTTATATTGGATATTCAAATACCCTTTATAAATGGTTTAGAAGTTTTAAAAGAGATTAGAAAGAAGAGCAAGCTTCCGGTGTTAATGCTCACTGCATTTGGCGACGAGGAGTATAAGATAGATGCATTTACAAATTTGGCAGACGGCTACATGGAGAAACCATTTTCGCTACCGGTTTTAAAAGCCAGGATAGATTCCCTTATCAAGAAGAGTTATAGAGATGTGGAGAGCTTTGAATACAAAGGCACAGAGGTGAATTTCACTAGCTACACAGCGAAGGTCGATGGAATAAGTGTCGACGTAAATGCAAAGGAGCTTGAGATACTAAAATGCTTACTTGACAATGAAGGCAGAGCTCTTACAAGGTCACAGATCTTAGACAATGTTTGGAAAGAAAGTGAAGAGATCCCATTTGACAGAGTCATCGATGTATATATAAAAGAGCTTAGAAAGAAACTTAACCTCGACTGCATCGTCACCATTCGAAATGTAGGATATAAATTGGAGAGACCATGAAAAATATAAAGATATTTCCAAAGATGTTTCTGCAGATATTTTCTGTTCTAGGAATAATAACGATCTTAACTCACCTGCTTGTGTTTTTTATCTTTCCAAAGACCTATCTTGAAACTAGAAAAGAAGAGATCAATACCCGTGCCAACGAAATCTCCGCGAGTATGGAAGGCAGGAAGCTGGAAACCATTGAAGATGCACTAAAATTATATTCAGATAGCAGCGAAATTAAAGCCTATATAAAAACAACAGAAAACGAAAATGAAATTCCAGTTGGCGAAATAGATCTTAATTTAGAAGGATCCAACAACTCACTAATACTTGAAGAAAGAGAGATAAGTCTTGACACAGGAGAAAAAGTGAGTTTACAATTTATATCTTCAAAAGATATGCAAAAAGAGGCGAAGAATTTAAGTTTCAAATTTCTTCCATATTCCCTACTGGCTTCGATTCTCTTTTCAGCTGTGGTTTCACTAATCTATGCGCGACTTATAAAAAACAATGTGCAAGAGATTAAAAATGTCACAGACAAGATGATGGCTCTCGACCGCGATGTAAGACTAAATGTCGATACTAAGGATGAAGTCGGACAACTAAAGGAACAGATAAATAGCCTCTACTCTACTCTTTTAAAAACCATCGACGATGTTGAAATTAAAAATTCTGAAATTCTAAAACTTGAAAAACTAAAGTATGATTTCTTGAAAGGATCTTCCCACGAACTTAAAACTCCCCTTGCAAGCCTAAAGATCATACTTGAAAATATGAAGTACAATATCGGAAAGTACAAGGACAGAGACCATTATATCGACGAATGCATAAAGATAGCAGACGAACTTTCAAATAATATATCACAGATACTTACAGTTTCTTCCATAGAAAATTTAAAAGATGATGAAGAGGTACTAGAAATTGCAACCGTGCTGAATTCTGTGCTAAACAATTATGAACTACTTGCAAAAGAAAAGAATCTAACCATTATTAATACCACTCAAGATGAAAAGATATACAGCGGAGGGAGCGCTCTTAGAATCATACTTTCCAATTTGATTTCAAACGCAATTAAATATTCAGATGAATGTGGTACTATAAAGATAGGGTCTTGTGAAAATATGTTTTTCATCGAAAATACTTTTGAAAATAAAAAAGATTTAGATATAGAAAAGATATTTAACGTAAACTTTGACCTTAGTAAGAAGAATAGCAACGGATTGGGGCTCTACATCGTAAGTAGTCTTCTTAAAAACTATAAAATTAATTACAGAGCAACCAAGGACGATGGAATTTTTAGATTTGAAATAGAACTAAGAAGATGAGAGGAGAAAAAATGTATATATTAGAATTATACCAAGAAGGCAATATCACAGATTTAGGCTTATTTGAAACCATTGAAGAAGGCAGAAAGTTTATCTCCCAGCTAGAAGGATATAAATTTGAAGAGATCGAAGGATTTGAATACGAAACAATAAAAATAAATACAATTCCTGACTATATGGAACTGGAAGTAAATGGAAACATCGTGCCAATAACCAAGTTTATGTTTACAGAATCTGGCGACATAGAAGTATATTGGAAAGAAATTCCAAACCTATCGAAAAAAGGTAGCGGATATGTAGACGATGCAACGAGAGTGGATGCATATTCAATAGAAAACTCCGATGTTAGATCTTATATCGAAGCTCGCGAAAGCAATTTCAGAGAAACTAAGAAAGCCTTAGAAAGTAAAGGCTATGAAGTTGAAAGAGCATATTTTGGATCAGAAGACGGTGAAGCGATACTTTATAGGAAGAAAGATTCAAAGGATTGGCACTTCTTAACCCATATGGATCCAGGATTTACAGAAGAATTTGATTTAGAAAAACTTTTGGAAACCGTCGAAGAAGATAAATAATTATTTAAAGGCTATGAGAATTAACTCATAGCCTTTAAATAACGCAAAAAGTTTTATGTATCAGCCCTCCTGGCTGATATTTTTATCATAGATTCTTATTGTCTTATCAATAGGTATTTCTATACACAAACTATTTCAAAGTCTCGTAGATTATCGAAATGAATATTGTTTATTTTCGGGAGAATTCTATTTACTTATTAATTTATTTTTCTAGTTCTTGAAGAACTTCTATAATCTCTTCAAAGTTTGGATATTCACCATAAATCATTTCTGACATAGCCTTATAATCTTTTTCTATTTCAGAAAATCGAAACTCTCTTGGGACTAACTTTAATCTACCATTTAATGCTTCTTCATACTTTGCCCACTTCCTAGGATAAAACTTCATTTTGAATTCAGTTACTTTCTTTAATAACTCCTTATCCTCTAAGGCTCTGTCTTTGAAATCTGAATTTGCTATTTTATATAGGTCATAAAAGTGTCTTGCATACCTATGTGGCATAGAAGAAGATTCTGGTCTATTCGCTTCATGATGAAGTATAGTTGCTTTTTCCCAAAATGTTCTCTCTGCTGATACTGTTCTTATATTAGTTTTTTCTTGGAATACATTTGAATATGCTTCGCCAATTATCGGCAAAACTTCAACATCAATTGCAGGTGTCCATGCTGCAATGCTTCCTATTTCAAGCCTTATATTTTGTGTTAAATAATTAGATTCAAAGATTTTAGGATATTTACATA
>CABTWG010000053.1 GCA_902488455.1 uncultured Peptoniphilus sp.
CTTTTTCATCTTTTCTTTTGTCAGTAAGAGTTCCATCACAAAAACCCATCTCAATAGCCTTATTCTTATCAAACCAAGTCTCCCCATCCATTAGATTTGAAATCTCTTCTCGGGATAAACCAGTCTTAATCTCATAGGCATTGATGATTGATTCCTTGACTTCCTTTAGCATATCTATGGCTTTTTGCATTTCTTTTGAGTCGCCAATTGCCACAGTTAAGGGATTGTGAATCATCATTAATGAAGTAGGACTCATCAATACTTCAGTTCCTGCCATAGCAATGACAGATGCCGCTGATGCTGCAAGCCCATCAATCTTAATGGTCACATTTCCCTTGTGTTCTAAAAGCATGGTGTAAATTCTTGATGCTGCAATACAATCTCCACCAGGAGAGTTGATCCACACAGTTATGTCTCCACTTTTGTTTTTTAATTCTTCAAAAAAGAGCCTTGGCGTGATTTCATCATCAAACCAAGACTCTTCTGCAATAACTCCATCTATATAGAGTTCATTTGAATCCTTTTTCCAGTTCCAAAATATTTTATTGTTCTTCATTAGGACTTATTTCTTCTCCTTTCTGCTGATAAAAACTACCTGCCTTATCAAGTGGTAGCATATTTCCATTTACAAGATATAGGTCACCACCTTCTTCAGCTGATATTCTATCTAAATTTTCTAATTCTCTTATGTCATTTGCACTCATCCAACCATTCTGTCTTCCTACAGCATATCCATTCATTCTTGATTCATAGTCTCCTCTTAGAAGTCCATCAAGATTAAATTTAATAAAGTAGGATTCTTTTTCTTTCTTTGTTAGTAGTGCTCTTTCCAAAGATTGCTCCCAACGAACAATCCAAGGGTCAAGAGTGTATTTAACAAACTCAAGTGACTGCTGTTCTATATTTGAAAATGACGACCTCTCTAAATCACCAATCATATGAGGTGGGATTCTGAAGATTCTCGCTATCTCATTTAATTGAAACTTTCTTGTTTCCAAAAACTGGGCCTCACTTGGCGCTATGGCTATTGGTTGGTATTTCATTCCTTCTTCAAGTACAGCCACTTTGTTGGCGTTTTTAGGGCCCTGAAAGGCTGCATTCCAAGACTCTCTAACTCTTTCTGGGTCTTTAATAATACCTGGATGTTCTAAAACGCCACCTGGCTGTGCGCCATTTTGGAAGAATGACGCTCCGTAATCTTCACAAGCCATAGCCATTCCAATTGCATTTTTAGCCATGGTGATTGGTGAGTATCCTATAAGGCCATCAAAACCAAGTCCAGGTATATGAAGGACATCTTCTTTTAAAAGATAAACCTCTTCTGATTTGTGATTGTATTTATAAAAGATTTCTCCATCTTCACTTCTCATTACAGTCATCTTATTTGGCATAAGAGGATATAGACCTATGATTTCATTTCTTCCATTACGAATAATCTGTCCATAGGCATTACCCCACAAAAGAAGATGAGTCATTAGTGTTTCTCGAAATACAAATGAAGTCATCTCAGCATTTGTCTCATCGTGTAATAGGAAATATATGGCATGATCTTTTGCTTTTTCCTTTGAGTTTGAATCTCCTCTTTTATATAGATGAAGAGGAAGTCCTGCTAAGGTTTCAGCAAGAACTCTCACACATGAATAAACTGCCGTCATTTGCATGGCAGTAAATTCGTTAACATTCCTTCCTGCTGTTGTTCTCCCAAATAAAAAAGACGATGAAGATATCCTCTCCCCGTCTTTAGGTTTGCCTCTCGACTTGAATATTAAATTTAAAATGTTTATATTACCACCTCCTAAAAGTTGGTATGAAAAAAGCACCTACTTTTGTAGATGCTAATAGCTTTAAAATTTAATATACTTAGTTGCTCTACCGCTACCTAATTGTTTAATTAAGCCACTGTCCTTTAATTCTTTTAATGCTCTTTCTATAGTTCTTTGAGAAATGTCTGGGCAAAGTACTACTATATCTGATTTAGATAATGGTTCTAAGGAATTATCAAATATCTTCATCACTCTATCTGAAGAAGTTATAGATTTTTCTGCTATTAGTTTAAATCTTTCATCACACTGGCTATATGCTTTGTAGATGACCGAAAGCATATATCTTATAAATGGTAATTCATCACTCGTACCGTCATGCCAATCTTCACTTGAAGCTTGCAATTCTTCATAGTAAATATCTTTTGTCTCTTCAATAATCATTTCTAGTGAAATATATTTTCCTACAAAAAATCCATTTTTATAGAGTAGTAGCAGAGTTAATAGCCTTGACATTCTACCATTTCCATCAGCGAATGGATGGATACATAAAAAATCATGAATCACAGTTGGTATTAGAAGTAATGGCGGGATTTCTAAACTAACGGCTTCATTATAAGCCTCAATCATTCTATCAATATATATTTCTGTTTCAAAAGCTGATACAGGCTGAAATCTTACTTTTTTCTGACCAAGGGAATTTACTTCAACGATGCTATTATCCATTGTTTTAAATTTTCCTTTATGGCTTTCCCCTGAATAAGAATAAAGCCTATTGTGTAGGGTCAAAATATTGTTTTTTGTGAATTCTATATTGTCATAGTTTTCATGAATGATATCTAAAACTTCTCTGTAACCATATATTTCTTCTTCATTTCTATTCTTAGGTTCACTTTTTTTATTCATCAACTCTTCTAGTCTGGTATCATTTGTTGAAATACCTTCTATTGCATTAGATGATTTAGTGGACTGAATTTTTGCAACCTCTATCATTTTATCGAGAACATCGGAAAAATTAGCTACGTATAGCTCCTGTTTTCCTTTATATTCATAGATCTTTGATATTAAATCATACATTTTTGCAGGTATATTTAAATTTAAAAGCTTTGAATAATTAAATTCTCTCATGTTCTATCACCACCTTCCTCGCCATTATATCGTATATGGCGTATATAAATCAATGCTGGCGAGATTAATTTCGCCATTTTAATAGATTTGGCTATGATAAATCAAAAATAGCGAGATTAAAAAACAATCAATCCCCTATCATCATAAACCGATTCACTTGTATCATTGCCACATCTTATTGCCCTATCTAGAGCCATTATTGTAGCAATTACTCCATCTATCTTTTCTGTAGATTTTTCTTTGTCTGCCTTAATGTTTCCAGCAGGATCTGTTCGAATAAATATATTGTCCATCATCCATCTTAGAACTGGATGACCTCCATGGGCTATTTTTCTTTCGAGAGTTAGTTTCATTAATTCTTTTGTTGGCGGAGACATGTCTTTAAATCCTTGACCAAAAGGAACAACTGTGAAACCCATTCCTTCTAAGTTTTGTACCATCTGAACTGCTCCCCATCTGTCAAAGGCAATTTCTCGGATGTTATAAATCTCACTTAAGTCTTCTATAAATTTTTCTATAAACCCATAGTGGACTACATTACCTTCCGTTGTCATAATATAGCCTTGTTTTTTCCATAGGTCATAGTTTACGTGATCTCTTTTTACTCTTAGGTCGAGGTTATCTTCTGGTAACCAAAAGTAGGGTAATATTTGATACTTATCATCTTCATCTATTGGAGGAAAGACTAAAACAAAGGCTGTAATATCTGTTGTAGAAGATAGGTCAAGACCTCCATAACAGACTCTGCCTTTTAGTTCTCCTTCATTAACAGCAAAGTTACATAGATCCCATTTTTCCATAGGCATCCACCTAATTGCTTGCTTAACCCACTGATTTAATCTCAATTGTCTAAAAGCATTCTCTTCAGTTGGATTTTGCTTAGCCGATTCACAGGCTTGTCTTACTTTTTCTATTGGAACTGTAATTCCTAAAGAAGGGTTAGCCTTATGCCATACTTTTTCATCTGTCCAATCATCCTCCCTATCTGCTCCATAGATTACAGGATAAAAAGTTGGATCGGTTTTTCCGCCTTCAAGTATGTCGACAGCCTTTTGGTGAGTTTCATAGCAGATTGATTTCGTATCAGTTCCTGCAGTTGTTATAAGAAAATATAAAGGTTGAGTTCTTGCATCTCCTGAACCTTTTGTCATAACATCAAATAATTTTCTGTTGGGTTGAGTATGAAGTTCGTCAAAGACGACACCATGGATATTAAATCCGTGCTTAGAATAAGCCTCTGCAGATAGGACTTGATAAAAAGAATTAGTCGGTTTATATATCATTCTCTTTTGAGATGCCAGAATCTTTACTCTTTTAGAAAGGGCAGGACTCATTCTTACCATATCAGCTGCAACATCAAAAACTATAGTTGCTTGCTGTCTATCGGCAGCACAACCATAAACCTCCGCTCTTTCTTCTCCATCACCACAAGTAAGGAGGAGTGCTATGGCAGCTGCAAGTTCAGACTTTCCCATCTTCTTTGGTATTTCAATATAGGCTGTATTAAATTGTCGGTATCCTGTATCTTTTACAATTCCAAATAAGTCTCTAATTATTTCTTCTTGCCAGTCAATAAGCTTGAAGTCTTTACCTGCCCATCTACCTTTTGTATGCTTCAGGCATTCTATAAAGGTAACAGCATAGTCTGCTTTGTTTTTATCATAGTGAGATGTAGGTAGCATAAATTTTGTTGGTTGATATTTCATTTGACCTCCTTTCTTTAAAAATGGGCATAAAAAATAGCCACCTGATTGTGACTTCTACTACGACAAATAGAGCCTTAACTCTATTTGGAATTTTATTTTTATCTTTTTCTTGCTATGTTTAATTCTTTGTAAGCTTTCTTAAGTTCTCTATCTAGTGTTTCTGATTCTGCAAAAAGTTGAAATTCTTCATCTGTTAAATTTCCTTTTGATACCTCCCAAAGTTCTTCATGAAGTTGATCTGCACATTTCTTTGCTGTTCCCGCTATGTCTAAAAGGTTAATGGCTGCTCCAGTCTTGCCTTCTTTTGATTTTTTTATTGAGCTTTCTGCGTATCTTTTGCAAGCTTTAACTTCTGCTTCTAATCTTTCTAAAAGGTCTTTTTTCATGATTTTCTCCTTTTCTTTTGTTGTACACATATTCCCGTACAAGAAGAGATAAGTCAAGCAATTATCTTGCTTAACTCTCTATTTTTTCTCTTAGTTTCTCTTGAAAAGGAGGGCTGGTGCATATTCTTTTTCCTCTTTGTTTTCTTTGAAATTCCAATTAGTCCTTCCTGTATCTATTTCAATTAAGTCTATAGGAAAGTACCCTTTTCTTTTAAAACTTTTTAACCCTTTCATAAGACCTGTTGACTGGTCTGAAATTGTAAATTCTTTTACCCCAAACCTTTCAAGATTCTCTATCATATCTTCGTGATTGTCTTCAAATCCAATGTCATCAAAGTTTATGATGTCTCGACCTATCCTTTGGGATTCCCTATATGCCCAATAAAATCTGTAACTGATTTTATTTTCTTCAAATTCTTCTTTTTCTTTAATGTTTTCTAACAATTCAATCTTTTTCATTTTTCGTTCCTCCTCTTTTGTTGTACACATATTCCCGTACAATAGAGGAATAGTCAAGCAATGTATGGTTATTTAATTAGATTTTTCAATAATATCCTCCCTAAAAATTACATTTAACATTGAACCATTATCCCATTTTACTAGGATTGATCCAATGGCATCCACCCCATAGACTGTGCCTAAAGTTCCAACTGGAGGTGCCCCGTCATCTTCCATTTGGATTAGTTTCACTCTTGTACCTACAGGATAAGTTTCTTTTAATTTTTGTATAATTTCCCTTGAAATCATCTAATCACCTCACATACATATATCACTCAAATACTGCTTTATATCAAGTCAGATTAATAACATCTTCATACTTATACTCTTTTCCATCCCTTAATAAGTTTATTTCTTCATCACTCCCCACTAAATTCAAATATCTTTTAACTGCTACATCAACAAATTTTGGCTCTATCTCTATTCCATAGCAGATTCGATTAAGCTCCTCACAGGCAATTAATGTAGATGCACTTCCTAAAAATCCATCAAGGACTAAGCCATTTGTTTGGGTTGATTGCTTTATTAAATAAGCAATAAGTGGTACTGGTTTTGATGATGGATGACCACATCCTTCTTTTTCAGAATCTTTAATTCCATCAAATTCAAAGACTGCTGTTTGCTTTTGATCTCCATACCAGTTATGTTTTCCATCTTTTCTCCAACCAAAGATAATAGGCTCCATATTAAATTTCCAATCTGTTCTCATGAAAGGAGCTCTTGGTTTTTTCCAAATAAGCCCTGCACCAACTTTAAAGCCTGCATCTTCAAAAGCATCATAGAAAACTCTAGCTTTCATAGTTGCATAGAATTCATAAATTGATGCATCCTTGGCCATTGCGTCTTTAAAGTTTGTAAAGACCTTCATTAAAAATTCATAGGCCTCTTTATCATTTAAGTTGTCATTTTTAATCGTTCCCGATTTATTTTTTAATTCAACAAAATATGGTGCATCGGTACATACTAAATTGACCTTAGTTTCGCCTAGTAACTTTTCAAAAGTATCCCATAGAGTAGAATCTCCACAGATAACTTTATGTCGACCTAGAGTCCAAATATCTCCTTCCTTGGAAAAAATAGGCTTTTTAAGTTCTTCTTCAACATCAAAGTCATCTTCTTCAGCCTCTACGCCAAGGTCAAAGAGCGAAGATAATTCTTCAGTTGAAAACCCAGTAAGCTCTACATTAAATCCATAATCTTCTAGGGATTCAATTTCAACTCTCAATAGTTCTTCATCCCAACCAGCATCAAGACTTAGCTTATTATCAGCAAGAACATAAGCTTTTCTTTGTGCCTCTGTGAGATGATTTTCTAAAATACACGGAACTTTCTTTAGTCCTAGTTTCTTAGCCGCTAGAAGTCTGCAATGTCCTGCTGTAATAACATTCTCATCTGAAATTAAGATAGGATTTAAAAATCCAAATTCTTTTATAGATGCAGCTATCTTATTAATTTGTTCGTCAGTATGCGTTCTAGCATTATTAATATATGGGATGAGTTCATCTACATTTTTTAATTCATATTGTAATAGTCCTTCTTTCATTAGATGAGCCCCCACTTTGCAAATTCCTCAAAACCACCAATAGACTTAATGTAGTTTCTAGCAATTTCTACAATTTCTGAATATGGTCTACCATCAACAGTTTCATCTCCGATTGCACAGGATAATTCAATCTCTCTATTTTCCTCTTGTGCCTTTAGGTGGGCATAAATATTAATCGATACATCAGCCTTGGATAGGTCTTTACCATGAAGACCTCCACCAGTTACTGCTCGTCCCATGTCTGAGCCGAGTTTTCTATTTGTTGCCCCAGTATCAACATTAAATCCTCCAGTCCAATCTCCTAATGGATTTACAATTGCTCTAGGATAAATTGATTTTAAAATTTTTGTAGATACATTTGACTGGCAGATGATGAGTTTATCTCCATCAAGAATATATTTCCCATCGTAAGGATAATTAGAATAGATTTCACGAGCAATTAAAGATAGTTTCTTTTCTTCATCTGCTGTTGGCACTCCCCTAAAGATTCCATTGTCACCACATCTTATCTTTTCTTTTTGATTATTTGATAGGTGGATATCCTGTTCTACGATTTTAATATCTACTATGACATCACCTACTATCCTCTTAATTGCTGTTACAATTTCTTTTTTATTTAGATTGCAGTCCGTTTCTATAATCACATGACAGTCTCCATGCCCTAGCAATACTTCAACTGCTATTTTAGGATTGTCCTTTTTTTTATATGCTAAATCTACAA
>CABTWG010000054.1 GCA_902488455.1 uncultured Peptoniphilus sp.
AGCGAACGAAGTGAGTCGAAGGATCTGACCTATATATAACCTAACCATACCAACTGACCCATCCTATAAAGTCCTTCCACTTTAAAAAAACAAAAATCCCCACACTGATGTATGGGGATTTATTAATCTAAATTACCTATATCAAAATTTTAATACACGATCATCCCACCGTTTTGGGAGATTACCTGTCCTGTCATGTAACTATTTTCATCACTTACTATAAATTTTGCTAGATTTGCCACTTCTTCTACCGTTCCCAGTCTTCCAAATGGTATGTCATGGCGGACTTCTTCCAGTGTACATGTTCCGAGGTCTGTGCACATTTCTGTTAAGATCGCACCTGGAGCTATACAGTTTACACTTATTCCACTGTATGATAGTTCATTTGCGAGACTCTTGGCGTAGGAGATGATGGCAGCCTTTGTGGCTGCGTAGTGACTTTCGTTTGCTGCACCGACTATGCCCCAAATTGAGCTTACGTTTAAGATCTTTCCAGCTTTCATGGAAATCATATTAGGCAGCGCTCTCTTCGTGCAGTTAAATAGTCCTCCTATATTTGTCTTAAAGAGATTTTCCACTTCTTTCTCACTTGCATCTTGAAATAGTCCGTACATGGCGATGCCTGCGTTATTTATAAGTATGTCCACCGGTCCCATCATGCACTCTATTTCTGAAAACATGGCGTCCACTTCTTCTGACTTTGAAATATCCGCCTTTACCATGCAGCCCACTGTTCTATCTTTTATATAGTTTAGCACTTCTTTTGCTTCTTCTTCGCTCTTATTATAATTTATTATAACTCTATTATCCTTTGATGCTAGAGCTTTTGCTATTGCGGCTCCGATTCCTCTTGAGCCCCCTGTGATAAGTATATTTTTCATAAGTCCCTCCGCTTATATTATTCCAGTTATATCTATAAATTGCAAAACTTTTTATCTTCGTTTCATTTTCTTTGTAAACATGCTCTCTATTTCTTGTAAATTTCTATATTTATTAGAAATACTCTTCTTTATGGAGTATAATATACTATAATTAGGGGGAAAATAATGAGAAAATTAAAGGAAGAAAACTTAACCCTGCTTTGTGATTTTTATGAATTTGCTATGGCGAACGGATATTTTGAAGCGGGTATCGGCGATAAAATTGTATATTTTGACATGTTCTACAGAACTGTGCCTGACAATGCATCCTATTCTATAGCTGCAGGCCTTGAACAAGTTATCGACTATATAGAAAATCTTCATTTCTCTGATGAAGATATAGATTTCTTAAGAACTAAGAAAATTTTCCACGAAGATTTCTTGGAATATTTGAGAAATTTTAAATTTGAATGTGATGTTTGGGCGATTAAGGAAGGTACTGTCGTATTTCCGCAAGAGCCTCTTATCATCGTTAAGGGTCCTATTATGCAAGCGCAAATGCTTGAAACTATGATCCTTTTAACTATAAATCACCAATCAATGATTGCTACAAAGGCAAATAGAATCGTAACTGCTGCAAAAGGTAGACCTGTGGTTGAATTTGGTTCAAGACGTGCACAAGGCTACACTGGAGCGAACCTAGGTGCAAGAGCTTCCTACATTGGAGGTTGCGCTGGAACTGCAAACACTCTTGCGGAAAAACTATATGGAGTGCCTGCTGTTGGAACTATGGCGCACTCTTGGGTTCAACTTTTTAGCACTGAGTACGAAGCTTTCAAAACATATGCGAAGGTTTATCCAGAAAACTGTCTTCTACTTGTGGACACCTACGATACTTTAAAAGAAGGAATTCCAAATGCAATTAGAGTTTGGAACGAAGAGCTTGTACCAAAGGGAATAAGACCAAAGGGAATCAGAATCGACTCTGGAGATATTGCATATCTTTCTAAACAAGCTAGAGTTATGCTTGATGAAGCTGGTTTTTCAGATGCAGTTATAATGGCGTCTAACTCTCTTGACGAATGGACTATCGAATCAATCCTTTCTCAAGGAGCAAAACTTGATTCATTTGGAGTTGGAGAAAGACTTATAACTTCTAAGTCAAGTCCGGTGTTCGGCGGAGTTTACAAACTAGTTGCTTACGAAGAAGATGACAAAATCGTGCCAACGATTAAGATTTCTGAAAATGTTGCGAAGATCACAACTCCAGGTTTTAAATCCCTATATAGAATCTATGACAAAGATACTATGAAGGCTGAAGCTGACGTAGTGACACTGCATCAAGAAAAATTAGAAGAGTTAGATGAGCTAGAGATCTTCCATCCGATATACACTTGGAAGAGGAAGAAATTTACAAACTTTGTAGCTAAGAATCTAATGGTAAAAGTGTTTGATAAAGGAAAACTTGTCTATGATATTCCAACCTTGGATGAAATTAGAGAACACGCACAAGATGAACTTAAGAGTCTTTGGGACGAAGTTAAAAGACTTGAAAATCCTCACGAATACATCGTCGACCTTTCTCAAGACCTATGGGATATCAAGGATGATCTTTTGAAGGAGCATAGAAAATAATGAACGTTTATAGACTTATTGTGGATGAAGATGATTTTTCTCGCTATTTAAAAAGTGGCGCCATCGTCTTTAATTATAAACTTAATAGAGATTATAAGAATTTCAAAGAATACAGTGAAATTGTTTCCCAAGAGTTTGTAAATTCAAAAGATATAAAGAATTTTTTAAATGGACTTAGTAGAATAAAAAAAGGCGATTTTCTCTACCTGGTAACTGATTCAAGCCTTGCCATTGGAACTGCAAAAGAAGACGGGAAATTCGACGGTGTATTTGACGTATCATTTGATTTCAAGAAGCTTGATAGAAATAATATACCAGAAGAAGTGAGAAGAAGTCTTGGTGGTCATATCTTTAGAAAGATAAATGCAGAAGGCATATTTGAAAAATCCCTAGATCTTACCAAGACAACAGGAGCAGTGGTGCCTAAACAGTATTCCTACTTGGTGCTAAGGGAAGAGGAAAAGAAACCTCATTTCAAAAAGAAGATAAAGAAAGAAAATGAAAATATGGCAGAGCTTGTCATAGAAGTCCATCCTCCAGAAGAGGAAGTGGCAGATATTTCTATAAGCATGAGTTCGAAGCTTCCGAAAGTTGTAGAAAGACCTATGCTTCCTAAGACGGAAGAAAAAAACTTGGCAAAGATAATATTTGACTATCAAATCTCTATGGCGGAGCTTATGTTTAAAACGTATATAGACATTTTAGAAAATTTCACGAAGAAATTATAGGAGGAAAATGGTAGTAATATTTGATTTAGACGGAACGATTATAGACTCGTATCCGGGAATTAGCTCTGGGCTTAGAGAGACTTTTAAGAGTTTCGGAGTAGCAGATTTTGATTCATTGGATTACAACCAATTTATCGGACCACCACTTATGGAAAGCTTAAAGGCAGTCTTTGATGACGAAGATGAAATAGTAGAAGCAATCGAAGAATTTAGAAAGTACTACGATGTGAAGGGTCAATATGAGCTTGTAGCCTATGAAAATATAGAAGAAGTATTTAAAGAACTTACACCGAAGCACAAGCTTTTAGTAGCCACATCAAAGCCACAGGAAAGAGCAAGAGACATACTAGGAAGACTCGGCTATTCAAAGTATTTTCACTATATTGCAGGAGCAGTAGAAGGAGAGCACAAAAAAGAGCTAATAATAAGAGATGCTCTATCCCATTTGGACTTTGACGAAGACGAAGAGATTTACATGATTGGAGATAGATTTTCTGATATCGTTGGAGCAAAAGGAGCAGGAGTTCCTTCCGTTGGAGTTCTATATGGCTATGGAACTAGAGAAGAGCTAGAACATTACGGTGCGGACCATATAGTCGAAACAGTTATAGATCTTAAAGAATTTTTTAAAAACAAGTAGAGAGATAAAATGAAATTAGATTACAATTTACTGGATATGGTATTTGAAATATTGGGGACAATTTCATTTGCATTTTCAGGAGCCATGGTTGGAATCAAAAGGGGCATGGACCTCTTCGGAGTCATGGCGTTAGGAGTTGTAACAGCACTTGGAGGAGGCCTCGTGAGAGATTTAATCCTAGGCAACACTCCACCTGTCATGTTTCGTGATTCTAGAATGGCGATCTATGCAATAGTGTCCTCGGTACTTCTCTTTATGATTTTTTATATAAGGTTTGATATCATCGAGTCCAAGTGGATGAGAAGGATCACCCTTGTGATGATGCTCTTTGACGCATTGGGCCTCGGCGCATTTACAGTAACTGGAATAACCACAGCGATGAACATGGGCTATGAATATAAATTTCTTCTGCTATTCGTAGGAGTACTTACAGGAGTAGGTGGAGGAGCGATAAGAGACGTGTTCGCCAGTGAAATCCCGGCAATATTTAGAGAACAAATCTACGCCGTCGCCAGTTTCTTGGGAGCGATGGTCTATATAAGTTTAATAGGAGTTGTAAATCTCAACTTGGCGAAGATGCTTGCGTTTATGGTGGTATTTATGATAAGACTTATGGCAATTACATTTGACATGCACCTACCAAGAATAGATAGAAGTTAGAAAGGCAAGGAAATATTTCTTGTCTTTTTTTGTTGCGAAATAAAAATTTACAAATAAAAAAAGTCTTGTGATTTTTCACAAGACTTAAATTATAAGTTATTTTGATATTAAAAATAATTTTATAGTTGATAGATAAACTCTACTTGTATATTGAATCCCTTTTTTACACCTATATAGATCATATCCATATCAATGGCATCCTTCATAAACTTATCCGCATCTTCTTTTTTGATATCATCAATATAGTAGTAAACCTTTATATTAATTTCTTCTATTCTAGGGGCTTCTTCTACTCCCACTACTTTAAGTGTACGAAGTGGATTTGTAGTCCTAACTTCTGCTTTGACTTCGATTTCGTCAAGTGAGAGCTTTTTTATCTTTGATTCTCTTATAATTGTAAGCATCATAGATTCCAAGATTCCTGCTAAGAATATCTCCACTGAGGATAGTTCTTTTTTTTCATTATCGTAAGGAAGCTCTTGGTCGGTGGAAATAAATGACATATCTCCGTAGCTATTTACCGTCTTTAAATCATTTGATGTTGCCCTCATGGTGAAGTCGAATTTGCCCATCTCTTCTGTGCTGTTGAAGTTTCCTAGGCTACTCATGTTTATCCTTCAATTCTTTAACTGCTATTTCCAGTTCTCCAAGCTTCTTGTCGATGATTTCAAGCGTTGAAACAGGTCTATTGGCAAATGTTGCAAATCCACAATCTGGATTTAAAAATAGTCTTTCCTTGTCAATAAATCCCAGAGCTTCCTCAGCTCTTTTTACCATATTTTCATGGGATTCTACTTCGTCAGTTCTAGGGTTTATAACTCCAAGACCTAAGATATAATTTTCTCTGATCTTTTCTGAGGCGAATAGACTCTTTAGTTCTCCTGCTCTCTTGGTAGAAAATTCAAGGAATAGTGCGTCGGTGTCGATGTCTTCAAATAGTTTTATAAGGGGAGTGTAAGGTCCTTCTAGTAAAATTGATTCATCCTTAGACCAGTTGCCTCGACAGACATGGAGAGCACGCATAGATTTTGTCCTATCAATGTGATTCATACAAGATTTTATAAGATGGGTTGCAAATTTAAGTTCATCTGTAGGGTCTTTCTTTTCTGATAGGGCTGCGCACATAAATGTACGAGGTTTGCCTTCTGTAAATACCACTTCTGTTAGTACTGGTTCGTCAAATTGGATGATGTCCACCCCTATATTTTGAAGTTCTTCTATCTCTTCCTTATAGATTTTGATAACGTCTTCGCCAAGCTCTTCCTTTGAGCCGTAAGCCTTGCTAGATAAGTTATATAGCCACATTGAACGGGTAACTAAGTATGGTCCAGGAAGGGTGATCTTCACCTTGTGATCTGTTCTTGATTTAAGCCTTCTTAGCTCATCACAGACTATATTGGTTTTGCGAGAGATTTTACCTGTGCAGATGGCGTTTTTTATACTTATAGCTGGCACATCTAATATGGAAAGTATTTGTTCGAATGATTTTTTATCTTCGATGTATTCTAACATTTCAGCCATGCTCATCATCTTTACGCCATTTAGCTTTGTAGATATAAATGAGACATAGTTGTCTCTAGAAAGTTCTCCTGATGTTATATAGGTGATGCCGTGTTTTTCCTGCATGCGAACTACGGCTTCTTCTTCATCGTCTATTAATTTTATAAAATCCTCTTCACTTATAGAACCCTTAGATCTCTTTCTAAGGGTCCTTAATATATCTTCATTTCTTGGCATGCTTCCTATAAGTGAAGTGGAGAATGCCCTAGTCACGATATTTGCCGAAAAAGTCTAGATACTTATCGGCGTTAGTGATTTGTTCAAAACCACTAGTTCTTCCTTCGACCCATTCTGTAAGTCCTTCAAGGTCCATGATCTTCTTTTGTTCAGGATCGTTGTAATCCATTTGAAGAAGAATCTTAGACCATGCTTTGAAGTCTTCTGATGGGAAGCCAACACGTGCTGAGAATATGCAGTGGTCATAATGAGGTGTTTCGCCTAGTACTTCTAGTGCATTTTTATCGATGGTACCATCATTTGACCAAGCGTCAAAGTTTAGGTCAATGGTAAAAGCACAGTCTACTTCACCAGCTTCAAGAGCTTTAACAGCATCAAGTTCGCCGCCTACGTGGTCTCCGTTTAGACCAACACCCTTATCAAAGCGAACTTCTTCATAGTCTTTGCCATATTCTAAACCTTTAGTATTTAAATAATAAATTGGAATTAGTCTTGCTTGAGGGCTGTCGAAAGCTCCAAATCCTATCTTCTTTCCCTTTAAATCTTCAAAAGATTTAATGCCAGAGTCTTTTCTAACTAGACACATGGTCTTTCTATCTCTATCTGTATCTCTCATAGGACCGTTTTCGCTTTTGCCATCGGTTCTAATTTGAGTTTGAAGCCATGCAAGAGGTGAGTTCCATGCGATATCTATGTCTCCATTAACTACTGCATCTACTTGTAAGTCGTAGTCTTTGAAGTAGACTCCTTCAACTTCCATGCCTCTGTCTTCAAAAAATTTGTGGATCATATCCCAAATTATACTAACCTTTGGATCATATAGAACTGCTCCAACTTTTATTTTATTAGTCATCTTTCCTCCTATGGTATTGGTTGGTCGGTGATAAGTTTACCTAGCCAAATTGTAAGCACGTCTACTGAAGGTGCCATGATTTGACTTGCATATGCGTCTCTCATGTATTTTTCGATAGGGTTTTGTTTGTTGTAGCCCTTACCTCCAGCAACTCTCATTGCATCAATAGAAGTTTCTATAGCTGCTTCACTTGCATTTACTCTTGCTGCGATGATGTCAACAACTGCATCAGCATCTCCTCTTTCAGCCTTAAGAGCTGCTTGTTTTGTAAATGCTTCTGCTGCGTGAGTTCTGTTGTAGATTCTAGCTAGATGGATTTGAACAGTTTCAATATTTGCTAGAGATTGTCCGGTAGGATATTTTCTCTTCATAGCGTGTTCATTAGCTGCTGTAGAGATGGCTTTGCCTAGACCTGAGTAAACACTTGCTAGACCTAAGATGAAGTATGGTGCAACAACTGAGAATACTTG
>CABTWG010000055.1 GCA_902488455.1 uncultured Peptoniphilus sp.
AGTTATACCCGTTTGACTACAGAGCCTTCGGCTCTTTCGCTCAGGGTGACGACCACCTATATACTTCATATTAAATAAGGAAAACTTAAAGGAAGGCTGTCACCCTGAGCGAAAGAGCCGAAGGCTCTGTAGTCGAATGGGTATAATCCTGGTGGGTTTATGTATTGATGATTAAACGTAGATAAAGTAGTTTTTTTGTGCAAACAAAAAGACAGTGTTCTTCACACTGCCTTTTATATTTATAACTGTATTTTATCTTTGTAATGGCATGATTTCTCCAAATAGTTCTTTGTGTTTCATGATTTTTTCTTCGTTTCCGATGACACAGATATATTCTTTTTCCATTACCTTTTCTACCACTTCTGCGTAGTTTTTCAAATCTTCCAAGGTTGTTTTTAGACACTCTTCTTTGTTCTTTTCAACTTCTTCTTCTGTTAGTCCTGTTATATATCTTGACATTGCTAGTTCGCCTTTGTCTTGTGGTGATAGATTCGGATCGAAGGTGTTGATTGAACCGATGATTGCATCTTTTAGTTCCTTATCTGTTAGTTTTAGATTCCTTATATAGTCTGCTATATTGTCGTAAACTTTTAGAGTATTTATTATGTGTGGATCTCTATATGAGGTTGCGACCATATCTCCATCTTGGTTTACGAGTAGTCCTTGTCCAT
The DNA here is from genome assembly GCA_902488455.1 of uncultured Peptoniphilus sp. GTDB lineage: Bacteria > Bacillota > Clostridia > Tissierellales > Peptoniphilaceae > Peptoniphilus_B. The sequence continues at coordinate 672 of CABTWG010000055.1, forward strand.
ATGCGCCGCCTTTTGCACGGATTTCTGTGTAAAGGTAGTCGGAGCCTACTAGGTTCTTAATCATTGCGATATTTCCATTGTATTCTTTGCCGATATTCTTGTATGAGTAGCCTTTTGCCACGTAGTTTACATTTGCTGATGATGTGTAGGCTACGTTTCTTTTGTTTTCTTTAAATTCAAATGGACTTATAACCACTTCTTCATCGATTAATTTGTCGATGAATTTCTTAACTTCAGATATATTGTCCATATAGTTTTCTTCTTGGGTCACGCTTACTACTAAGCCGTGTCTGTTAAACATTTTAGATGAATATTCTTCTAGCTTTTCAATCAGTGTGTCCACTTCTTTGTCAAAGTTTTCGATGAAGTCGCAGAGTCTATTGTAGAATATAAATCCTCCGATTACTTCTTGGTAGTAAGAATCTTTTGCGTAGTAGGATTTAACTACATTTGCTGCTGCTATATGACCCATTTGGATCACACGTCCGTCCATGTCGCTCTTTAGTTCTAGTAGGATGTCCTTTATTCTCTTCTTGTTGTCAAACTTGGTTTTAAATAGGACTTCTTCTAGTATTTCAAAAGATTTTTCCACTTTGTCTGACAGTACTCTCATGGTCACTTTGAACTTAGGAAGCATTTCTCCAGTTTTATTATGTGTTAGTACGATGGATTTGGAGTTGATTCCTCCGGTGTTCATGTTGATTATATTGTCCAGTTCTTGGTAGCTGTAGTTTTCTATTCTTAGTTTTGTTAAGAATGCATCTAGCAGAGAATAGTAGAATAGATCTTCTTCTTTTACGAATGAACTGTCAAACATAAAGTTTAAGAATGTTATTCCGTTTGTTGGTTGAGAGATCTTCATGATTTCAGAATTCTTATATTCTTCTACTAAATATTTTGTGTGTTCAATCTCTGGTTTTATATCTGTTAGTTCAAGTGTCGGTAGTGTAGCTTTGTCTTCGTCTGAGTCTTCTTTGCTTAAGAATTCATTGAAAGCTTTGGTTTCTTCGATTAGTTTATCTATTTCTTCGTCACTTAATGATGCTTTATATGCGCTTAGTCTTTCTTTTAGTTCTTTGGCTTCTTTTTCATTCTTAGTTGCTGATGGGGTTGCCACCATCACTACTGAATCGGCGTTTTGTAAGAATTTTTCTTCGATATACCTTTCGAAGTAGTCTGTGTCTATCTTTTCTCTTATGAAATTAATTGCATTTGAGAAGTCCAGTCCTTCGAATGGGGTCTTACCGTAGTGCCAATTGGACATCGCCCAGATAAATCTGTAGATTTGTGCGTTTGCGCCGCCACCTTCTCTTATACCAAACTCTACCTTGTTTAGGGTTGCTCTTAGTAGATCTTTATCGATTCCATTTTCGACTAGATCTCTTAGTGTGTCTTCTATGGTTTCTACGAATTCGTCTTTTCTATCTCTTGATGTGTATTTAGAGAAGATATTGAAATCTAGTACTAGTCCTTCTTGGGTGATGGAATATACGTCTTCTCCCAAGCCCTTTTCTAGTAGTGCTTCTTTAACTGGTGCTGCTTCTGAATCTATTAAAAGCTCACTCATGAAGCTTGCCATAAATGCATCTATTTTATTGTCGTACTTTCCAAGGTTATATCCTATTGCTAGGTAGTCTTTGTTCTTTTCTTCTTTGGCAGCTGCGTATTCGAAGTGGAATTCTTCTCTCTTTGTCCTAGCTGGTGGAAGAATTATTTCTGAATCCACATCTAGGTATTCAAACTTAGAAAGGAAATCTCTGTCGATGGTTTCTAGTGCTTCTTCCATGTCCAAGTTTCCTGATATATAGATGTATGAGTTGGATGGATGGTAGTATTTTCTGTGGAAATCCAAGAATTCTTCGTAGCTTAAATCTGGGATATTCTTTGGATTTCCTCCAGAATCGATGCCGTAGGTGGAGTTTTCAAAGAGTTTTAGTCTCACTCCGTCGTAGATTTGTTCATCTTCAGATGAATATGCACCCTTCATTTCGTTGTAAACTATACCATTTATAGTTATGTCGTCTTCTTTATTTAGAAGTTCGTAGTGCCATCCTTCTCTTAGGAATATATTTTTACTTTCATAAATTCCTGGGAATAGTACAGATGTCATGTACACGTCCAAGAGATTGTAGAAATCTTTTTTGTTCTTTGATGAGAAAGGATATATTGTCTTGTCATTGAATGTCATTGCATTTAAAAATGTTGCCACTGAAGTCTTGATTAAATCGAAAAATGGTTCCTTTGTGGTGTATTTTTCGTTGGTTCCAAGGACACTGTGTTCAAGTATATGGGCTACTCCTGTTGAATCTTTGGGTGGAGTTTTAAATCCTATTCCAAATGCCAAGTTATCCATATCATTTTCAAGTGTTACCACTCTTGCCTTAGTCTTTTCGTGTTCATAAAGGCTTACATTTGAATGGATATCTTCTATATATTTTTGTTCAATTAATTTGTAATTTTTCATAGTTCCTCCTTGATACAATTATAACATAAGGTATAATTCTTGTCTTTAATACAAAATTTCAATATGCTACAATGTAATTGGAGGATGACTATGGATTCTAATGTAAAAATATCATTTATAGATGCAGATAGCCCTGTAAATTTAAAGATGCAAAAAATCGAGTTAGATGGCGCTACATACTACTACATGGACTACGACAGATCTATCTATGAGATAGTAAAAAATTTAAAGAGAGCTCTTGTAACTTCTTTTGAAGATGGAAGAGAAAAGTTCGAAGTGAAAGATGCTAAATTTGTAGATTTAGATAAGGCTTTAAATAAGAAAGTCATTGCGATTTTGTTAGAAGGTGAAGAATGATTAATAAACTTTATAAAAAATTAAAAACTGAAGAGTTTGACACTCTTTTGATAACTGATAGGAATGCGATAGATTATTTAACTGGAATCGATATCGACCCAGGTGAAAGGATGTACATCTTAGTCATTAAAGATGGACAATCAAAATTATTTCTATCCAAACTATTTAATGTAGATGGAAATAAATATGTAGATCCAATTTACTTCTTAGATACAGATGACTATGTAGGCATGCTTAGAGATGAAATCAAGGATTCTAAGAATATCGGTGTCGACAAGCTAATGGACGCAAGGTTTCTTCTTCCAATAATGGACGGAGTGAAAACTTTTAAAGTAGCTTCTCATTTAATAGATGATTTAAGAGCTAGAAAAGATGCAGAAGAAATAAAGCTTATGGCGGAAGCGTCAAGGCTTAATGACCTTGCAATGGGCAGGATGGAAGAGCTTCTAAAAGAAGATTACACAGAATTGGAAATGAGGGAGCTTCTTTTAAAAACATATAGAGATCTAGGTGCAGAAGATTTTTCCTTCGAACCTATAATCGGATATGGAAAAGCATCTTGGGATCCTCACCATGTAACAGATAATAGTAGAAAAAGAAAAGGTGACGCTGTAGTTGTGGACATAGGCTGTATAAAGGACGGCTACTGTTCAGACATGACTAGGACATTCTTTTACAAGGAAGCCTCAGAAGAAGCGAAGAAGATCTACGAAATAGTTAAGCTTGCAAACGAAACTGCAATTAAAAAGGTCGCTCCAGGAGTTAAACTAAAAGACATTGATAGAGCAGCTAGACAAGTAATAGAAGATGCAGGCTACGGAGAATACTTCACCCACAGAACTGGACATTTCATCGGACGAGAAGTTCATGAAGCAGGTGATGTATCTGAAAATAATGAAAATGTTTGTGAAATTGGAAATATATTTTCAATCGAGCCGGGAATCTATGTGCCTGATGTGTGTGGAGTGAGAATAGAAGACTTGGTAGTAGTGACAGAAGATGGATGCGAAGTATTAAACAAATATCCAAAGGATTTTAAAATTATAAAATAGTAAGTAAAAATGACCAATATAATTTCAAATAAGAAAAAAGAAAAATTAAAAAAGAAATACGAAGGTTGGGCAAAGGATCTATCTAAAAAATATAAAGATAGACCAATGATCTTAATTATAGTACTTGTACTTATTCAACTTGTGCTTTTAATTGTAATCTACACTAAGTTTAAATCATATCTTAAGTATTTTACACCGGCGATGAGTCTTATTACCATAGTTATGATCGTCCACATCATCGACAAGGATATGAACCCGGCATTTAAAATTTCGTGGATGGCTCCAATATCAATTTTCCCAGCATTTGGAACCATGTTATACCTATTCTTACATACCTTTCCAGGTAACAAGCTAGGTATAAAGTCTCTAAAGGAAAATATAAAGAAAACGAAGCCATACTTATTCCAAAACAAGGACCATTTAAATGAAATGGAAGAGAACGCCAGTGAGTTCAAAGGGCTTGCTGACTATGTGCATAAAATGGGGCCATATCCAGTATATAAAAACACAAAGGTAGACTATTACGAAGACACAGTAGAAGGATTCGAAGTGATGTTTGCAGCAATGAGACAGGCAAAAGAATTTATCTTTGCTGAGTATTTCATTTTGAAGCCAGGCAAGATCTTGGATGAATTCGTAAGCATAATGGAAGAAAAAGTTAAAGAAGGGGTGGAAGTCAGATTTATGTTTGACGCCATCTGTATGTTTAACCTTCCAAAGAATTTTGAAGAGGAATTAAAGAGCAAGGGCATAAAGGTCAAGATATTTGCACCAGTATCACCGTTTCTATCCACATATCAAAACAATAGGGACCACAGAAAAGTATTGGTAATCGACAACGATCAAGCATTTTCCGGTGGGGTAAACTTAGCCGACGAGTATGTGAATTTAATAGAAGTATACGGCCATTGGAAAGATAATATCATTCGCATAAGAGGCGAAGCAGTTAAGAGCATGACTGCCATATTTCTTCAAATGTGGAATATATTTGCAGATAAAAGAGAAGACTATGACAGATACTTGGCACCAAGAAACACATTCTTCCCAAATAGCGACGAATATGTAATACCATATGCCGACGCGCCGGGAGATGGAGAATCATTAGCAAAGAATGTGTACCTATACATGATTTATGAAGCGAAAAAATATGTACACATAATGACACCGTACCTTGTACTTGATAACGAAGTGCTAACAGCACTTACATTTGCGGCGAAGAGGGGAATAGACGTGAAGATTATAATTCCACATATCCCTGATAAAAAGATTCCTTTTGCAGTGGCAAGATCCTACTATAAAGATCTAATTCCAGAAGGAGTTAAAATCTTCGAATACACACCAGGATTTGTACATTCAAAAGTCGTGGTAATAGATGGGGAAGCGACTACAGTTTCAACGGTCAACATGGACTTTAGATCCATGTACCTAAATTTTGAAAACGGAATATTCATCCATGGAATAGAGACGACAAGTAGAGTAGAAGAAGATTTCCAAAGGACACTTAAGCTAAGTCAGCGAGTTGAAATAGAAGACTACTATGCACTTCCAAATAGGTACAGACTATTCGGAGCATTTATGAGAATATTTGGGCCACTAATGTAAAATAAAATTTAATATGTTTAATATAAAACTCATGCTATATGTATAGCGTGAGTTTTTTTGATGCTTACGTATAGCATCTAAAAATAACTAAAACATTTGATGCAAATAAGTATTTTAATTGGATATTATAATGACAGTATATTGACTATACACGAATAAATGAATACAATTAAATAAAAGGAGATGAAAATATGACTTCGACTAATTTAAATATAAGGACAGATAAAGAGATAAAAGAGGCAGCTGAAAAAATCTATTCCAGTTTAGGTCTAAATATGACGACAGCAATCAATATGTTTTTAAGGGCTAGTATAAGAGAAAGAGGAATTCCTTTTGAATTAAAATTAAACATTCCAACAGATGAAACGATAGCGGCAATAGAAGAAGGAAGAATCATTGCAAATGATGATAGTGTAAATGCTTACGATAATATCGATGATTTGAGGAAAGCTCTTGAAATTTAGAATAAAATTTACAAATAGGTTTAAAAAAGACTTAAAGCTCGCTAAAAAGCAAGGAAAAGATATTGATAAATTGTTTACGACGTGGAAAAAATTGCAAATGATGAACCTCTTGATGATAAGTTTAGAGATCATTTATTAATGGGAAATTACAAAGGAACTAGAGAATGCCATATAGAACCAGATTTTTTACTGATATATGAGAAGTTTGAAGATATTTTAGTGTTGACACTTATACGGACTGGTTCACATTCAGATTTATTTAAATAAATTATAATTAATTTCTTAGACATTATAGATACAGAATATAAAAATTTAAAAACAAAAAAA
>CABTWG010000056.1 GCA_902488455.1 uncultured Peptoniphilus sp.
ATTCGACTCACTTCGTTCGCTCAGGGTGACGACCACCTCTAAAATTCATTTAAAAGGTACCCCTATGGAGCACAGTCACTCCGAGCGAAGTCGAGGGGTATAACCCTGGTGAGGTCAAACATAGATGATTCTCGTAGCGGAAGCTACCAGCTTCCATAAACCTTGATACTAAATTATTTTCCTTCAGCCGAAGGCGTGAAACAATCTTTACTATTACGTGAAATCATAAATATAACCAAAAAAATCTCCTTTTAAGGAGATTAATTTTTCTATTCTACTTTTTCATATACTTTACCTTTTCCTACTAAATCTTTTAGTGAAAGGATCGCCACTGCAAATAGTATACACATGATTCCCACGAAGTCCATAAATACAAATTTCTCTCCAAGTAGCGCCATTGAAAATAATAGTGCCGATATTGGTTCAACGCAGGCGATTAGAGAGGTTTTAACTGGACCGATTATTGCTAGTCCTTCGAAGTATAGTGTATAGGAGATGATCGTACCGAAGAGTGTAAGTCCTATAAATGCTACTATGATCATCGTATCTATTTCTTCTGGAACTTTAGGTTTTGAGATAAATGAAATCATTATTCCCGAGATAAATGTGGCTAGTGCTGTTATATTTATTGTTCCGTATTTTTTAAGTAACTTCGGTGGCGCAAGGGTATATATCATTAAGGATATTGCTGAGAGGGCTCCGTAGAATAATCCTTCATTGGAGATGACCAGGGTGTGAATATTTCCTCTGGTTGCCAAGAAAAATGTACCGAGGATTGCAAATACTATCGAAAATCCTTCGGAACGTAAAGGCAGACGGGCTTCCAGCACACAAACTAGCACCACTATCATAACTATTCCCGTATATTCGAGGACTGTGGCGGTGGCTGCATTGGTATAGGAGATTGTGATGAGGTAGGTTACTTGCATCGATGCCATTCCAAAGATTGAAAATGAAAATAGCACTAATGTGTCTTTTAAATTTGTAAATACTTTTAGCGCTTCTTTTCCATCTTTTATTAGAATGTAAAGAAACATTATACTTCCTGCTATGAGCATTCTATATGTGCTTAGCTCCATTGGAGGTATATTTCTTGTATTCATAAGATAGGATGCGCAGGTGCCTGATAGACCCCAAAAGGTTGCGCCGAGTAAGGCATATAGGTAACCTTTTAAACTTTTGTTTTTCATAATTTCTCCTTAGATGACATTAACTATTTTATTTTAACAATAGGGAGGTAAAACTACAATGGATAAAATAATTTTATATGGCTTTTCAAAGGATCTTAATTTAAAGCTTGCTGCTATTGCAAAAGAGTTTGAAATTGAGACGATCTACACTGGCGACAAGGATCTTAAAGAAACTATGGGAGATATTTTAAATTATAGCGAAAATGAACCTGATTATAAAAATTTCTCACACAACTTAAGTTTCATTTTTTTCTCAAATATGGATAGGAATAAACTTTACAATTTTTTGAAGGTGGCAAACAAGATGGGAATTTCACTTCCTCACAAATCAGTTGTAACTCCTAACAATATTAAGTGGACTTTGGAGTACCTTATGGAACACATTGAGGAAGAGCACAGGGTCATGACTAAGTGGAATAAGCTTGGTGAGTATGTAAAGAGGCTTGAAACAGATGCAACTCTAGTTAAGGAAAAAGAATTAAAGGATAAGCTCATAGAAAAAGCTCACAGCTTCAAAGAGAATATGGACTTAACTGAAGAGATGATAGACGATTTGATTTTAAAAATTGAAGACTATTTAAAGAACTAGGATGTTAAAAAAACATCCTTTTTTTATTTTGACCAAAATTTTACAAAAATATTTATACTTTCTCCAAATGAAAATTTGAATTTTTTATTATTTTGTTGTAGAATATAGCTAAGGTAATATATTTTGTATGAGGTGAATATGTATCGTATAGGAATTGATATAGGATCTACTGCTACAAAAGTTGTAGTTATGGATTCTGAAAAAGAAAAAATAATTGAAAAAATACTTATGCCAAGTGGATGGAATTCTAAGGAAACCAGCCTTAAGATAAAAGAATATCTAGAGGATAAGTATGGCGACCTTTCTGATTCCAAGATTATCGCTACAGGTTATGGAAGAATTTCAGTGCCTTATGCAGATAAGACCTTGACAGAAATCACATGCCACGGAACTGGCGCAAGATATCTACTTGGTAAAGACGCAACCATTATAGATATCGGAGGCCAAGACACTAAGATAATCGTGCTTCAAGATGGCATGGTAGTTGACTTTATAATGAATGATAAATGCTCTGCAGGAACAGGAAAATTCTTGGAAGTTATGGCAAATAGACTAGGACTTTCAATCGAAGAGATGTTTGAATCTGCCGACAAAGGCACCGAAGTCAAAATCAGCTCAACCTGCACAGTATTTGCCGAGTCAGAAATTATATCCCTAATGGGAAGAGGAACTCCAAAAGATGATATTGCAGCTGGAGTAGTAAACTCAATCTGTGCAAAGGTAGTTTCCTTAGCCAGCAGAAAATCAAGAGCAAACCACTATTTCTTAACAGGAGGATTCTGTAGCTCTCCTTACATGACAAAAGAACTTTCAGAACGTTTAGGAGCAGAAGTCTCCACCAATGCAAATGCAAGATTTGCAGGAGCAATTGGAGCAGCGTTATTATCATGAGCTTACTTCCTGAAAAAGGAATATTAAATTTCGAAGACTTAAAGGATTTGAGAAGACTATCCTTCGTCACAGCAATAGAAACCAAGATGAGTACAGATAATCTCGCATCTTATTTTGGAGACGTAGACATAGCACTTCTCTATGGATTTGGCATAAAGCCCCTTCCTCTTGAGGGACTTGATAGCTATATTTTTGAGTATGGATTTCACGAAGGATGTGACCAAGTAAGATCCACACTAGTGTATCTTAAAACCGACAAATGCCCGATACTCTACTCATCTAAGTTCTACGTTTTAGACGATTACTGCCATGTTCTAAAAGAAGAACTTAAGAAAGCAACAGAAAAGGACGTAGTAAATCATTTCGATCTTCATTCCTACCTAAACGATCGATATGAGTTTTCAGAAGAACTTTTCGAAGAGGCAAAGGCAGATCTTATGGAGATAGATTCTCTATATGAGAAGATAAAAGAAACCTCCATAGGCGGTTATGAGTTATTTCTTTTAAAATTCTATTCAAGATATATAATAGATTTGAATAAGAGGATACAACTATATAAAAACGTACTAAACTTGTATTCCACTGAGTTCAAAGACGCAAACAAAACTCACTCACAAAAAAGGTATGAAATTTACGCCACATGTCCCGGAGGGATAATAGATGGCATAAATGCAGATCTTTGTAGCAAATGCTATGAAGTCAAGCCAAGAGACGGAATGTATGCAGTAAGAGGTTGCTACAAAAGATCTAAACATTATGTAAATTATGGAGGTTAATATGACAGATAATCATAAAATGTGGGCCGACCTAGGAATGGATGTAGAAACCCACGATATCCTATGTGAAGTACTACCAGGAGCATTCTCTGATGTATTCTTATCACAAGAAAATAGACCAAAGGGAATGGACTATTTCAACATGGTAGTTGGAGACATCCACGGAATTAGACCAGCAGAACTAATAGAAGCACAAAAACAAGGCAAAAAAGTAGTAGGATCATTCTGTATCCACGTACCAGATGAAGTAGTAATAGCAGCAGGAGCAATCCCAACAGGACTATGCTCAGGATCACAATTCTGGGTACCAGGCGGAGAAAAAGTACTACCAACAGCAACATGCCCACTAATCAAAGCATCACTAGGTGCAAGATTTGATAGAACCTGTCCATTCTTCAGAATAGCAGACCTATTCGTAGGAGAAACAACATGTGATGGAAAGAAAAAAGCTTGGGAAATATTAGCAGAAGACGCACCTATGTACATAATGGATATTCCTCAACTAAAAAGAGAAAGAGACTTTAAACATTGGGAAGAAGAAATCAGAGGTTACATGGAAAGACTTGAAGAACTAACAGGCAACAAGATAACCGAAGAATCACTTCACAAAGCAATAGTAATAGTAAACAATAAAAGACGTGCATTACAAAGACTTAACAACTTTAGAAAAGAAAAGAATGTACCAATAAGTGGTAGAGACGTACTACTAATACACCAAATCGCATTCTTTGACGATCCAGAAAGATTCACAGAAATGGTAAACAAACTATGTGATGAACTAGACGAAAGAGTAAAAAACGGCGTATCAGTATACGAAGAAGGAGCAAAGAGACTACTTCTAACAGGAACACCACTATCAATACCAAACTGGAAACTACATCAAATAATAGAAACACTAGGCGCAGCAATAGTAGGCGAAGAAATGTGTACAGGACTAAGATACTGTGAAAACTTAGTAGACGAAGAAGCAACAGACATGGATACAATGATAACTAACCTAACAAGAAGATATCTAGGACATATAAACTGTGCATGCTTCACACCAAACATGGACAGAATCGATGACATCAAGAGACTAGTAAAAGAATACAACGCAGACGGAGTAATCGACGTAAATCTTAAATTCTGTAACCTATACGATGTAGAAGGAATCAAAGTTGAAAAAGCTCTAAGAGAAGATAACATTCCAGTAATCGGAATCGAAACCGACTACACAGACGAAGACGCAGAACAACTAAAGACAAGAATAGGTGCATTCATAGAAATACTTGGATAAAAAAGGAGGACAAAGGATGAAAATACTTCATTATGTCCTAGTCCCAAACTCAAAGGTAGCCTATGAACTCTATCAGAAGCTAGACGGAATAGAATCAACCATGGTTCCAACACCGAGAGAAGCAGATCACTGCTGCGGAATAGCGATACTTTATGAAAATGAAGAAGATAGAGAAAAGATACAAAAAATAGCAGAAGAGTCAGATATAAAAATCGACACATTCTTTGATACAGAAAGTAAAATTGACCCCAACCGTGGAAGATTTTGCTAACCTTATTATAATTCCTCCTTCGGGAGGAGTTTTTTTATTGTTTGGAAAGATTTTGTAGCGGAAGAATTTTTTCCGTTAGCCTTGATACTAAATTATTTTCTCTCAGCCGTAAGGCGTAAAACAACCCTTCCTTTAAAGTAAACTTTGTAGCGGAAGCTACCAGCTTCCATCGACTTTGATACTAAATTATTTTTATTCAGCCGTTAGGCGTACGAAAAGGACAACTTAGAATTCACACTTGTAGCGGAAGCATTTTGCTTCCATAGCCGAAGGCTACTATAAATTTCCCAACTTCGAAAACATTTAGAGAATGTCACCCTCCCAACTAATCATCCTGAGCGGAAAAGGCGATAGCCTTTGTAGTCGAAGGATCTGAACCATATTTAACCCATCTAAAACAAAAATGTAAAATAATTTTAAATAAATATCCTACGCATAACCTAACCCTATTCTTTCTTCTTCAACTTTTCTTTTACGAGGGAGAGGGAGGAAATTAACGTTTCGTCGACAAAACCTACGGTTTTGCGAACGAGACTCGCAGTTTCCTCCCTTGTTAAAGCCCTAGCCGAAATCTTTGATTTCGTTGCAGGCCTTATGCAAAGAGTTCCAAAGAAGACGAGCATTGCGAAGTCTGATTTGCAGAACTCGACTGCCGATCGAGCTCCCTCTGCCCACCTCGCATTATCAGGGAAGTGATTTTTACATTTCGGCTAAAATTTGGGAACTCGCTTCGCTCAGACACCCAAATTTTTTAACGCCTCATGAAAAATCACGTAAGTTGCATAGGTAGGTTGTAGCAAAGTTTAAAGATTATATTTACTGGAATTTAAATGGTGTTAAATCTGTAGATATGCTTTTAATTTTGGAAAAGGATAAATATAATTAGGCGTAAGCCGTAAGAAAACCATTATTAATATTTATCCCGTAGCGGAAGCATCTTGCTTCCACAGCCGAAGGCTAAAACAGTTTTCCCAACTACAGTCACCCTGAGCGAAAGGGCCGAAGGCTCTGAAGTCGAATGGGTATAACATATATAGACCTAGTCTAGACAAATGAAAATAAAAAATAATGCTACAAATGCAGCATTATTTTATCTATCTTTTTAAATTTAGACATCAAAAATCACCTACTATTTTGATAGATGCTCATAAATAAATTTATAAGTTCTATTACTTATCTAACTTTTTACTTAATTCTTTAATTTCATTTAAGATTTTAATGGATATTAACCCAATAGTAATACAAGTTCCAACTCCTGTATGCATCAAACTACCATTTACATAAAATGGAAAAATAAGATTTATTACAATCCCTATTATTACAGATACAATAGTATATATCATTTAATTTCCTCCTACGCCTTAATGACACTACTCACACTCAAATCTATCAAAACCAAATAAGGATGTCTAAGAAAGCAATAAACCAACAGCGAAATGAACCACTGTCGGTTTATTTTATTTCTTATGTGATGAAATACTTAACATCACCAAAAGAAGAAACGCCATAAAAAAACAAATTGCTATCGTATAATTTCTTATTCTAAAAAAGAAGTACAATGAGGACAAAA
>CABTWG010000057.1 GCA_902488455.1 uncultured Peptoniphilus sp.
ATTTCGGCTAGGGCTTCGAACGGGTATAACCTCCGAGGGTAAAGTCTTTGCAACTGCATTGTAGCGGAAGCAACCTGCTTCCATCAACCTCGATACTAAATTCTGTTAACTTAGCCGTTAGGCGTAGAATAACTATAACTACTATTAATCTCTGTAGCGGAACCTTCTAGGTTCCAAAGCCGGGCAGTCGAGTTCAGCAAATCATCCTTCACTACGCTCGGCTTCTTTGGAACTCTTTGCACGAGACCTGCAACGAAACGGGAGATTTCGGCTAGGGCTTCGAACGTGTATAACCTCCGAAGAGAAAGTCCTCCCAAATAATTTTTGAAGATATTTATTTATAAAATCCTAGACTTCTTAGAACGACGTGATAAAACATTCTCGGCAGGACAGTTTCTCTCTTCTGACCGGAATGAAATTCAGCAGGACGCACGATACTCTCGACAGGAGAGTATATAAGTGTGCCCCTTAGTTCCTAAAGAAATTTTATCAGTTCTACAAACTGGAATTTGTTATTCCCCTATGGAGGCACCGCTATCATCTTTAAGACCACAAATCACAACTATACCATTATTTTTATAACTCACAAAGAGAGTGATATCACTCCTAATTTTCCAACATACTGTATTGTCTTCATTGGTATCAGGTTTTCCCCACATCTCTATAAGCTGGTCAATATGGTAACCGGGCAAAAGGCTATTAACATCTGCTTCACTCATTTCTGCGATTGCCGTCAGAGGGGGAAGATTGTCGTTACTTTTGCAATTGTAGTATTCATAAAACCATGCCGATACACATATCGCAAGAGCCAAAATTATTATACCCATAACAGATAGCTTCTTTTTCATACAAACACACTCCTTTATCAAGTTCCGATTTGTACATCTCTGATTAAAAAAATTATACTATAAGACTTGAGAACAAATCTATCGGAACTTTTGTAAAGAATGAGAAAATCCGGATAACTTTATGCCCAGATTTTCTCATTTCAATACTTAATCTACGCTCCTTTCTGCGACTCTTTCTGCGAAAAATTGATGATAGGGATGGAGGACTTGATCCAGAAGGGTATAACCTCCGAAGAGAAGTCTTTACAAATGAAATCAAAAAATCATGTTAGATCCTTCGACTACGGAGCCTAACGGCTCTTTCGCTCAGAATGACCAATTGGTTAGGATTGATGCTCAATTATTATGAATTACTTGTAAGTTTTAGAAACTTCACGCCTTCGGCTGTGGAACCTGGATTTCCGCTACGGGTTGTAAATAGAAATTTATGTTTTAGTACGCCTGATGGCTGAGGGAAGATAATGTAGTATCGAGTATTATGGAAGCAAATTGCTTCCGCTACATATTAACCTTTCCAACTGCAGTCACCCTGAGCGAAGACGGCTTGCCGTCGGAGTCGAACGGGTATAACCTCTGAAGAGCAATTAAGGCAAATGAAATCAATAACAATTATCACGCTTCACGTGAGGCATAAAAAAACAAATCCCGATAATCAAAACTAAAATAATTATTTGTACTGGCGCTTTATAGAATAAAAACACCGGATATGATAAAATAACTGTATATGAGAGAAAATATGGTAAAATCACAATCAGAAATTGAAAGATCACTTATAAAGACTTATAGAAAGAGAATTTGGACCAAGTTTATAAGGGCGATTAAAGAGTATGAGCTTGTAGAAAAAGGTGACAAAATTGCTGTTGCCATCTCTGGCGGAAAGGACTCACTTACCCTTGCAAAACTTTTTCAAGAGCTAAAAAAACATAGAAAGTTGGACTTTGACCTAGAGTTTATTGCTATGGATCCTGGATACAAAAAAGAAAAACTGGACCAAATGATGTATAACTGCGACAAACTCGGCATCCCTGTCAAGGTTCACAAGTCAGATATATTCGAAGTGTCTGAAAGAATCGCTGGAGAAAACCCTTGCTACATGTGTGCTAGAATGAGAAGGGGAAATCTCTACGCAAAGGCACAGGAACTGGGTTGCAACAAGCTCGCCCTCGGACATCACTTCGATGACGTTATAGAAACTGTTCTTTTAAATATAATTTTCGCAGGGGATTTCAAAACCATGATGCCTAAACTGAAGGCGAAAAACTTCGAAAACATGGGACTTATTAGACCTATGTACCTGGTGGAAGAAGAATCCATAATTAGATTTATGAATTCAACGGGACTTGTTGCAATGGACTGCGCCTGCACCGTTACTTCGAAGAAATCTGGCGGATCCAAGCGCGATTACGTTAAAGAACTTATAAAAGAGATAAAAAAAGAGAATGAGTTTGCAGGTATTAATATACTTCGTGCAACTGAAAATGTAAATATGGGTGCAATCCTAGGATTCAAAGATGATTTCGGTAAGCACTCGTTTTTGGAGAGATATGATGACTAAGAAATTTGTTTCCTGGAATGTAAACGGAATTAGAGCAGCTATTAATAAGGGTTTTGTTGAGTCTTTTGAAGAGTTAAATCCTGATATAATTGGACTTCAAGAGATCAAACTCTCTGAAGGTCAGCTAGATCTTGAACTTCCAGGATATTATATGTATTGGAACTATGCAGAAAAGAAAGGATATTCTGGCACTGCAGTCTTCACAAGAGAAGAACCTTTAAATGTTAATTATGGAATAGGAATTGACGAACACGACAAGGAAGGAAGAGTTATTACTCTTGAGTTTCCCGATTACTACTTCGTAACTTGCTACACGCCGAACTCACAAAGAGGCCTTGCAAGACTCGATTACAGAATGAAATGGGAAGAAGCGTTTTTAGAATATTTAAATAGATTAAATGAAGTTAAACCGGTAGTTCTCTGCGGAGATTTAAACGTGGCTCACAAGGAGATCGACCTTAAAAACCCTGAATCAAATAGAAAAAATGCTGGGTTTTCAGATGAAGAAAGAGATAAATTTACGAAACTACTAGAAGCAGGATACACTGATACTTTTAGATATCTATATCCGGACAAAGAAGAAGAATACTCATGGTGGAGCTACTTTAGACAAGCAAGAGATAGAAACATCGGATGGAGAATCGACTACTTTGTAGTTTCAAAAGTTTTAGAAGACAAGATAGTGGAAGCATCCATACATCAAAGCATAATGGGCTCTGACCACTGTCCAGTAAGTGTAGAATTAAATTTATAGGAGGGAAAAATGAAACACTACAGTCAAAAGATAACCGATAGATTATACTACATCGGTACCAACGACAGAATAACAGAACTGTTCGAAAATATGTGGCCACTGCCAGATGGAGTAGCATACAACTCTTATGTAATCAAAGGCTCTAAAAACATACTACTAGACTCAGTAAAATCTACAACCATCGAAGAAAGTTTAAGAAAATTAGACGAAGTTCTACAAGGGGAAGAACTTCACTATATAGTTGTACATCATATGGAACCTGACCATTCATCAGGAATCCCAACACTACTTTTAAAATATCCAAATTGCAAACTTATCGCTAACAAGAGAGCTGTAAGAATGCTTGAAAGCTACTACGGAATCAAAGAAGAAGATCTAATCCTAGTAGACGACGGCGAAACACTGAAACTTGGCGACACAAAACTAACCTTCTACCATACACCAATGGTACACTGGCCAGAATCAATGGTATCCTTCGAAGAAGAAACAGGCACACTATTTTCACAAGATATCTTCGGAGCATTTGGAACTCTTGACGGAGCAATCTATGATGACGAAGTAGAATTCGATAGATACTATTTAGAAGAAATGTCAAGATACTATATAAACATCGTAGGTAAGTATTCAGGACAAGCACTAAAAGCACTTGAAAAACTAGGCGGACTAGATATCAAGATGATCTGCCCAGACCACGGCCCAATCTGGAGAACAAACACAGAAAAAGTAATCCAAATCTACACAGACCTAGCAAACCAAAAGACAGAAGATGGAGTAGCAATCATCTTCGGAAGTATCTACGGAAACACAGAAAGAATGGCACAACTAGTTGCTAAAGGAGTAGCAGAAGCAGGACTTACAAATATAAGAATGCATGATGTATCAAAGACTCCACAGTCCTACCTACTAGCAGATTGCTGGAGATACAAGGGAATCATCCTAATCTCATGTTCATATGACAAAGCACTATTCCCACCGATGGCATTCTTAACAAACGAACTAAAACATCAAAAGATGAAGAACAACATCTGGGGCATCGCAGGCAGCTACTCATGGAACGGTGGCGGTCTGAAAGGACTAAAAGAATTCGTTGAAAGCGAAAAACTAAACGTGCTACCACTAATGCCAGAAGTTATGGGAGCAGGCTCAGAAAAAGACTTTGAAGACTTAATAAATCTAGGAAAGATGATGGCAAAGGCAGTAAAAGAAGGAAAAGTTCCAGAAGCAGAATAAAAATAATGGGAGGCAAGACCTCCCTTTTTTGTTGCACATAGATTATAAATTCAAAAAAATCAGAGAAAAGTCTCTGGTTATTATTTTTCCTTAGGCGTGATAAGTTTCACGAAATGTTTAGGATCAGTGCTCTCTTTGATGTTGAACCTGTTGACGCTGTAAGGATGAAGATCGAATACTGAGCTTGCATTCTTCTTAGCACCTAAGAAACCAAGTTTAAGTCCACTGTCAGGCACCACTTGAGAAACGATTCCGTCTTCACCAGTCATACCGCCAGGATATGCAATAGCAACAGGAAAGACAGAAGTGTGAGAATAGATAAGATTATTGTTCCACACAAGATCTTCGTAGATTCTCTTGTAATAATCGTCGGAACTCTCGCCGGGAGACGGAGTGGAAAAAGTAGTCTTTCCTTTATGAGGACCATCGAGTCTAAGATCGTGAGAATTGTAGGTGTGACTTTCAAAATCCACAAGACCACTATTCGCCATCTCCTCAACCATTTCCCAGGTCAAGAACTGGTCGCTGGAATCAACAAAAGCACCGATTAAAAAAATCGTCGCCTTGGCATCATACTTCTTTAAAATTCTAAAAGCATTGGTATAGTTGTCCCTATAACCATCGTCAAGGGTAACCATAACAGGTTTCTTTGGCAGATCCATCTCCTTGTTGTAGATCCTGTAGAGATCCTGGGCAGTTAGAAACGTAAAATCATTGTCCTTAAGTTCTGCAATCATCTCCTCGAATTTGTCGGGATCCAAGTAGTACTCATTGTCCCTTTTGTCGATACCGTGGTATGTCAAAATGGGAATATCACCGTAGGAAACCTTGTGTATAAAAACATAGCTATATAAAAATAAAAGCCCAGAAAGAAGAGCTAAAAATACAATAAAAATAAATTTTTTCATAATATCACCAAGTAAATTATATACATAAAAACTAGAAGATTCAACATTCAAAAGAGTAGTGCCTATGTGATAAAATAAGAACAGGAGTGAATATGAATAAAGAAATAATAGCAAAGATAACAGAAGTAGATTTTCCAAATAAATCTACAGTAGAAATAGAAGGAAAGAAATTTAAATTTAAAGGCGGACTACTGGGACAAGAAGTAAAACTCTACAGAAAAAACAGAAGAAAATTAATATATAAAAACGTAGAGAAACTATCCCCACTAGAAACAGAAGAAAATTGCAAGTACCAAGGAATCTGCGGCGGATGCACATACCAAAACTTCAGCTACGAAGACGAAATCGCCTACAAAGAAGAAATGTTAAAGAAACTGCTAAGAGAAAATGACATCGACGCGGAAGACTTCTACCTAATCAAAAGTCCAAAGTACAAAGAATATAGAAACAAAATGGAGTACACCTTTGGAGACGAAGAAAAAGAAGGACCATTGGCACTAGGACTGCACAAAAAAGGATACTTCCACGAAGTCGTAGACATGGATAAATGTTTAATCGTCCATCCAGACTTTGACAAAGTGAGAATAAAAACTAGAGAATACTTCCAAGGAATATCATTTTACAATAGAAGAACCCACGAAGGAATCCTAAGACACTTAAGCATTAGACGCACCGCATCGGGAGAAATGCTCATCAACCTAGTTACATCGTCCCAAGAAGAAATAGACACAGAAAACTACGTAAAAGCTATGTTAGAACTGGACCTCGAAAGTGAAATCAAAGGAATTCTCCACACCATAAATGACAGGATGTCCGACGCAGTAGTAAAAGACGAACTCCACATCCTCTATGGAAGAGACTACGTAGTGGAAAAATTAATGGACATGGAATTTAAAATCGGACCATTCTCATTCTTCCAAACAAACACCTACTCAGCAGAAGTCCTATATACAGAAGCAGAAAAAATCTTAAAAGATAAAGGTGACTACCTTTTGGATCTATTCTGTGGCACAGGAACCATAACATCCATCCTTGGAAAAAATAGAAAAGAAGCCCTAGGAGTAGAAATCGTAGAAGAAGCAGTGGACTCAGCAAGAGAAAACGTAGAACTAAACGGACTAAAAAATATAAGATTCATCCCAGGAGACGTCTACGAAGTAGTAAAAGAATTGGAAAATA
>CABTWG010000058.1 GCA_902488455.1 uncultured Peptoniphilus sp.
TGTAGGAAGGTGAGTAGATGAATGTAAAAATTGAAAACCTCGCCAGTGAAATAATGAAAGGCTTAGAAGAATATTCTGATATGGCAACAGATGAAGTCAAAAAGGAAGTTAAAAAAGCTGGTAGCAATATTAGAAAAGACATACAAGAAAATGCACCTGTAGGAGAAACAAAGAAATATTCTAAATCTTGGTCTGTAAAAACTATGAAAGAAACTTCAAACTCAATAGAACTTGTAGTCCATTCAAGAAATAGATACCAACTGGCTCATTTGCTAGAGAAAGGCCATGTACTAAGACAGGGTGGAAGAGTGTCTGCTAAACCTCATATTGGACCAGCTGAAGAGAAAGGAGTTAGAGAATTGGAAGAAAACATAATGAGGAAATTACAAGATGGATAGGCTATTAAAAATAATTGAAGATATAGGACTTCCTTTTGCATATTCACACTTTGCTGAAGGAGAAAGTCCAGATCCACCATTTATGGTATATCTATTTCCAAAGAATAAACACTTTGGTGCAGATGGAGTGGTTTTTTATAAAAACACCCAAATAGACTTAGAACTTTATACTGATAAGAAAGATTTAAAATTAGAAGAAAAGATAGAAGAGATACTTGATAGAGAAGAAATCTATTATGAAAAATCTGAAGTTTGGATTGAATCAGAAAGACTCTATGAAGTTCTCTATGAATTTACTATGGAGGTAAAAAATGGCTAATAAAGTTAAATTTAATATTTGTAACGTTAATGACCTAACCCCACGAGCTTTGCGAGTGGCAGGTAGGTCAGATGTCACGCAATCCAATTCTCTGCGACTGATAAGGAGCGAAGAGAATTGTGATGGAGCTAACTCACTACAATTTATGGGAGGTAACAATTATGGCAAATAAGGTAAAGTTTAATATTTGCAATGTGCATTATGCATTATTCGATAAAGCTGAAGAGGGCGTTATTAAATATAAAACACCAGTGCCAATGCCTGGTGCTGTTTCAATTTCATTGGATCCTAATGGAGAGCCTGAAAGCTTTTATGCAGATGGAATTGAATACTACACTATTTCAAACAATATGGGATATGATGGAGATTTAGAAATTGCTCTTATTCCAGAATCCTTTAGGACTGATGTTTTGATGGAAAAATCAGATTCAAATAAAGTTCTTATTGAGTCTTCAAATTCTGAAACTGCAAACTTTGCACTTCTTTTTGAGTTTGATGGTGATCAAAAGAAAATTCGTCACGTCATGTATAACTGCTCAGCAGCAAGACCTACTCTTGAAGGAGAAACTAATGAAGAGTCAAGAGAAGTTCAACCAGAAACCTTGTCTATTCAAGCAAGACCACTTCCAAATGGAAATGTAAAGGCTAGAACAGGCGAAGAAACTACGAAGGAAACTTACGATGGTTGGTATAAGTCAGTCTATATGCCAACAGAAACTACAGTAACACCTTCAAGAGCAAGTGTTGGAGGTAAATAAATATGGCACTAACCAAGAAAATTCAAATCGATGGGAAAGAAGTTGTTTTCCGTGCATCAGCAGCTATCCCAAGAATCTATAGACTTAAATTTGGAAGAGATATCTTCAAAGACTTGATGGAACTTGAAAAATCCATGAAGAAAAATGATGAAGATAAATCTAATCTTGACATAGGTTCACTTGAGTTATTTGAAAATATAGCCTATGTAATGGCAAAGCATGGAGATAAATCTGTTCCTGATAGTCCAGAAGAATGGTTAGATAATTTCTCGACTTTTTCAATTTACCAAATTCTACCTCAGCTTATTGAGTTATGGGGACTTAATATAAAATCGAAAGAAGTTCCTAAAAAAAAGTAAGACCAACAGAAAGACCAATGACTACACCTTTATTTCTATTGAGGGCAGTGGAACTTGGTCTTTCTGTTTCTGATTTATCCCTATTAACAATTGGACTTGTAAATGATATGTTCACAGAAAAGAATAATGGCGACTATAAATACAAAGAAGTAGCTACGCAAGAAGATTATGATAAGTTTTAATCTTCAAGCTTAGCTACTCTTTTTTCAACATCTTTATAGACTTTGGATTCCGCTCTTGCACCGATAATAATGACAAGAACTTCGTCATCTGATTTTTCCAATTTATAAACAATCCTAAGACCTGAACTCTTAAGTTTAATTTTCATAAGACCAGCAAGCTTAGAATCAGAAAGGTTAGAAAGAGGCTTGCCATACCCACCTTCAGTATTAGGAAGAGGATTTATTAAGATCCTCTTAAGTGCTTTATCGACAATTTTTCTTTGAGATCCATCTAAGGCTTTATAGTCTTGGATGGCTTCTTTTATAAAGGATAGTTTATAGTTCATTCGATTTCGTCCTCATCAAGAGGAGAGACTTCATTTAAATCGATATGGAAGGCTTCTTCAAATTCATCTTGAGAAATTAAATCGGATTTATCCATTGATGACATCCTAGTATTGGCAAGCATAAGATCTCTTGCATCTTCGAGCTCATCAATGAGTTTCGTATATTCATCAGGGGAAACAAGAATGCACTCAGGAGTATTGTTCTTTAATACGACCTTAGAACCGTTCACTTTGACATCATCGAAAATACGTCCAGCTAGGCCTCGATTGAATTCAGAAATGGATACAGTCTTATTGGATAATTCTTTTACAAAATTCATACTTATCACCTCAAGATAAGTATAGCAGAAATCAATAAAAACATCAATAAAAACACTGATAAATATATCTCTAAAGAGGAGGTGAGATATTGGCAAATAGAATAAAAGGGATAACTGTTGAGATTGGTGGGGATACTACCAAATTACAGACTGCACTAAAACAAGTTAATACGGAGATTAAACATACTCAGTCTGAACTTCGTGATGTCAATAAACTTCTTAAACTTGATCCTGGCAACACTGAACTCATCTCACAAAAGCATAAGCTGTTAGGTCAAACCTTGGAAGAAACAAAGAATAAACTAACTTCTTTAAAAGAGGCACAAAAACAAGCTGAACAGGCTCTTGCAGAAGGAAAGATTTCACAAGAACAATATGATGCCCTTAAACGAGAGATTATTGAAACAGAACAAGCCCTAAAGTCTCTAGAAAGACAAGGGGCAACCACTAATCAAACCCTGCAAAACATAGCTATTACTGGAGAAAAATGGCAAAACACAGGGCAAAATATAGAAAACGTGGGAAGAAAAATGATGCCAGTATCTCTTGCAGTAGCAGGTCTTGGAGTAGCAGCTGTAAAGACTGCGTCAGATTTTGACTCTGGTATGTCAAAGGTAAAAGCAGTATCTGGTGCAACAGGGTCCGACTTTGATGCCCTAAGAGAAAAGGCTCGTGAAATGGGAGCCAAGACCAAGTTTTCAGCATCTGAAGCGGCAGAGGCTATGAATTATATGGCCATGGCTGGTTGGAAAAGTAAAGATATGATTAGTGGTATTGAAGGAGTCATGAACCTTGCTGCAGCTAGTGGTGAGGATCTAGCTACTACTTCAGATATCGTTACAGATGCCCTTACAGCCTTTGGTTTAAAAGCTGAAGACTCTTCTCACTTTGCTGATGTTCTTGCTGCTGCATCATCTAATGCCAATACCAATGTTTCATTAATGGGTGAAACCTTCAAATATGCTGCACCTATTGCTGGAACACTTGGCTATTCAGTTGAAGATACAGCAGTAGCTATAGGTTTAATGGCTAACGCAGGAATAAAAGGTTCACAAGCAGGGACAGCTTTAAGGTCTGGACTAACAAGGCTCGCATCACCAACTAAAGAAGTTATGAATGGAATGTCCATGTTGGGCTTATCTATTGAAGATGTACAGGGTCTTTCGCTTGATGAGACTTTAAGTACCTTTAGAGTTGCCTTTGCCAATTTAGATGGGACTCAAAAAGCACAAGCGGCATCCATGATATTTGGTAAAAATGCCATGTCTGGAATGTTGGCAATTATAAATGCCAGTGAAAAAGACTATAACAGTTTGAGTGATGCCATTTATAACGCAGATGGAACAGCAGAAAAAATGGCTGCTACTATGCAGGATAACCTAGCTGGTCAATTAAAGATCCTACAATCTGCCCTAGAAGAATTAGCTATATCCTTTGGAGAACTTTTAATGCCTGCTGTTAGAAAAGCAGTAGATATATTAACAAAATTGGTAAATGGACTTAATGCACTTCCAGGACCAGTAAAAGGTATTATTGCAGGTATCGGTCTTTTTATAGCTGCTCTTGGACCTGTACTTATGATTGTAGGAAAACTTATCTGGTCAATAGGAACTATTATGACTAAAGGACCTCTAATAGTAGGAGGAATAACTAAGATAGTTGGAATATTTACAGGTACACTTATACCAGCAATCACTGCAGTAGTATCAGCCATTGGTATTGTTCCTATTGCTATTGGTGCAGTAGTAGCTGGTCTTGTTCTTTTATGGAAGAAGTGCGACTGGTTTAGAGAAGGGGTCATCTCTATATGGGAAACTATTAAGGAATCAACTGTTGCCATTTGGAATGGAATAAAAGAATTCTTCGTAAACCTATGGCAAGGGATATCTGATTCGTGGACAAGTACCTGGACTGAAATCACAAGTTTTCTATCAGAATTCTGGTCTGGATTTATTGAAGGTGTGAAGAATACTTGGAAAGGCATCAAGGACTTCTTTGCCAACCTATGGAATGGACTTGCTGAAGGATGGAACAGTATATGGACATCTATAACAACTTTTCTAACTGAATCTTGGAATACCTTTATTGAAGGAGCCAAGAGTCTATGGCAAAGTTTAGGAGAATTCTTTACGAGTCTCTGGACGGGAATTCAAACAACTTTTACCAATATATGGACAGCTATATCAACTACAACTACAGAAGTATTTACAGCAGTTGGAGAGTTTATAAAAACTACTTGGGAAGGTATTAAGACTTTAATTTCAACAGTTCTTGATGCTATAAAGGTAAAAGTTGAAACCATTTGGAATGGACTAAAAGAGTTTTTAACAACAGTCATTACTGCTATTGGAGAATTTATTTCTACATCCTGGACAAACATAAAAACAACAATTGAGACTATCTTGACTTCTATTAAGACAGTCCTTGAATCAATCTGGAATGGGATAAAGACCTTTATCTCATCAACAATGAATAACATTAAGTCCTTAGTTTCATCTGCTTGGAACTCCATAAAGTCGACTATTTCCTCTGCAGTAAATACTGCGAAGTCAGCAGTATCATCTGCCTTTAATTCGATGAGATCAAGTATTTCATCGACCATGTCAAATATTCAATCTACAATTAGAAATGGATTTAATAATGCGGTTAATCACATTAAGAATTTGGCGTCTCAAGCTTATACATGGGGAGCAGATATGATTAACGGAATTGCAAGAGGGATTAGAAGTGCGATTAGCAATGTGACATCGGCTGTATCTAATGTAGCATCATCTATTAGGTCTTACCTACACTTTTCAGTACCAGATGTTGGCCCACTTACCGACTATGAATCTTGGATGCCAGACTTTATGGAAGGCTTATCAAAAGGAATCGAAAAAAGTAGAAGATTAGTTCAATCTTCTATGAAAAACGTAGCAAGCGATATGGTTTTAAATCCAAATATATCAGCTGTTGGTATGGGTGGATATGATAAAGAATCCGCTGTAAATGGAATTGAGATAGGAAGGCAAATATCTGATGCACTTGCAAACATTAATTTAAAATCTGAAAATACTGGAGACATAGTCATACCAGTTTATCTTGGAGGTACTCTCCTTGATGAAGTAATTGTTAATGCATCCATGCGTAAGAATTTAAGAAGTGGAGGTAGATAATGACCTAACCCAAAATCTGTGATTTTGTTGGTAGGTCAGATGCAGTCTCACCCCATGAACAAGGAGCAAAGCGACGCAGTGAATGGAGGTGTAGTCGTATAATGAAATATCAATCATATTTAATTATTGAAGGAGTAGACCTACCTCTACCAAATTCTTATGATTTGGAGTTTCGAGATATAGAAGCAGATACTGGAGGAGAGACAGAGGCAGGAACTATTCAGAGAGATATTGTTAGAAATAAAGTAGCAAGTATTTCTGTAAGTTTTTCTTGTAGTCCTAAACTTGTAAAGACCTTAAGCAATTTTGCTAACAAGTCTAA
>CABTWG010000059.1 GCA_902488455.1 uncultured Peptoniphilus sp.
TGTTTCGCACGCGTTGCGTGCTCAACTGACTAAAGTCACAAAAAATAAAAATCCCGGGAGATTAATCCCGGGATTTTTTTATTCAAAGTCTTTTATATAGTCTCTATTTTCTATCATTTCATTTAAAACAACTTCATCAGTTTTTTTCATACCGTATCTAGCAATATGACCTACTGTATCTATTGTTTTTTCAATGTCATCTTTTACTATTCCATCTCCTGCTTTGAATGAATTGCTTGACAAAGCTTGTCTGTATGCCAAGAAAGCATTTCTCAAAGATGATGCTATTTTCATGGCACAAGAAGCCTTGGCTCCATCGCATACCAATCCAGAATTTACAGCAAGAGCATTAGATATGGTTTCTTTTATTGTTTCTAGTGGTCTGTCTTCCATATAAGCAATGCCACATATAGATGCTGAAGCCGCTGAAACAACTCCACAATAAGCAGATAACTTGCCTATACCTTGTTTTAAATATAATCCGATTAAATTTGCAAATATTAAAGCTCTATATAGAGTATCTTGGTCAACATTCTTATCTTGTGCATATTTTATTATCGGTACAGATACTGTTATTCCTTGATTTCCACTACCAGAGTTTATGACAACCGGATTTTCAGCTCCACTCATTCTAGCATCTGATCCGGCACTTGCATAAGCTGTCAAACTTTCAAAATAGTCGCCATTTGAGTTTTCTAATATGATCTTGCCTATATTAGAACCCCAATCGTTTGTTAGTCCTTCTTTAGCTATGGCATAGTTGTACTCAATCTCTCTATCGAAAATATCTTTTATATCATTATAATCGCAAGTTTTCGCAAACTCATATATTTTTTCAAATGAGAAATCAACCTTTTCGTCTTCTTCAGCGCCTTTAGCCTTTTCGAAAACTACTTTAGAATTTTTTTCGATCAAAACTACATTAGTATGGTCATCTTCTATTATTACTCTAGATGTATCTTCACCTTTTTTAGCGATAATCTCTATATATAGATTTGCAGTATTAGGCTTTAGCTCTACACTTACATTTCCTTCTTTTATAAATTGATCGCATTCTTTAAGTTTAGACTTATCAATATCTGCCAAAACTTCTAGTTTCTTATCTGCATTTCCTAGAAAAGCACCGGCAACAATGGATATTTCAATCCCTTTTCTTCCATCAGTACCAGGAACTGTAACGCTGTGAGCATTTTTAATAATATTCCCTGAGAAAATTCCTTCTAATTTTTCAGGTCTAGCTCCAAGCGCTTCAGATGCCTTAGCGGCAGCATATGCTATTGCTATTGGTTCTGTGCATCCAAATGCTGTTATCAGTTCTTGTTTTAAATATTCTTTATAATCCACAATTTCCTCCCGTTTAGTTCAAATAGTTTATTTATTTTATAGATAAAATACTGAACATAGGGCAGTTGTAACTAGCCAAAATACTATAAGTAATGGGAATCCACACTTAATATAGTCTTTCATTGTATATCCGCCAGCTTCCCAAACTAATAGGTTTGGTCCTGTTCCAAATGGAGTAGTGAATACACCTGAAGCACATACTGATACAGCCATAGCACCTGCCAATGGGTTAATTCCACTAGCTTGGCAAATCAAAATGCTTACAGGAAGAATCAAAACTGTTGCTGAAGAGTTAAGCAAGAATTGAGTAGCTAGAAGCATCAAAAATGATATCCCGCCAATAACTACAACTGGAGGCATTCCTGATAAAACAGGGCTTAATTTATTTACAAAGTATTCTGCTGCACCTGTAGATATTAAAGCTTTACTTAGGGGGAAAATTCCTCCTACTAAGAATATTGTTGTTGCTGAAAAAGACTTTATGGCATCTTTTATATCTATACATCCTGTTAAAACAGCCAAGATTGCTCCAAAAACACCAGCAACATGCATTGGTATAACATTAGTTGCCATACACAAAACTACGCCTAGGAATATAAGAGCTATTGTTATCATTTTGCCCTTGTTGTAAACTGGTTCTTTAACTTCTCCCATATCTATTTCTTTTACAGGTAAAAGTTTTGTTCCGATAAATATCATATATATAATACCTGAAACAAGAAGAGGGATACCTATCTTTGCATATTCAAAGAATGTAAATTCTCTTAGTTTCATATCTGCAAGGATACCATTTGCTACTATATGTGGTGTTGTTCCTATTAAGGTAATTGTTCCACCTAGAGATGCAAAGTATGCAAGTGCCATTAAAAGTTTAGACTTGTTTACTTTTGCCTTTTCAGACATTGAACTAACTATAGGCATTAGGCATGCTGTTGATCCTGTATCATTTAGGAACGCAGATAGTCCACCAGCTACAAGACCAGTTCCTACTATAAGTCCCTTTTCAGTACCACCTATTAAACCAATGATTTTTCCTCCAATGTAATCTGCAAGTCCTGTTTTAAAAAAGGCTTCTCCAACTACACATAGTCCTAAGAAGAATACTACTGTAGTGTTCGCAAATTCCATATATGCTGATTTTGCTTCTATAATTTTAAAAGATGCCAAAACTGAAGGCACCAATGCTCCAATTAAAATAGGGTGTATAGGTTGCCATATTAATAAAATCATAGTGACAACGAATACAATACAAGTTATTATTGCTTGAGTTGACATATTTTCCTCCTTATTTTTACTTTTCTACTGAATCTCTAAAAGCTCTCATTTCAGCATCTGTTGAATGTATAGAAACTGAACAGTATGGAGCTAATATGAAAGGTATATCTTTATTTTCTTCTATAGCTTTTTTAGCTTGTCTAGCTATTTCTTCTTCTGAATTATTTCCAAAAATCATTTCATCAACGCCACCCATTGGTGTGATCTTTCCAAGATAAGCTGATGCTTCTTTTATTGATGGATTATCCTCTGCACCTTGGTCCCAATGAAGAATATCTATAGGGAAATCCTTGAACCTATCTGGGTTAGACTTAATACCACATGTGTGATACATAATTATTCCGCCATCATTTTTAACAGCTCGAGAGAATTTAACATCAAATCTCTTTACAAATTTTTCCCATTCTTCAAACTTCATATAGTCTGTTCTAGCCCATGAAATACCTGCAAGGAAGAATCCGTCACATCCAACTTCTTTTAAAGCCTTCCAATAATTTATATAAGTTTCTGTTATATTATCAAGAGCCTTCAAAAGTTCTTCTTCATGTTCTTCCATTATCTTGAATACTGGGTTTTCTTCTCTTTCAGCTGGAAAATGTCTTCTAACAAAAGGAAGATCAAAAACCCCACTTACAATTTGTAAAGGTGTGAAAACAGTTTGAAGTATAGGTACATCTTCATCTAATCCATCCCTTATAAGCTTGATAGCCTCTACATGATCTTTCAAAACTTGATTAGTCATGTCTAAAATCTTAAATACGCTAAGATCATATCCCTTTGCAGCTGAACTTAATTTTGTTGGAAAAATTTCTTGTTCATAGTTCACATAGTCTATCTTGTCTCCATATGCTTCTTGCATATAAACAGCTGATGGGTGAACTTTAACAATATCCCAATCATAATCTTTTTGCCACTTTAGCATTATATTTGCTAAATCTCTAGGCTCTCTTTCGACTTTTGGAAAGTGTCTATAGGCAGTAATAGGAGATCTGTCTGTTTTTTCGCCTCTTAGAGTTGCCATAACCCTCTCTCTTTTAGTCATTTTTGTCAATTAAATCATCCCCTCTAAATATTTAATATTATAAATTGCAAATAAATTTGCGACATCTTAATAAAACTACTCTTCTGTACAAACAATTCTAAAGGAGTTCGATCATATAAATAATTCAAATATTTCTTATTGAACTCCATTAAATTTTAATAAGATTCTCTATAGATATTCTATCGAATCAGTCTTTTTCGGATAATACTTCCTTAGCAAACCAATAGAATTTTCACTGCTTCCACTGTAAACAGTGACAGCTACTTTTTATATTTACTGCTTCAAGTTTATTTATTCATTGATTGTGCCTATAATTTCGATTGTTGATTTATTTTTTCTGCCTTTAAGTGAAGATTTATGCTTTTTATCTTTTTCTGCTGCGTGTGCTTTATATTCAGCTTTACAGCGTTTAAGCTCTCTTGATATTGTTGAATGGTGGCAGCCCAAAATTTTAGCTATTCCTCTAGAAGAATAACCTTCTTTTATTAATACCTCAATCTTATTTCTTTCGTTTAGTGTAAGATGTTTAAAGCTCATATTGACCTCTATGTTAGTTTTTTCGTTTTTAAAATTTTTCACGAAGCTAGTACGAGTTTTTATTTTCTATTTGTGTCGCATTATTTTTACAACTTACCATAGAATAACCCATCTTATTCTTTATGTCAACATACTCAAAGCTCTATAAAATGTTTTCCTAGTTTAATGCTTAAAATTTTTCTAGTACTTTAATGACACTTCGTGAAGTTTCAAATACTTTTCCAAATATACTATGTTAAAATATCATTAAGGGAGGATTATATGAAAAAGATTTTATTATTTATTTGCACTTTTATAATTATATTTTTACCGAAAAACTGCTTTGCTTTTACCGATGCGAACAGCCATTGGGCGAAGCCTTTCATTTCTTGGGCGTCTCAGCAGGAACATATAAAGGGGTATCCTAACGGAACTTTTAAGCCCGATGCGAATATCACAAATGCTGAGTTCTACACCATTGTAAACCATTTTGCAAAGTACGACGCCTTTGACGAGGTTCATTTCAAAGACGTGAAAAAATCCGACTGGTTCTATTCCGAAGTTTGCCGCGGAGTTAAAGCTGGTTACATAAAAGATTCAAACCTAGTAATCTCTCCAAATAAATTTATAACTAGGGACGAGGCTTCACGAATCATCGCAAGCATCTATTCTGGATATTCTACAAATAATCTAAAATTCATTGACAGGGAAAATATTGTAAATAAATCCGAAGTTTCTTACCTAGTAGATAGGAATATAATCTCTGGCTATCCAGATGGAAGCTTCAAACCTCAAGGATTCATCACCCGTGGCGAAGCTGCTGCTATGTTTTACAATGCAGATAAATATTTAGGCGATGCTACCCGTGATTTTATCTACGTGACAATTATGGCGAAGGTTGATGGTAAGAACGATTCTGCAATTAATACCATTAAGACTCAAAAAAACAAAGAGTTCATTGACAATACAAACTTTAACTTAAGGGACGGATATACTTTTGAAGGTTACTACCTGGATAAAGAGAGAAGTAAAAAGGCGGATCTTAAAGGAGGTTTCCCGGAAGACACGACTTTATACGCGAAGTTTAAAGGAAATTTCGTGAAGCTGTCCTTCTATACAGTCGATAAAAACAAGAGAAATATCATAGCCAAATTTGAAATTCCAAAGGGATCTTCTGTGGATTTAAATAGTGTGCCAGTTCTTCCTTCTGGTTATACAGGTTGGTTTACAGATAAGAAGGGTGATACTTACGCAAGTTTCGACGAAGGTTTTGAAAAGAATATGGATTTCTATGCAATTTCTAATTCAAATTCTAGCTCCAATTCAGAGTTCACAGCGACCTTTGTCTTTCAAGATGATTTTGGAAATGAAAGGAAGGTTGAAATTCCTGCCAGCGTAAATGGTTACTTGGATCTTAAAAATATACCTTCACTTCCTGAAGGATACAAATGGTCACTAGCTCGTGACAGATATATAGAAGCAAATCCACTTGATAAGATAGAGAGAAATATATTTTTCTATGGAATTAGAGTTGAGTAGTTTTATAATCATTTGACGTAATTGCTCTTCGGAGGTTATACCCGTTCGAAGCCCTAGCCGAAATCTCTGATTTCGTTGCAGGTCTCGTGCGAAGAGTTCCAAAGAAGACGAGCATTGCGAAGTCTGATTTGCAGAACTCGACTGCCTATCAGGGTGATTGTAGTTGTAATGGTGTTCCGTGCAGAGCCTTCGGCTGTGGAACCTAGAAGGTTCCGCTACGAGGATGAATTGGAATTGAGGTTGCCTTACGCCTAGCGGCTGATTAATAATAATTTAGTATCTAGGATTATGGAAGCTGATAGCTTCCGCTACGGGTGTGAATCGTAATTTAGGTTGCCCCACGCCTAGCGGCTAATTAAAAATATTTTAGTATCAAGGCTTATGGAAGCAGGTTGCTTCCGCTACAAAA
>CABTWG010000060.1 GCA_902488455.1 uncultured Peptoniphilus sp.
AATCAGTAGGTTGGGGGTTCAAGTCCTCTCACCAGCTCCAAAGATGAGGAGGAGTACCCAAGTTGGCCAAAGGGGACGGACTGTAAATCCGTTAGCTTCGCTTTCAGTGGTTCAAATCCACTCTCCTCCACCAAAAATTTTAAAAAAATGTAAAAACTACTTGAAATAAGCAGCAATATTTATTATAATAATAAAGTGAATTACTTGCGGGTGTAGCTCAGTGGTAGAGCCCCAGCCTTCCAAGCTGGTTGCGAGGGTTCGATTCCCTTCACCCGCTCCAATTTTGCAGCTATAGCTCAGTAGGATAGAGCAACGGACTTCTAATCCGTGTGCCGGGGGTTCGAATCCTCCTAGCTGCACCAATAACAGTGGGGCGTAGCCAAGTCGGTAAGGCACCAGACTTTGACTCTGGCATTTCGTAGGTTCGAGTCCTGCCGCCCCAGCCAACAATTTTATATCTTGATCCATTAGCTCAGTCGGCAGAGCACTTGACTTTTAATCAAGGTGTCCGGAGTTCGAATCTCCGATGGATCACCATTTATGGAGAGGTACCGAAGTGGTCATAACGGGGCGGTCTTGAAAACCGTTAGGGTGCAAGCCCACGTGGGTTCGAATCCCACCTTCTCCGCCAAGGTTCGATTTGTCATCAGATCGAACTTTTTTTATTTTTTGAAAAGCTTTTAAAAGAAAATCTTATTTTGCAGAATCATATTCCAATTTAAATTTAAAACATTAAATTTTGTTTGTTTTTATAAAAATTTCCTATCACAATAAAAATTTTTATATTTTTATTATGATATTTATAAAATCATTCAATTTTTTTAACTCCTTCATAATTTCTTAGAAATTTTTAACATTTTATTATAATTTATTCGCGATTTGTGATAAAATATTAATTGTAAATTATATGTAATGTTATAAATCTATGAAATGAAAAATTTTCAACGTCTCATAATAAAGACTTTAATATATAAAATATAATTCGAAAGCTTATAAAATTTTACTATGTATCAACGAAGGAAATGTTTTCACTATATTTTTGTATTTCATTTCATTTTAGAGGATATTCTTTGTTTTTTAATGTTTCATATATAAATAAGAAATTTATTCGTATATAATATAGTTAGAAATTCTTCTTAGATACATCTAACTATCGCTTACGAAAATATGTATTGATGAGGTGATTTCATGACTACTGAATATAGATCAAATATTCTAAAAAAATATGAAGGTATTGCTGATTTTCTAGCTACTACATTAGGCCAAAACGTTGAAATTGCTCTTCTAGATTATAACGAAGGCAAGAGCAAGATAATCTACTTGATTAATGGAGAACTTAGTGGTAGAAAACTCGGAGATGAGTATTCTGGTTTTAGCTTGAGAAAGATTTTAAAAAACGATTATAAAACTAATGACTTCGTTTCAAACTACATAGTAATGAACGAGATAAGTCACAGAGTCTTTAGAGCTTCTACATACTATATTAAGGATGAAGAAGAGCTCATCGGCATGTTAAATATCCACTACGATTTAACCAAGTTCTTAGAGTTCAGAGATTTCTATGAAAATGAACTTTTATTTGGAATTGAAGAAAGCAAATCTGAGCCAAAAGAATTTTTTACTGAGTCTATCGACTTAATAGTGGAAAACATGATTAAAAATGTATTTGTGCACTGGGACAGAAGTATTCCTACAAGCAAAATTCTAGAGCCTGCAAATCCAATTAGACAGCTCTATGAATTGGGCGTTTTCAAGTTCAAAGGCGCAATCAACAGAGTAGCAGAACTTCTAGATATATCTAATCAAACCGTATATAGATATATAAAAGAGATAGAAGAAAGCGAGAAATAATTTTTTTAACTTTGATCTTATAAAATCTAAAAGAACAATAAATAAAATTTAGAGGTGAAAAATGGGAAAAAGAATAGTACTTGCCCTTGGCGGAAATGCTTTAGGAAATTCTCCTGAAGAACAAAAAGAAGCTGTTAAAATAACTGCTGAATCAATAGTTGATCTAATAGAATCTGGTAATGAAGTTGTAATTGCACATGGAAATGGACCTCAAGTAGGTATGATTAACCTAGCAATGACAGCAGCAAGCGAATCAGAACATCATACACCAGCTATGCCATTCCCAGAATGTGGCGCAATGAGTCAAGGCTACATAGGTTACCATCTTCAAAATGCAATTGAAAATGAACTTGCAAAAAGAAATGTAAAAAAATGCGTAGTAACACTAGTAACTCAAGTATTGGTAGATAAGGATGACAAAGCTTTTGCAAATCCAACTAAGCCAATTGGATCTTTCTATACAAAAGAAGAAGCAGATAAAATCGTAGCGGAAAAAGGATACACATTTAAAGAAGATGCAGGACGTGGATACAGAAGAGTAGTAGCTTCACCAAAACCAGTAGATATAGTTGAAAAAGAATCAATAAATGCAATACTAGCAGCAAACCAAGTGGTAATCGCAGGAGGCGGCGGAGGAATCCCTGTTGTAAAGACTGAAAAAGGACTTGAAGGAGTAGCAGCAGTAATTGACAAGGACTTCACATCAGCTAAGATAGCAGAGCTAGTAGATGCAGACGTGCTAGTAATACTAACCGCAGTAGAAAAAGTAGCAATCAAATTCGGAAAACCAGATGAAAAATGGCTAGAAACAATGAATATCGAAGAAGCTAAGAAATATATAGCTGATGGAGAATTTGCTCCGGGATCAATGCTTCCAAAAGTTGAAGCAGCAATGGCTTTTGTAAATTCAAAAGAAGGTAGAGAATCTCTAATAACTTCACTTGAATCAGCAAAAGACGGTCTAGCAGGCAAGACTGGTACTACAATCGTAAGATAAATATAAAAATACGTGCTTTCCTAAGAGGAGGCACTTTTTTATTTGCAAAATAATATGTTATAATTAGAATAATAATTATCTAAACAAAAGGAGAATTGCTTTGGAAAATAGTAATGAAAATAAAAATAGAAATAAAAATAGAAATAAAAATAAAAGTGATAAGAAAGTAGAGCCGTGGTTTGTTGGATCGGCGCTAATGAGTCTTGGATTCATCGTGCTTGTTTGTTTTTCACTGGCAATAGAAATGGATATGAAAGGCCCGATAGCGATGTATGCACTATTTTTAGCAGGAGATAGAGGAACCAATTTCTTCGATGAAAGCCAAGGTAAGACTATTAGATATCTGAATCTACTAATGGCAATCAGCGGTGTAATTATAGCAATAGGAAACTTTGTAGAAATATTAAGAGGATGAAAATCCTCTTTTTTTATTGTGGATTTACCACAATAAATACCCCCAACTATGCTAGGGGAGCAAATAGCTTTAGCTTCAAGAAAAAACTCCAATCATGTTAAAATAGATTTGTCTATCAATCTAAAATAAATGAAAGGAGTTATTCACGTGAATAGTAACAGTTTATCACATACAAAATGGAATTGTAAATATCACATAGTATTTGCACCAAAATACAGAAGGCAACTAATATATGGGAGAATAAAAAGAGAAATAGGAAAAATTTTAAGAGACTTGCTGACGAGAAAATGGATAGAAATAATAGAAGCAGAATTATGCATCGACCACGTCCATATGCTACTTGAAATACCACAAAAATACAGTGTCTCAGAAATAATGGGATATTTGAAAGGAAAGAGCAGCCTAATGATATTTGATCGACATGCCAATTTAAAATATAAATATGGCAATAGAAATTTCTGGTGTAGAGGATGTTATGTAGACACAGTAGGAAAGAATGCGAAAAAATACATAAATATAGAAAAAATCAATTAAAAGAAGATTCCATGGCAGACCAAATAAGTATTAAAGAATTTGTTTACCCGTTCACGGGTGAGAATATAAACAAAAGCAAAAGAATAAGGTGCTTTAGCACCAACTGCGAAAATTGGTGCACGAGAAAAAGAGTTCAAAGCATGAAATGCTGTCGATAAAAGCCTCTTACAGAGGCAAAACAAACCACCAGCTAAGCCGGTGGTTTATTATTTTTTGTAAATTTAACTTTTAGTTTTTATAAGGATTAGCTCGGTAGCACTTAGCGCTAGATAAATCATAGATTGGTGGTAGTGGTCATACTTAAAGATTGATATCTTTTTTAGCGCCAATATAGAAACTATAAAAAACACTACAAATAAAATATCTTCAAAGCTAAAAACTTTAAATTTAAATTTTAAAAATAAATATAAAATTAAAATAATAGCTATAGCAATCAAGATATATCTAGCTGCATGGGCGTTTTGAAGGACATAGGATCTGTAGACCATATATCTCATAACTCCCATCTTTTTAAAACTAAGCCTATTTAAAAGAACAGAACTAAGTATTAAAAGAATCTCGAAAATTCTACAAGCTAATCTCTTTTTTGAAGTATTTATCATTTGGCAGCTTTATCAGGAGTTAAATCCTTAACTGGCACAATCTTTGTGCCTTCTGGGTCATTTATTTCAGTTTCAAGTTCGTCGTGCATTTGCCATTCGTTCCATCCGCCGTCAAACATCTTAACATCGTATCCTCTTTCATACATTAAAAGCCATGGGGTTGCAGCTCTCCAGCCAGTTCCACAGTAGAAAGCCATGTCGTTTGAAACATCAAAACCATTTTCTTTCCAAAGATTTACAACATCTCCAAAATCTTTAACAGTTTCATCAGCATTAATATAGTTTTCCATACCAGAGTTGCCAGTACCTGATTCACCAAATACAGCCCCTTTAGGTTCTCCAGCCTTAGGAATGTAAGAATAACCAGAAGTCTTGCCTTCCCATTCATCTTTAATTCTAACGGAAACGAGTTTAAAGTCCTTGTCTTCATCTAGCTTTTTAACAGTTTCTTCAAGAGATAGCACATACTCAGGATGAGCAGGAACTTTCACGCCAAAATCTTCTTTAGGAGTAGTAGCAACGCTTCCGCTTTCAACAGGGTAACCTTCCTTTTCCCAAGCAGCAAGTCTACCGTCTATAATCTTTACATCTTTAACTCCAAGGTAAAGAGCTGCATAAGCTACTCTGTCTGCAGCAATTCCAGGTCCATAAAGAACAAGAGAAGTATCAGAAGTAACACCGTAGTTTAGGAAGTTCTTTTCTAATTC
The DNA here is from genome assembly GCA_902488455.1 of uncultured Peptoniphilus sp. Taxonomy (GTDB): domain Bacteria; phylum Bacillota; class Clostridia; order Tissierellales; family Peptoniphilaceae; genus Peptoniphilus_B. The sequence continues at coordinate 5,107 of CABTWG010000060.1, forward strand.
TTCAGCAGATCTAAGGTTCCAAATAGGACCTTCTTCAACCATATCAGTGTTTATATGGATAGCGCCAGGAATGTGTTTAGTTAAGAAGTCAGGACTGTCCTTTTCTTCTCCCCAAGTAACTTCAGCAACGACAACATTTTCATTGTTATCGATGATATCTTTAGCTTCTTTAGCAGTTATATATACCTTTTTTTCAGGATCAACGTCCTTCATAACTCCAAGCTCAAGATCTTTGTTTTCATTAGATTCTGTCTTTTCTTCAGTCTTAGGTCCGTTGTTTGCCGCTGCATTTTTAGATTCTGTTGTAGACTTATCGCCACAAGCAACTAATAATGTAAGTGCAAACATAATTACTAAAGCTGAATAAAATTTCTTAAAATTTTTCATGTACATTCTCCTTTTTATTAATAATATAATAAGAATATATATTTTTTATAAAAATTTGTCAATAGATAAGAAATTATGTATCCTTTGATTTCAAAAGAGTTCTAAGTGAAATACATCTCTATATTTAGTGGTTTGGTTATAGTAAAAAAGAATTTTTTATCAGATTTATAAGGTTTTCTTTCGCAAGAATTTCAGATATAAATTTAAAATGCGGCGATCACCAAAGGTAAATGGAAGCTGGCAGCTTCCGCTTCAAAAACAGATGCAAAAACATACAATCAATTTATTACAAATATAATAAAAGGAAATAATCATTGTTGATAAAAAGACGTCATCCAAACGACCAGCTTCCCAACTACAGTCATCCTAAGCGAGCGCAGTGAGTCGAACGGGTCTAACCTCTATTGAGCAAGCCCTCCCAAATGAAATCAATAATAATTATCACGCTCTACGTAGAGCATTTAAATTAAATCAATCATCCGTACATAACCACACCAAGGTTATACCCATTCGACTACGACGGCATCGCTTTGCTCCACCGTCTCCGCTCAGGGTGACTGTCTTCATTAACTTTCTTCCTAT
>CABTWG010000061.1 GCA_902488455.1 uncultured Peptoniphilus sp.
AACCCTCCCAACTACAGTCACCCTGAGCGAGCGCAGCGAGTCGAATAGGTCTAACCTCTGAAGAGCAATCCCCCCAAATAAAATCAATAACAATTATCACGCTTCACGTTCCACACCTAACTTGGCGAACGAAGTAAGTCTTAGTAGGTGTGCCGGAACTGTTTTAGCCCAAGAAACGTAGCCGATTGGTAGAAACAGTCTGCTAAAGCACTTAAAATAAACTCATGCTATACGTAGAGCATTTAGATTAATAATCTAAACATGACCACACCAAAAGAGAAATCCTTCGACTTCGACGGCGTTGCCGTCTTCGCTCAGGATGACTAGTTGGCTAGATTGTCGCTCGATGAGTGTTAATAAGTTGAGAGTTTTAAAGAATTTACGCCTCTCGGCTATGGAAGCAAAATGCTTCCGCTACAAAAATAAATAGTCATCCGTACTTGATCCCACCAAGGTTATACCCATTCGACTACAACGGCATCGCTTTGCTCTACAGTCTCCGCTCAGGATGACCATCTTCATTAACTTTCTTCCTATATAATAGAGATCCTTCGACTCGGAATAAATTCCTCGCTCAGGATGACGTGGTGGGTGCAAAAAAACAAAAATATTTTAGCACTCACCCTTGACAACTGCTAAAAATTTAGTTATACTATATATAGTCTTTAGCACTCGAAGAGTTTAAGTGCTAACAAAGAGGGTGACTATGGATACTAGAAAGATTGAAATTTTAAATGCAATAATTAAATCATACATTGATTCAGCGGTTCCCGTTGGCTCTAGGACTCTTTCTAAATGTTACGAGTGGGGCATTAGTTCCGCTACGATTAGAAATGAGATGTCAGATCTTGAGGACTTAGGTTTTCTAAACAAACCTCATTCAAGTGCTGGTAGAATTCCTTCCAACAAGGCTTATAGATTCTATGTTGATGAGATTTTAAACGCTCTCAAGGTGGATCTATTTGATAAAAACATTAGAAATGCTCTTATGGATGCTGATACTGGGACCGAAGCTTTTTACAGAAGTATTGTAAGGAGTATGTCTAAATCTACTGGACTTTTTACTTTTCTCATAAGTCCAAAGAAAAATTGCACTCTTATTAAGTATATTGAGCTTTTGAAGCTGGACGAAAACATCTTGCTCTTGCTCCTTATTGGTGACAATGGTCAGGTTGAGAGAAAGGTAATAAGTTACAAGGGTGATATAGACGAGGATACGATCTTAAAGATAAAAAATATCCTAAATAAGAAGCTTACTCTTGTTGAGTTTGATGAAATCTCTGAGATTGAAGTTGAGATTTCTGGTGATTTAACTAGACATAGACAGCTTATCTTAGATATTGTAAAAGAAGCTAGTGAGTTCAATAGAAATATTAAGTCTGTTGATATTTATTATGATGGACTTTCTAATATTTTGAGTATTTTAGAGTTCCAAGACATGGATAAAGCGGTGAACTTCGTATCGAAGCTTGAGGATGAGACTCTTTTCAAAGATATTATGAAGATTGATCTCTTAAATGAAATCGATATTTCCATTGGCGATGAAAATGAAGATAGCTCTCTTGCTGATTTTGCAGTGATAAGGGCATTTGTAAAAGGATATTCAAAGGATATTGTACTAGGTGTTTTGGGGCCTGTCAGAATGGATTATAGGAATGCTCTTGAAAATACTTTGATTTATAGAAATGTTTTAAAAAATATCATGATGAGGTGAAAAATTGTATAAGAATGAAGATATAGATAATCTTGAACAGTGGCAAGACTTAAATGAAGATTATGATGAACTAAAAAAAGATAATAAAGATGATCTAGATTCTAAAAATTCAGAAAATTCAGAAAGTTCGGAACCAGAGATCTTGGAGCCAGAGATTTTGGAACCTGAAAGGGCTTCAGACTACGTCGAGCCAGAAGATCAAGATGAAGAACTTGAAAAGATGAAGGATCAGTTTATTCGTCTTCAAGCGGACTTCCAAAATTACAAGAGGCGCGCTGAAAAGGACAGGATAAACTACATGAACATGGGCCTTGAAAAGCTGGCACAGGAACTTTTGCCAGTTATTGACAACTTTGAAAGAGCCATTGATTCCGCTGAAAACCACGATCCTTTCTACGACGGAATTGTTTTGATAGAAAGAAGCTTGGTTGAAGTGTTAAATAAATTTGAAATTAAAGAAATTGACTGTTTAAATAAACCTTTTGATCCAAACTTTGAGCACGCTGTGCTTCTAAGTGAGGAAGAAGGCGTTGAGTCAGGACTTGTAACTGAAGTTCTGCAAAAAGGATATACCATTGATGGCAAAGTTTTAAGACCTGCAATGGTAAAAGTTTCTAAATAATAGGAGGAATATGAAATGAGTAAAATTATAGGAATTGACTTAGGTACAACTAATAGTGCAGTATCAGTAATGGAAGGTGGGGACGCAATAATCATCCCTAATATCGAAGGTAACAGAACTACACCTTCAGTAGTAGCATTTACAAAAGACGGAGAAAGATTAGTAGGTGAAACTGCTAAACGTCAAGCTATCACAAACCCAGAAAGAACTATTCAATCAATTAAGAGAGAAATGGGCCGCGATTACACAGTAGATATCGATGGCAAGAAGTACACACCACAAGAAATTTCTGCAATGATTCTTCAAAAGTTAAAATCAGACGCAGAAAGCTACCTTGGTGAAACTATCACCGACGCAGTAATCACAGTGCCTGCATACTTCACCGACGCACAAAGACAAGCAACTAAAGACGCAGGAAAAATCGCAGGACTTAACGTAAAGAGAATCGTTAACGAACCAACAGCAGCAGCACTTGCATACGGCGAAGACAAATCAAAAGGATCAGAAACTGTAATGGTTTACGACCTTGGTGGTGGTACATTCGACGTATCTATCCTTGAACTATCAGACGGAGTGTTCGAAGTACACGCAACCCGTGGTAACAACAGACTAGGTGGAGACGACTTCGACCAAAGAGTAATCGACTATATAGCAGAAGAATTCAAGAAGGAACATGGTGTTGACCTAAAGGCTGACAAGATGAGTCTACAAAGACTAAAAGAAGCAGCAGAAAAAGCTAAGAAAGAACTATCTTCAACCATGAGCACAAACATCAACCTTCCATTCATCACAGCTAACCAATCAGGACCACTACACCTTAACATGGACCTAACTCGTGCAAAGTTCGAAGAACTTATAAGCGACTTAGTTAAGAAGACAGAAGGACCAGTGCTAGACGCAATGAAGGACGCAGGTCTAACAAAAGATCAAATAGACAAAGTACTACTAGTAGGAGGATCTACAAGAGTACCAGCAGTACAAGAATGTATCAAACGTCTAGTTGGCAAAGAACCACAAAAGGACATAAACCCAGACGAATGTGTATCCCTAGGAGCAGCAATCCAAGGTGGAGTACTTTCAGGAGATGTAAAAGACTTACTACTTCTTGACGTAACACCACTATCACTAGGAATCGAAACTATGGGTAATATCACAACTAGATTGATCGAAAGAAATACAACAATACCAACTAAGAAGTCACAAATATTTACAACAGCAGCAGATAACCAAACATCAGTAGATATCCATGTACTTCAAGGTGAAAGACAAATGGCACAAGACAATATCACACTAGGAAGATTCCAACTAGATGGAATTGCACCAGCAAGACGTGGAGTGCCACAAATCGAAGTAACATTTGATATCGACGCAAACGGCATCGTAAACGTAACAGCAAAAGATCTTGGAACAGGTAAAGAACAACACATCACAATCACATCTTCAACCAACATGACTGACGAAGAAATCGACAAGAAGGTAAAAGAAGCTGAAATGTATGCACAAGAAGACTCAAAGAAGAAAGATCTAATCGAAGCAAAGAACAACGCCGACTCAATGATCTATCAATCAGAACAAACACTAAAAGATGTAGAAGGTAAGATCAGCGCAGACGACAAGGCAAGCATCGAAAAAGCAGTAGAAGAACTAAAAGCAGTAAAAGATGGAGAAGATCTAGAAGACATAAAGGCAAAGACAGAAAACTTGACCCAAGCATTCTACAAGATCTCAGAAGAACTATACAAAGCCCAAGCACAAGCACAACAAGGAGCAGAAGGCGAAGCACAACATGACGAAGACGTGGTAGACGCGGACTACGAAGTAGTAGACGACGAAGAAGACAAATAAATAAAATAATAAATAGAGGGAGGGAAACCTCCCTTTCTATATGTATAGATATATAAGTACTAATAAAAGAAAACTGTGGAAAAAAACCGATAAATGTTGTAGAATAGACTTTTGAAAGGTTGTGAAAAGTTGAGGGACTTTTATAAAATACTAGAAGTAACAAGGGAAAGCACCCAAACAGAAATCAAATCTCAATATAGAAAATTAGCAAAAAAATATCATCCCGACCTAAATCCAGGAGACGAAGAAGCAGCAGAACACTTCAAAGAAGTAAACATTGCCTACGAAGTCCTCTCAGATGAAAAGAAGAGACAGATGTATGACACTTACGGCGAAGACGGCATAAATGGCAACGCCGGAGGATACGGCAGCGGATTTGGCGACATATTCGGAGACCTATTTGACATATTTGGACAAGGCTTCGGAGGATTTGGCGGATATTCAGAAGAAGAATATAAAAATAGACCGATAAAAGGCGACGACGTAAGAGTAGATCTAACCATCGACTTCAAAGAATCCATCTTCGGCGCGAAAAAAGATATAAACGTAAAGAGAACAGAAACATGCAAAACCTGCCATGGCGAAGGAACAGCACCAGGCACACATAAGCATACCTGCGATAAATGTAACGGCTCAGGCAAGATCAGGACCACCACATCATCACCATTTGGAAGATTTACCCAAGTAAGCGCCTGCGATAAATGTAAAGGCACAGGAGAAATAATAGACACTCCATGCACAGAATGTAAAGGCCACGGCACAAGAGTCGTAAACAAAAAGATCACCATCGACATACCAAAGGGAATCGATGACAAGATGATACTGACACTAAGAGAAGAAGGAGATGCAGGACTAAACGGAGGCCCAGCAGGAGATCTCTACGTATATATAAGAGTAAAAGAAGACCAAATCTTCAAGAGAATGGAAAACGATCTGTACCTAGAACTACCAATCACCTACACAGATGCAGTACTAGGAGGAAGCATCAAAGTACCAACACTAACAAAACTCGTAGACTACGACATCCCATCAGGCACCACATCAGGCACAACATTTAGGATAAAAGGCGAAGGAGTGCCATACCTAAGAAGAGAAGGCAAAGGCGACTTGGTGTTCAAAGTAGACATCCACGTACCAAAGAAAATCAGCGACGAAGAAAGAGAAATCTTAGAAGAACTAAGGAAAAAAGAAGGCAAAGAAATAAAGAAAGAAAGAGAAACCTTCTTTGACAAAGTAAAAAAGTTTTTTGAATAGAATAAGGATATAATTTCGAATAGATGGGAAACCATCTATTTTTTTGTTTTTTGGTGAGTAAATAGGTGGTCGTCACCCTTAGAAACATCAAAAGAGAACACCCACTCAACTGCAGTCACCCTGAGCGAAAGAGCCGAAGGCTATAGTATCCCTCCCAACTACAGTCACCCTGAGCGAGCGTAGCGAGTCGAACGGGTCTAACCTCTGAAGAGAAATTTTAGCAAATAAAATAATTTCCAAAATTATAATAAATTTATACAAATATCTTTTACATAACCAAACCCTATACTTTTTTCTTCAACTTTTCTTTTACGAGGGAGAGGGAGGGAATTAACGTCTCTCGAAAAAACCTACGGTTTTCTCTTCGAGACTCGCAGTTTCCTCCCTTCTCCCTCGAGCT
>CABTWG010000062.1 GCA_902488455.1 uncultured Peptoniphilus sp.
TTTGGTACCCCTACTTGTCTTGCTAGTAGGATGTGTTCTCTTGTTTGTGGCATTGGTCCGTCTGCTGCTGAGCATACTAGGATTGCTCCGTCCATTTGTGCTGCTCCTGTTATCATGTTCTTTACGTAGTCAGCGTGTCCTGGACAGTCTACGTGTGCGTAGTGTCTGTTTGGTGTTTCGTATTCTACGTGTGATGTTGAGATTGTGATTCCTCTTTCTCTTTCTTCTGGTGCTTTGTCGATGTTTGCGTAGTCTACGAATTCTCCTGATCCGTATCTCTTGTTCATTATTAGTGTGATTGCTGCTGTTAGTGTTGTTTTTCCGTGGTCTACGTGACCGATTGTTCCTATGTTTACGTGTGGTTTGTTTCTTTCAAAATGTGCTTTTGACATTTTAATCCTCCTTAAGCCTCTTCATTTATGAGGTAAAGTAAATCCTCAAATATATTTTAACACAAAGTTATTAAAAAAACTAAATTTATATATAATCTAGTATATTTTTAATAAAAAATAGACATCTTCATGGATAATTTAAATTCTTTCGATATGTGGCATTGCAAACTTCTTCATATAGTAATAGAAGTAAATAAATCCTAAAAATTCTGCAATTGGATGTGCCCACCAAACCAAGCTGAGCTCTTCAAAGCCGCTTAAAAGGTATGCAACTGGGATAAGTCCAACTCCCTGTCTTATGATAACCCCAACTAAGGATAGCATTCCATTACCAAGCGACTGAAATAATGCTCCCGTTACTATGGAAAATCCTGAAAATAAAAATGACACAGAGATTATCCTAAATGCGACTACTGCCACTTCAAGAAGGCTATCACTCACTTCAAAGATATCTCTTAAGATAAATTCTGAGAAAAATTGAAATATTATGATTCCAACAACCATGATTATCATTCCCCAGATGATTGCGAGTTTATAGGTCTTCTTCGCCCTCTCTCTATTTTTCGCGCCGTAGTTGTAGGCGATGATTGGAATGATTCCACTGTTTAAACCGAATATCGGCATAAAGATAAAAGACTGAATCTTGTAGTAGATTCCATAAGCCGCCACTGCAGTCTTGGAAAATCCGTTTAGGATCTTGTTCATAAGAGAGATTGAAACCGATGTTATGGTTATGAGAATTATCGAAGGAAGTCCAACGGTGTAGATCTTCTTTATAACATTCCATCTTGGAACAAATGACTTCATCTGTACTTCCACATTGTACCTATGGTTTAGATACAGTCCGACAATCATGCCGATGATCTGCCCGATTACAGTTGCATAAGCTGCTCCAGCAATACCCATTGCAGGAAGTCCAAAGCACCCAAAGATAAGAATTGGATCTAGGATTATATTTATAATGGCGCCTATTCCTTGGGTCATCATGGTAAGATAGCTTCGTCCAGTTGATTGCAATACTCTCTCCATGGTAATTTGGAAAAATACCCCGAAGCTTGCCATGGTGACAATTCTTAGATATACCTTACCATAATTTATAATTTCTAAATCATCTGTTGTGAGATGAAAATATCTTTCCGAAAGGGTAAGTCCCAGGATAAAAAATATTATAGAGTAGCAAAATGCGAGAAACATTCCATTTTCTGCCACACTATTTGCAAGCTCATAGTTTTTCTCCCCGAGTGAGCGAGATAAAAGAGAATTTATCCCCACAGCAGTACCAACAGCCACTCCGATCATGGTGTTTTGAACAGGAAAGGCAATGGATACAGCTGTAAATGCATTCTCCGAAATCTTCATTACAAAGTATGAGTCCACAATATTGTATAGAGCTTGAATAAGCATCGAAATCATTATTGGTACAGAAATCTCCAGGATGAGGCTTGAGATATTCTTGGTACCCATTTTATTTTCTTTGATATTAATTCCTCCTTAACTATAATATTATACTAGATAAGTGGTAAAATAGAAACAAATGTAATTGGGTAAGTATCAATTAGGAGGTAGTTATGAAAATATTTATTACAGCAAGAATACCAGACGAAATACTAAAGAGACTAGACAAATACGAATTAAATTATCACGACAGTGAAATTCCTCTAACCAAGGAAGAAATCATAGAAGGAGTAAAGGACGCAGAAGTTTTGCTATGCCCTCTAAGCGATAAAATAGACAGAGAAGTTCTAGAAGCAGGAAAGAATCTAAAACTTGTAGCCAACTATGGAGCAGGATATGACAATATAGATACAGCTTCTGCAAAGGAAATGGGCATCTATGTAACAAACGCCCCGGCACCATCCAGTGCAGTATCAACAGCAGAGCTAACCTTTGGGCTTATGCTTGCCATCTCAAGAAGAATCGTTGAAGGGGAAAGACTCTCCAGAGAAGATAAGTTCCTAGGATGGAGACCCACCTACATGCTCGGTCACGAACTAAGAGGCAAGACCCTTGGAATCTTCGGACTTGGAAATATAGGAAGCAACCTCGCTAAACGTGCATTGGCTTTTGAAATGAATGTTATCTACCATTCAAGAAATAGAAAAGAAGAAATGGAAAAGTTAGGCGTAAAGTATGTTGATTCACTAGACGAACTTCTAGAAAAGTCAGACTTTGTATCACTACACAGCGCATTTAAACCAGAACTTAAACATATGATTTCAACAGATGAGTTCAAGAAGATGAAGAAGAGCGCATACCTGATCAATGCAGCAAGAGGACCATTGGTAGAAGAAAAAGAACTTATCAAGGCTCTAAATGAAGGAGAAATCGCAGGATGTGCCCTTGACGTTTACGAATTCGAACCGAAAATCTCAGAAGAACTAAAGAGTGCAAAGAATATCGTGCTTGCACCACATTTAGGAAACGCAACCTTCGAAGCAAGGCTTGAAATGGGTAACGCAGCCGCAGACAATATAGAAGACTACGTTGCAGGCAAAGAACCAAGAAACAATGTAGCAAAATAGATAAAATTTAATTTTGCATAAAAAGACCTCAGTTAGCGCTGAGGTTTTTTGTTGTGTTTGTTATTATTTGTCGTTTAAATTTTAAATTAATTATTCCGTCGAAAATATTATATTAAAATATCTTTGGAAAATTAATCCCAAAAAAATGTGCAGACCAGGTCTACACATTCTTTAAATATTTAAAATTATTTAATCGTTCCATCTATATAATTTCCAGTATCCGCATCTATAAATCTTATTTTATTTCCAGAAATGGTTACAGTTTCTACATCTACATTTGCTTTTTTGCTGTAGATTATCTTTTGTTCTCTATCGAAGACTAGGATTTCCTTGTTGTCAAAGGTTGCAACTACGAAATCTCCTATCTTTCTCATTCCTGTCAAACCTCCACTAGATAAAATTTTGCCATCTATATCTTTTAAGGCTCCCTTGTCTGCAGAAACTTTGTAGTAAATCTTGTCATTAAGAACAGTGAATAGAAGCGGATCCCATTTATTTAGATTGATTGAAAGGACTTCCTTCACTTCGTCTTTTCCAATGTCATAGTAGCTTACGGTCTTTTTCGTATCGCTATCCACTTTATAATAAATTTTTCCGTTGTCAAACTCAAAGCCAGAACCATTTTCTTCTATTACCTTTATAGGATTTGCCTTGCCATCTTCAACAATAGCAACCACTATATTATAATTTTCTTGGTTCTTGCCGATTAGGTAAGTCTTTCCATTTATGTTTTGCTTTTCAAAGTATAAAATTAATTTGTCGCTGTATTCTCCTGCGGATTTCTCTATCGGTTTTACTTCTGTGTTTTTACTGTCGTCTTTTGATTTAGATGAAATCACAAGCCCATCTCTATTTGTAAAAGAATAGTTTAGATCAAACTCATCGTGGCAAAATCTCCAGGTTAGTGGGAAGTATGTCACATCTCTAAAGACAAGTAGCGGATATTTTTCCTTTGAATTTATTATTCTGTTTTCATTTACATTTACAATAAATGTCGGCACGCTCGCCTTGTAAGAATTTTTATTTTTAGATCCTTGGTCGTAATTACTATACTCTCCTATAGAATTTGGCTCTCGGCTGACGCTAAAGATTCTCTTATATTTGTCCCAATCGGTGGTAAGTCCCATAAATCTGGAGTTTTTGTAAGTCAGTGGAAAGTAAGTTATATCTCTATAAACAATGAGAGGATACTTGCTTTTCTCATAATTCATCTGAACTCCATTTATTTTAACAGGAAACTTCGGCAAATTTACATTTACATTTTTAGCAAAGACAAAACTTGGTAGAATTGCCACCACCAGGATTAAAAATAAAATTTTTAACTTTTTCATGACTTCCCCTTATAAAATTTTTTCTAATTATTTTAGTCTAAATACTTTTCTGGATTATAATTTAAAACTTCTTCTTCCGTAAGAGTTTTTATATTTAAAATCTTAAGCTCGTCCATATCAATCTTAACCACGCTATTTACCGCTTTTCCATCTACATCTTGAGCTAGTGGAATTATAGCAATATTGTCTTTTACAAAAATATCTACCTTGTTTAATACATTTTCCCTAGGTTCAGACCAAAACTTGTTGATTAGAGAAGGAATATTCGCTCCTTGATTGTTAGGATATAGTTTTTCTGTAAGCTCTACTCCTAAATTTACATTTTCTCCACGGGAATTTACATTTGCTTCTCTTCCCTTGTAGGAAATATCTAAGTAGTATACCTGTATATTCGAATTTTCATAGTAAGTTATAGAACCATTATCGAAATTAAAAGTGTTTTTCTCAAATGTATTTAAACGAAGAGCCTCTGGTCTAGTTATTTCTAAACCCTTCTCTTTAGAAAATACATAGGACATAGAAGAATCCTCGTAATAATAGTCAGAAACTAGTGGAAGGTAAGTTACATCGTTATATACAAGGACAGGATATTTTCCTATCATCTTAGGAACATACTCATCTCCAAATTTGATTTTAAATTCCGGAGTCTTCGCCTTCATGATCTTTTTATTCTTGGTTTTACCTTTTACTTGCTTGTAATCTCCCCACTGATAATTAACTTGTTCGGTAGAAACTACATGAAGCTCTTTAGTTTTTTGTATCCATTTTAGATTCCATCCCATGAACTTGGCATCATCATATGTTAGCGGAAAATATGTTATGCCTTTATATACAATGAATGGATACTTTTTATAATTATTTTCTACCTTAACTTCATTTACATATATGTCAAAAGTAGGTAGATTAACATCTACAGATTTTGCATTAGTTTTAGATACTAAAGTTAATGACAAGATTAGAAGCATTAAAATTATATTTTTATATTTTTTCATTTTTATTCCCTCGATTTTTATATAATAAGTTATTGTTAAGAGTTTTAAACTTTTGCCAAAGCTACAGTTAGCTTAAGATATTAATCTGTAATGGTCTCCATTCTTATACCTATGTGGGTTAGAGTAATTCATACGTCCTCCTGATTTCTTATATTTAATCGTATTTTTATAATTTAGTACACTGCTTTGACTATATTATACCACCCCCCCGAATTATGTAAACTTTTACTAATAAATTTTTTCATAAAAAAACTTGCGTCGTCTCTATAGATCAACGCAAGTTAATTATAAATGCTTAAAAAGCAACCGGCAATAACTTACTCTCCCAGGCCGTTACCAGCCAAGTACCATCAGCGCATGAAGGCTTAACTTCTGTGTTCGATATGGGTACAGGTGGGTCCCTTCTGCTTTTGTCACCGGATATTACTGCAAAA
>CABTWG010000063.1 GCA_902488455.1 uncultured Peptoniphilus sp.
CAAAGAAGACCAAGTAGACGACCCAGAACTAATCGAACTAGTAGAAATGGAAATAAGAGACCTACTAAGTGAATATGACTTTGACGGAGACAACACACCAATCGTAGTAGGATCAGCACTAAAAGCCCTAGAAGAACCAGACGGAGAATGGGGAGACAAAATCCTAAAACTAATGGAAGAAGTAGACGCATACATTCCACAACCAGAAAGAGACACAGACAAACCATTCCTAATGCCAGTAGAAGACATCTTCTCAATCACAGGAAGAGGAACAGTAGCAACAGGAAGAGTAGAAAGAGGAACAGTAAAAGTAGGGGACAACGTAGAAATCGTAGGACTAACAGAAGAAAGAAGAAACGTAGTAGTAACCGGAGTAGAAATGTTCAAAAAACTACTAGACCAAGCGCAAGCAGGAGATAACATCGGAGCACTACTAAGAGGAGTGCAAAGAAACGAAATCGAAAGAGGCCAAGTACTAGCAGCACCAGGAACAATCCACCCACACAAAAGCTTCGAAGCAGAAGTATACGTACTAACCAAAGAAGAAGGTGGAAGACACACCCCATTCTTCAACGGCTACAGACCACAATTTTACTTCAGAACCACAGACGTAACAGGCGACATCCAACTACCAGAAGCAGTAGAAATGGTAATGCCAGGAGACAACGCAACATTCAAAGTAGAACTAATAACACCAATCGCAATGGACGAAGGACTAAGATTTGCAATCCGTGAAGGTGGAAGAACAGTAGCATCAGGAGTAGTATCAAAACTTCTTGACTAACTTAAAAATTTAAAGCTGGATTAAGTTCCAGCTTTTTTAATGCGAAAATTTAAAAGAACAAAGAAAATCTGCTGATAGAAACACCAGCAGATTTTTTGTAGAAACTAAATTTGTAGAATAAAAACAAAAACACATAAAAAACGTTAAAATATCATAAATATTTGAAAAAAGAAATAAAAACCTCAAAACTCTGATATAATAAAATTAAGTTAATAGCAGTAATTTTGGGACCGAGAATACATTAACAAGTAAAAAGAACGAAGGGAGAAAATGATTAAGACAGGAAAAGCAAGCAGAGCAATTTTCATGCTAGTAATATTTATAATGACATTATTAATAGGTTTTGTGGTTATGAGGATCTCCATCAGGTGGGGTCATTTGGGAGGACTTGACCTACAGAGGTTAGACCCGTTCGACTATGACGGCGTTGCCGTCTTCGCTCAGGGTGACTGTGTGGAGTGTTGGACCTGTATAAGACTTTAGAATCAATTAAGTTTTCTGTGCAGAGCCTCTCGGCTGTGGAACCTAGAAGGTTCCGCTACGAGGATAAATATGATGAAACGGTTATTCCACGGCTTCGCCTGAGTGAAGAGAATTTAGTGTCGAGTTTGATGGAAGCTGATAGCTTCCGCTACAATGATAAATAGGAAGTAATTTATTTTACTCTTAACGGTTAATAGAGGCAGATGATCCATCTCATATGTATCAAAAAAAGCGATTAAGTTTTCTTAGTCGCTTTTAGTGTATTATTTTTTCGTATTTTAGTTCGTAGCCTGACCTCAATATACTTTCTCTTGTTAAGACTGATAGTGCGTCTACTGTTTCTGTTTCTACTTCTTCTTCTAAGTCCAAGGTTGAGAGTTCTGTACATGCGAGTATTGGTATTGAGCCTTGGTCTAGGTAGTGTTTGCAGATTTCGTTGAATCTTTTGGATTTTGTGTCATTGGTTGCTTTTACATGGTAGATTATTTCCATCAGTTCTTCTTCTATGTCATCGTCTACTTTTATATGCTCTAGTCCATATTTTTCTATATATTTTTCGTAGATTCCTGTTTGTAGTGTGCCTTTGGTTCCTAGGACTGTGACTTTTTGTCCGTGTTTTTTCGCTTCTTCTGTTGCTATCTCTATCATGTTTATTATTGGTATGTCTGTTAGTTTTTCTACGTCTTCTAAGAAGTTGTGGAATGTGTTGCATGAGACTGCGATGTTTTTTACACCATAGTTTTCGAATGCTTCTATATCCGGTTTTACTACGTCTACTATTTCACTGTGGTCTCTATTTTCTAATATTACGCTCGTTCTATCTGGTATGGTTGCGTGGGAGAGTAGCATTATGTCTATGTGTTCGTTGTCGTTATTTGCTTCTGTGTTGTGGATGATTCTTTCGTAAAACACCATGCTTGCCAGTGGTCCCATGCCTCCTAAAATTCCTAATTTTTTCTTCATTTTATCTCCTTAAATAAAGAAAAGCCACTTATGTGGCTTTTTCTATTTACTTAATTGTTTTCTTCTATATACTTCTTCGTCAAATTTTCCTTCTGATTTTGCAACTATTACTGAGCAGCTTATGTCTCCTAGTACGTTGATTGAGGTTCTTATCATGTCGAAGATTCTATCGATTCCTGCTACTAGTGCGATTCCTTCTACTGGGATTCCTACTCCTTGTAGTACCATTGCTAGCATGATCATTCCTGCTCCTGGTACTCCTGCTGTTCCTACTGATGCTAGTACTGTGGTTAAGACTATGGTTAGTTGTTGTCCTAGACTCATGTCTAGTCCATATACTTTTGCGATAAATAGTGCGCAGACTCCTTGGTAGATTGCGGTTCCATCCATGTTGATGGTGGCTCCTAGTGGTAGTACGAAGGATGCGATTGGTTTTGATACTCCTAGTTCATTTTCACATGTGTCTAGTGAGATTGGTAATGTTCCTGCTGATGATGATGTGGTAAATGCTACTGCCCATGGTGAAAATGCCTTCTTGAAGAAGATGCCAACTGGTAGTTTTGCTAGTAATGCTATGGATGATCCGTATACTAAGAATGCATGTAAGAAGCATCCTAGGTATACTATTCCTACTACTTTTATTAGTGGGAGTAGTACTTGTGGTCCGTTTGCTGCTACTACTGGTACTATTAGTCCGAACACACCGTATGGTGCAAGCTTCATGATTCCGTTTGTAATGTAGATCATTGCTTCTTGTAAGCCGTCAAAGAATTTAAATACTGTTTCGCCTTTTTCACCTGCGTAGAGTAGTCCTCCTCCAAGTATAAGAGCAAATACGATTATTTGGAGCATTTGACCTTCTACTAGTGATTTAAGTGGGTTAGATGGCACTATGTTTATTAGTGTGTCTATGAAACTTGGTGCTTCTTTGGCTTCAAACTCTAGCTGATCTGCAGGTAGTGTGAAGCCTGATGATACGTCTAGTAGGTTTGCGAGGATTAGTCCTATTACTATTGCGAATGCTGTGGTTAAAAAGAAATATACAAATGTCTTCATTCCGATCTTGCCTATTTCTTTTGCATCTTTTAGATCTGCAACTCCTACTACTAATGATGCAAATACTAGTGGTACGATTACAAGCTTAATTAGGTTTAAAAATAGCGTTCCTAGTGGTTTTATAAATTTGTCTGCTACTTCAGGTTTACTTTGTAAGAATATACCTACGATGATTCCTGCTACGAGTCCTATTAAGATTTGAATAGGAAGTGACAAACCCTTTTTTTCTTTCATTTCATTACCTCCTTTTAGTTAACTAAATTATATCACAGAATGTAAAAAGTTAAAATTAATTAATAAATTAACGATTTACTTTAGTATCGTGAATCGTTTGCATAAAAATTATTTGAAATTTTGCAATAAAAAAGAGATAAGTACTTTTTGTACCTATCTCTAATTTAAATTTTTAGTTTTTCTTTTCTCTTATATATTTGTCGATGGATTCTGCTGCTGTCTTACCTGCTCCCATCGCAAGGATTACTGTTGCCGCTCCTGTTACTGCGTCTCCTCCTGCGAAGATGCCTTCTCTTGAGGTTTGTCCTGTTTCATCTGCTACGATACAGCCCCATTTATTTACTTCAAGATGGTTTGTTGTATGTGAGATTAGTGGGTTTGGTGATGTTCCTAGTGCCATGATTACTGTTTCGAATTCTTCTTCAAAGTCTGATCCTTCAATCTTAACTGGTCTTCTTCTTCCACTGTCATCTGGTTCGCCTAGTTCGTTTCTCACCATTTTCATTCCTCTTACCCAACCGTCTTCGTCGCCTAAGATTTCAATTGGTGCTGTAAGCATTTCGAATTTTATTCCTTCTTCTTGTGCGTGGTGAACTTCTTCTACTCTTGCTGGTAGTTCTGCTTCGGTTCTTCTGTAGACGATTGATACTTCTGCACCAAGTCTTCTTGCAACTCTGGCTGCGTCCATCGCTACGTTACCTCCACCGATAACTGCTACTCTATTTCCTACGTTAAGTGGTGTGTCAAAGTCTTTGTCAAATGATCTCATTAGGTTATTTCTTGTTAAGAATTCATTTGCTGAGTATACTCCGTTTAGGTTTTCTCCTTCGATTCCCATAAATGTTGGAAGTCCTGCTCCTGATCCGATGAATACTGCTTCGTATCCTTGGTCTAGAATTTCATCAACTGTAATAGTTCTTCCTATTACTACGTCGTTTTCTATCTTAACTCCAAGTGCTTTTAGGTTTTCAATTTCTGCTTCTACTACTGCATCTGGAAGTCTGAATTCTGGTATTCCGTAAACTAGTACTCCACCTGCAAGGTGTAATGCTTCGAAGATGGTAACTTCGTAGCCCATCTTTGCAAGGTCTCCTGCACAGGTTAGTCCTGCTGGTCCTGCTCCTATGACTGCTACCTTGTGTCCGTTTTGTCTTGGTTTTTCAGATAATTTGTATTTTTCTTCTCTTGCTTTATCTGCTGCAAATCTTTCTAGTTTACCTATTGAGACTGAATCTCCTCTTGCTTTAAGTACACATAGTGCTTCACATTGTGTTTCTTGTGGACAAACTCTTCCGCATACTGCTGGTAATGCAGTGTATAGAGCAAGTACTTTTGCTGATTGTTCGAAGTTTCCTGATGCAATTTCTTTTATAAATCCTGGAATGTCTATGTTTACTGGGCAACCTTGTCTACATTTTGGATTCTTGCAGTGAAGGCATCTGTTTGCTTCTCTCATTGCTTCTTCTTCGTTATAGCCGTAGCATACTTCTTCGAAGTTGTGGCTTCTTACTTCTGGATCTTGGTTTCTAACTGGTACTGCTGTGAATCTATCTTGTTTGATTTCTTCGCCAGTTTCGATTTCGTGATTTTGTGCTTCGATGTCGTATTCAAAGTTACATACGTGTGGTTCGACCTTTCTAACTGAGTCAGCTGATTTGTATTGTGTTTGTCTTTTCATTGCGCTGTTCCAGTCGATTAGGTGACCGTCAAATTCTGGTCCGTCTACGCAGGCAAATTTAGTTTTGTCGCCAACTTTAACACGGCAAGCTCCACACATTCCTGTACCGTCAACCATGATTGGGTTCATGGATACGATAGTCTTAAGTCCGTATTCTTTTGTAGTTTGACATACGAATTTCATCATGATCATAGGTCCTATTGATAC
>CABTWG010000064.1 GCA_902488455.1 uncultured Peptoniphilus sp.
TGATTTCGTAGCAGGTCTCGTGCAAAGAGTTCCAAAGAAGCCAAACGAAGTGAAGGCTGATTTGAAGAACTCGACTGCCTCTCAGGGTGACTGTCTTCCTTAAGTAATTCCGTGTAGAGATCCTTCGACTCACTTCGTTCGCTAAGGATGACTGTATTCATAAAGTAATTCCGTGTAGAGCCTTCGGCTGTGGAAGCAAAATGCTTCCGCTACGGAGATGAATTGAAGTTAATGTGGCCGTACGGCTACGCCTGAGTAAGATGACTTGCTCACATAAGATAAATGGAAGCTGGTAGCTTCCGTTACAATAGCTCTCCCAACTGTCTATCATGGTTACGGTATTCCTTAAGGTTTTCTATTAAGATTAACGACCTTTCATCCTCCCAATCAAAAAAATAAAAAATCCCCACACGGGGATATTTTTCTTATTATCTAATTTTAACTGCTGTTCCTGAGATGGTAACCATAAGCATGGATCCACTTTGTCCCAGCACTTCGTAGTCCATTTTGCAGCCTACTACTGCATCGGCGCCCATTGCTTCTGCACGGTCTTTCATCTCTTCTATTGCTTCTGTACGAGCGTTGATAAGTTCTTCTTCATATCCGGCACTTCTGCCGCCAAATATATCTCTAAGTCCTGCTCCAAAATCTTTTATGAAGTTGACTCCTGTTATAATTTCGCCATAGACGATGCCTTTGTATTCATAAATTTCTTTTCCTTCTATTGAATGTGTGGTTGTAATGATCATAATATACCTCCTAATGTTTTTTATACCCAGAATATTTAATGTATATTGCAAAAAAAATGTATTTAGTAATTTATTAATATGTTAGAATATTACAATTTAGTTAAATTTTTATTTATTTGATGAATTGATAAGTATTATTTGATAAACTGGGTATAGGTAGAACAAGAAATAAAGGAGGAACGTTATGAAAACTAAAAATAGTAAAAGAGTCTTAGCTCTAATTCTAAGCTTTTTTATGATACTAACAGTATTGCCATTTAATGTTATGGCAGAAGATGCAGGTAAACAACCAGCACCAGCACAAACAACTGCAGAACTTAAACAAGAAGCTCTTGCCAAAATAGGTGAAGCAGAAACAAAATTAAAAGAAGAGATTGAAAAAGTTAAAGATGCAGAAGTTAAAAAAACACAAACTGAAGCTTTAACTAATGTTGTAGGTGGTACAAAAGCAGAGCTTGCTAAAATCCAAGATAAAGATGAAGTTACTGAAGCAAAAGCTAAAATTGATACCGCTATGGCAGAGTTTGACAAAACAACAAAGGCAATATCTCAGAATGTACAAGCTAAACTAGAAGAAGAAAAAAAGGCTCAGGAACAAAAAGAGCAAGAAGATGCTAAAAAAGTACAAGAAGCTAAAGAAAAAGCTTTAAAGACTATAGAAGCTAAAGAAAAAGAAGTAAAAGCTAAAGTCGATAGTATTAAAGATCAAACAGAAAAAGATACGCAACAAAAAGCACTAAATGATGCTGTTGATGCTGCTACAAAAGCTGTAAATGCTGTAGCTGATACATCAAAGCCTGAAGATGCAGAAAAAGAAATCAATGCAGCAGTTACAGCATTTGAAACTAAGGCAAAAGAAGTAGAAACAGCTGCTACAGCACAAATTGAAAAAGAAAAGAAAGCTGAAGAAGCTAAAGAATTAGACGAAGCTAAAAAAGCAGCTAATACAGAACTTGATGAAAAAGCAAAAGAAAGAAAAGCTGAAATAGATAAATTAGATGCAAAAAAATATGACATTGAAAAATCTAAAGCAAAAGTTGATGAAGCTTTAAAAGCTGCTAAGGCAGAAGTAGAAAAAGCTGATACAAAAGAAAAAGTTGCAGAAGCAAAAGAAAAAGGTCTAAAAGCTATTGGATCTACTAACTTTATTAGAAGTCTTAGCAAATTAAAAGTTTCAGCAAATGTTTACTACGATGCAATCACTGGTAAGGTTACAGATGTAGCTGGAAATCCAGTTGCAGGAGCAACAGTTTCAGTATTTGGACGCATGACAACAACTGACTCATATGGTAATTTCTCATTTAATATGAGTAAAGAAAGCGGAAACTACTACTGTGGTTACTACGGAAATAAAGGATACACTTGGAACAACTATCCATACAATTCTTCTAAAATAACTACAACTACTGGTTCTTACAGTGGATATAACAACAGTTCTTATGCAAGATATTTCTTCTTAGTAGATGCAAATGGAGCTGTAGTTGATTCAGTATATGCAAATGCCTATGCAAATTACTACCTAAGAGGAGATGCATATAAAACTTACACTGTATATTCTTCAGAATATGGATATAACTATGGATACAATTATGGATATCCATACTACAATGGAAATTACAACAAATATTATAGTCCTTCTACAAGCTGGGCATATGGAAAAGAACTTACAGCTGCAAAGAATGGATATGAAAGTGCATCAACAACACTAGGATATGTAACTAATTATCAATGGTTATATACTTCTTGCTATGAATATGGTTATCCAAATTACAAGTATGACAGAGTAATCTATCCAAAAGCACTTGGATTAAATGCAAATGGAACTATAGTTTCAGGTAGAGTTGAAGAATCTTATCTTCCAATCTATGTATATAGAAATGGAGAATTCTTAGGAAGTGGAAAATCTGATGCTAATGGATACTTCTCAATCGGTCTTAATAGAAGAGTAAATTCAACTTCTGAACTTACTTTCTATGTACTTGGTAAAGGTGAAACTGTACCTCAAAAGAAAGCTGAACACGGAACAATCCCTGTTAAAACTAAAGTTGTAATAGGCTCACAAAGCTTGATTAAAAATATAAATGGTATAGAAAGTGAAGTTAAGATGGATGTAGCACCATTTATCAAAGACGGAAGAACTATGCTTCCTCTAAGATTTATAGCAGAAGCACTAGGATTTAAGGTTGAATGGAATCATGCTGCTAGAACAGTTATCTTAACAGACAAAGAATTCAAAGTTGAAATTCCTGTAAACACAAACAAGATAATAGTTAATGGAAGCACTTATTACTCAGATGTAAAACCTGTTCTAAAGAACAACAGAACAATGCTACCAGTAGCTAACATCGCAAGAGCATTAGGACTAAAAGACGGTACAGATATACTTTGGGATGCAAACTCAAGAGTTGCAACAATAACAAGACTTGTAAAATATTAATAGTAGATTAGAAGCTAATATTTGAAGTTAATATTTGAAATTAAGGACACAGAAATGTGTCCTTTTTGTTTGTAATTAGAAAAAAGAGGAAGACTAATCTTCCTCAATAAATTATTTATCTACTTGTACCTTTTTCCTCATCCTATTGTATTCAACGTTGTAAAAATCTTTTAATCTTTCTTGCACTTCTGGGTCTGCTGTAGGTTTAAATTCTCCTTTGTACAAGGTTAGGTTTGGCTTTATAACTGTTATATCTTGAGTGAAGTCGGTTAAAAATTGGTTGTACTCGTCGGCTTCATATCCAAGTTGTCTAAATAAGAAGTTCATCAGAAACGCAGGCTCCATGGTTGGGCCTTCACCTACAAAACTATTGCCTGTCACTTCCTTCGCCTTGTCATTTGCCCAAATTACATATGGGGTTGAGTAGATATTGTAAAGACCTTC
The DNA here is from genome assembly GCA_902488455.1 of uncultured Peptoniphilus sp. Classification (GTDB taxonomy): domain Bacteria; phylum Bacillota; class Clostridia; order Tissierellales; family Peptoniphilaceae; genus Peptoniphilus_B. The sequence continues at coordinate 3,631 of CABTWG010000064.1, forward strand.
TGGAGTTGCCATGTCGCAGTTGATGTTAAACATCTTAAATATGGAGTTCGCTTCACCCATTGAAGGACTGTGGTCTCCCCAAAGGACAAGCACCACTGGTATTTCAGATTTTTCGAACGCTTCCACCAATGTGTGAAGTTGATTTTGTGTGTCGTGTATAAGATTTAGATAGTTGTTGAAGTAATTGTAATTTCCAGTGTCATAACTATCGTTCCATTTAAGAGCGGGGTTTCCAGGACATTCTTCTCTGCTATAAGGTCCGTGGCCTTCGTAATTTACATTTAGCGATACAAAAGGTTTGCCATCTGCAGCTTCAAAGTCTCTTATTATAAATGGGAAATAGTCCCTGTCGAATAGAATTTCATCAGATACTTCTTTGTAAGTGTTGTCCATGCTGAAGAACTCATCAAAGCCCAAATGTCTGTAGGCGTTGACCCTGTTGTAGAAAGTTCCAATGTTTGGGTGTGAACCGACAGTCTTGTAGCCTTGGTTCTTTAGATACCAAATATAAGAATCTTTCTTCATATTGTAGATTGGATTGTTTCTATATCCTGTGGCAACATTGGTCTCTGTTACGAAGGTACCTCCGCCAAAGGAATTGACCATAAGAGAACCAGTTAGGCTCTTTTCTTCCAATTTGTGGAAATAATCGTAAGGATCGTAGTTAAATTCCAATGAATCATTTCTATATTTGTAGAAATCTTTGAATGATTCCAGTTGAAGAAGTACGATGTCCACCTTTTTATCCTCAGGGATATCTTTGTATTCATATTTTGAAATTAACTCTTCAGCTCTCTCTCTGTCATAATCCTTGTACTTATAGTTTTTACTCGTCTTGATTGAGTGTAAAAACGGATAGACGATGCCCTTTGATTCGTAGCTTTCAAGATAGACCCACATATTAAGTCCAGAAGACTCCTTGCCAATGTCGAAGTAGAGTTTGTCGTCGAAGGCAAAAGTACTTGTAAATACCACAAGAAACATGGTAAAGATTGCAAAGCCAATCCATCTGAAATTCCAACGAAGTTTTCTGCATAGAAAGGCAAGCACGATAAGCACGATCACCACTATACCAATTGCAATAAGAGGTAGCCTTTCTGGAGCGACATTGTAACTCTTTGTCATGAGAAAAGCCTCTTTGATGAGTTTTAAATCCGAAAGCATAAGCGGCTCAGATCTATAGATGACCTTCTTGTCATGGGAGATTGCCATGCCAATCATAAGTAGAGAAGTGATGCCGTATCCGATGGGTACGGACTTTACCAGCAAGCTAATCATAACGAGAATTATATATATCGGCACAAAGTTCATAACTAAAACTCTCATATCTTTAAAATATGAGAAGAAAATATCTTGCGAATATCCATAAGATGCGACAAATAGGCAGACTATGGTAAGGATCGCCGCAGGAATAATTTGTAAAACATATGTATTTTTAAGTAATTTTTTCATTCTTATTTAAAACCCTCCGTAAAATATATATAGAATTATACTACTTTAAGTATACATTTTCAAAGGTAAGAGGGTGATGGATTTGGGAAATAAAATGAACACTCATTAGTGGGACAAACAAAAGTTTTGGTTGTGCAAAGGATATTTATTTATAAAAATTTAGATTTCTCGGAATTATGTTAGATCCTTCGACTTCGATTACTTCGTAATCTTCGCTCAGGATGACAATATAGAGGAGTTGACCTGTGGACGCTATACCCGTTCGACTCACTTCGTTCGCTCAGGGAGACTTTAGTTGGGAGGATTGTATGTGAA
>CABTWG010000065.1 GCA_902488455.1 uncultured Peptoniphilus sp.
ACCCTCCCAACTACAGTCACCCTGAGCGGAGACGGCATCGCCGTCGAAGTCGAACGGGTATAACTTTCGAAGAGCAATTAAGGCAAATGAAATCAATAATAGTTATCACGCTCTACGTATAGCATTTAATTTAAATCAATCATCCGTACTTGACCACACCATGGTTAGACCCGTTCGACTCACTTCGTTCGCTCAGGGTGACTGTCTTCCTTGGGTTCTCTATGGAAATCTTCTCGAATTTCTCCCAGGGTGACTGTCATCCTTAAATCCAGACACAAAAAAAGGAAGCGTGTGCTTCCTTAATTTTTATTAATTATCATTCTTCACTTAGTCCACCATTATATAGATTTGCATAGACTCCCCTTTCTTCCATCAAGTCTTCGTGGCGGCCTCTTTCTATGATTTCTCCATGTTCTAGGACCATGATGGCGTCGCTGTTTCTTACTGTTGATAGTCTGTGGGCTATGACAAATGTGGTTCTTCCCGTCATGACTTTATCCATGGATTCTTGTACAAGCATCTCTGTTCTTGTGTCTATTGATGAGGTTGCTTCGTCTAGGATTAATACTGGTGGTCCCATGATTTCTGCTCTTGCTATGGATAGTAGTTGGGCTTGTCCTTCTGATAGTCCTGTGTCCGTTCCGCTTATGACTGTGTCGTATCCTTCTGGCAAAAGTGTGATGAAGTGGTGGGCTTGGACTCTCTTAGTGCCTCTTATGACTTCTTCGTCTGTTGCGTCTGGATTTCCAAATTTCAAGTTATCTTTTATGCTTCCTGTAAATAGGTGTGTGTCTTGTAGCACCATTCCTAGTGAGCGTCTTAGATCTCTCTTGTCGATGGTATTTATGTCTATTCCGTCGAAGGTTATCTTTCCATCCCAGATGTCGTAGAATCTATTGACTAGGTTTGTGATTGTGGTTTTTCCTGCTCCTGTTGAGCCGACGAAGGCTATCTTCTGTTCTGGCTTTGCGTACAGAGAAATGTTTTTAAGGACTGGTTTGTTTTCTTCGTAGCCAAAGGTTACGTCATCAAATATTATTTCTCCTTTTAGCTCTGTTAGTGGATCGTCCTTCGTCTCATCCTTCCATGCCCAATGGCCTGTTTTTTCTTCTACTTCTCTTATTCCTTCTCCATCTTTTTCTATTCTTACTAGTTTTATATGTCCTTTGTTTTCTTCTGGATCTTCATCTAGTAGTTCAAATAGTCTTCCTGCGCCTGCTAGTGCCAATAGGAATTGGTTTATCATTTGAGATAAACTTCTCATCGGTCCTGCCAGTGTCTTTGATAATTGCAAGAATGTTGCTATCATTCCTACTGTGATTCCGCCTGTTTCTGAGATTGCAAGTAGTCCTCCTACTAGTGCAATGATGGCGTATTGGAAGTTGAAGATAAAGAATGTTATCGGCATTAAAAATAGTGAATATCTGTTAGCATACATGGTGCTTTCAAACAGTCTATTGTTTATTTCTATAAATTCGTCTACGGTTTTATCTTCGTAGGAGAATACTTTTACTACTTTTTGTCCGTCGATATATTCTTCTATATATCCGTTTTCTTCTCCCAATGTTTTCTGTTGCGCCATAAAGAACTTTGAACTTTTAGATCCCATTTTTTTCATGATTACAAACATTAGTACTATGCAAAGAACCACTACCAATGAGAGTATTCTCGATTCTATTAGCATGACTATAAATATCGAGATTATGGTTAAGATTGATGAGAATACTGATGGTATATTGGCTATTGATTGTTCTACTGCTTGCACATCGTTTGTAAAGACGGACATTATATCTCCGTGGCTCTTCTTGTCGAAGTAGCTAATCGGTAGTGTTTCTAGGTGGGTGAAGAGATCCTGTCTTAAATTGTAGCAGGTGTCTTCTGTTACATAGACCATGATCATTTGGTAGATATAGTTTGCGATTACTCCTGCGTAAAAGACTATTGCCATCTTCACTATGACTTTAAATAGCGGGCCGAAGTCCGGGTTTGTCACTCCAATCATCGGGGTTATATAGTTATCGATTATGGTCTTTAAAAACAGTGAGAATGACACCGTTGAGATTATTGATATGATTATTAAGAAGAACACGATTATAAACCTGGATCCGTTGTGCTTTAAGATGTATTTTAAGATTCTCTTGCCGTTGTCTAGGCTGTTTTTATCAAGTGATTTACTTTTATTTTTCTTCATCGAAGTCACCTGTTCTTTCTTGTGAGGTTGAGATTTCTGAGTATATTTTTGATTTTTTTAGCAGTTCTTCATGGGTTCCTATACTTTCAATCCTTCCTTCGTTCATTACGACGATTCTATCGCAGTACTTTAAGGTGTTTACCCTTTGAGAAATTATAATTCTAGTCATATGTGGCAAGTGCGCCTTTAGACTTTCTGTTATATTTCTTTCTGTCTTTGTATCAAGTGCTGATGTGGAGTCGTCTAGGATCAATATTTTTGGTTTTTTAAGGAGGGATCTCGCTATGGTTAGTCTTTGCTTTTGTCCTCCTGAGAAGTTGGATCCTCCTCTTTCGACCTTTGTATCCAGACCGCCTTTTTCCATTATAAAATTATATGCGTCTGCGATCTTAAGTGCTTCATACATTTCTTCGTCAGTTGCAGCTAGATCTCCGAAGTTTAGATTGGATCTTACAGTTCCTGAAAAGAGCTGATTCTTTTGAAGAACCATGGAGATTGAGTCCCGAAGTTCTCGTAATTCATAATCTCTTACGTCAACTCCTCCTACTTCAACTGATCCGCAGCTTACATCATAGAGCCTTGGTATTAGTTGCACCAAGGTTGATTTAGATGATCCTGTTCCTCCTATGATTCCTAGATTTTCTCCTGGATTTATCTTAAGGTTTATATCGCAAAGAGCGTATCTATTTTCTTCATCGCTATTTGTATCGCCATATGAGAAGTATACGTCTTTAAACTCGATGGTGTAATCTTCTACTGGTCTACTTAGTTCGCCTGATTTAAGGCTTACTTCTTTGTCTAAGACTTCGATTATTCTATCTGCTGAGTTCCGGGATAGGATTATCTGACTTAGTACCATTGCAAATACCATTAGAGATATCTGTATTTGGAATGAATATGTCACAAGACTCATAAGTTGTCCTGTAGTTAAGCTTCCTCCAACTACAAATTTAGATCCAATCCAAGAGATGATGATACAGATTGTATAGATTGAAAAATTCATAAATGGCATTAGAGACATAAATCTCTTTTGAATATAGATATATTTTTCGTAGAGAAATTTAGAAATTTCTGTAAATCCTTTTATTTGTTCCTCTTCGCGGACGTGACTCTTAACGACCCTTATGCCAAGTAGATTTTCTGATACAAATGTATTTAATCTGTCCACGCCTTTAAATATCTGTTTAAAAATGGGATATACAGACATCATTATATAGAATACAAATAGTCCAACCACTGGAATTATAAATAAAAAGTATCCAGCTAAATTTCTGTTGATTCTAAATGCCATTATAAATGCAAATATCAGCATGATTGGCGAACGTATAGCGATTCTGATACTCATTTGAAAAGACATTTGAATATTTTGAACGTCTGTTGTCAGTCTTGTAACGAGGGATCCCTTTGAGAAGGAGTCGATATCTTTGAAAGAAAAAGACTGAATTTTTTTGTAGAGAGCTTCTCTTAAGTTTTTAGATAGCCCTGCACTTGCTTTGGTGGCAAGGTATCCAGATGTGATTCCTGCAGCAAATGAAATGAGCACATAGACTATTAAGAGTATGCCCGTTTTGATGATTACGTCTCTATCTTTTAAAATAATTCCCTTGTCTACAATGACACTCATTGTGTAAGGGATAAGTATGTCCATTATAACTTCCAAAGTTACGAAGAGGGGACTTAAGATTGCATATATTTTAAAAGACTTTACGTAAGATAAAATTTTCTTAATCATTTCTCACCTTTCTTAATTTAATTTAAGCCTATACTAGAATTTTACCTCAATAAGGGGTAGAATATAAGTGACGGAGGTATAAATAATGAATAATAAAGAAGTAAAAAAAGATTCACTTAGCCAAGATTTAGTGAAAAAGACTAAGGCGAACCTAGAACAAATGAACGAAATCAACGAAAGCGAAAAAGCATCTTCAGATATCTATGCTAGAAATGAAGGAAAAGATCCAGAAACTGGAGTAGAAATTCCTACAGAAGACGCAGTTGAAGAAGCAAAGGAATGGGTTGACAACCAAAACCAAAGATAAAAAATAAATTTCCAAATAAATTAGAGACGAAAATCTTCGTCTCTAGTTTTTTTATTTAATTATTTTCTTTTAAAAAATTTATGATGTCCATTGACTCATACATCGGTTTAGAGTCGATAAATAGACAAGGAACTTGTCCTTTTCCGCCAACTTCTACTAGAGTATCTCTAAACTCTGGATTAGCTACTATATCCTTAAGTTCCACATCTTTGATATCATTCATTTCCATAAACCTTAGTACCTTTTGGCAATAAGGACAACTTTCTTTATAAAACAATTCTAATTTCATGTAAATCACCTCTTAAATTAATTACCCGACTTTAAAAATCACTAAACAAATCATTGTTTAAAATGGATTCTACTTATGATTTTGTTTGAGATATAAGATAGAATTAGCCCCATCAAAATCCCTGCCACCACATCCGTAGGGTAGTGAAGGGTAAAGTAGATCCTTGAGATTGCAATAAGAGTAGCCACTACAAAAAATGGCAAGCTCTTAAGCTCCTTAGCGAAGTAGACTGAACCAGCCATAGCAAAAGCACCATAGGAATGTCCCGATGGGAAAGAAAAATCCTTTGGAGGCGTAACCTTTAAAGCGAGGTCAAACATATTGTATGGTCTAACTCTTGCAATGGTTGGCTTTAAGATTAAATTGCCAAGAATTCCACAGAAGATCATAGAAAGCAAAATCGTAAGTCCAGTATTTCTAGTCTTTTTGAAAAATAAAAATATAATCCCGATTAAAACATATAAAATTCCATAATCACCAAGATGTGTAAAAAATTCAAAAAAATAATCCAGGGGCACACAATCGACCCTTGACATTAAATCTATAATATAAGCATCTAAATTCATATTATCACCAAATTCATTATACATGATAAAAAATAAAAATACATTCATTATTCGTATAAAGCTTCAACTAACAATTTAATTGACAAAGAAAATCAAATACTATAAAATTAATCTAGTTATTCTTCAGGGCAGGGTGGAAATCCCGACCGGCGGTAAAGTCCGCGAGCGCAAGCCGAACCTGTGCAATTCAGGTACCGACAGTAAAGTCTGGATGATAGAAGAAGCCCCTGAAGCATGAACTGACCCCCAAAAGT
>CABTWG010000066.1 GCA_902488455.1 uncultured Peptoniphilus sp.
AATTTTTCCACCCCTAGGGGTGGAAAGGAATAAAATAATACCAGGAAAAGTAAACTACAAGTCCTGGTATTAGGTCCAACTTTATGGGGTCACCACATAGACCAGGGGTTTCACTTTTAATTTTAAATTTTAAAGCCCTTTTATCATGGCTACAATATCATCATCTTTAAGCTGTTTCTTAAATACAACATTTAATCCTTCTTCTTTAAGAGTTTCAAAGAATTTCTGTGCTGATTTAATCCTATACTCTTCGCCACGCCTTAGTCCTTTTTCGTCATCCATATCCTTGGTTTCAACTATAAAGTTGACTTCGTAGTCATCCTTACCAGAATTAATAACATACATAAAATCCGGACTCGTAGTGCCACCGTTAAATAGAGGGATCTGTATGGACCTTCTAGGTATTTTTCCAAACACCACCACTTCGTCAATATCACTTCTAAGAAGGGTCTGTCTTTCCTTTGGACTGTCAAAGACAACACTGTCGTAGATAAACCTCTTTGGCACATCTACACCTTCATCTCTGTGAATACCTAGTACACCTTGAGAAACTTTGTCCAGCACATTTCCATTATAATCGGTAAGACTCGTTTCCTTTGAATCAACATCAAGAGGTTTGTAGGAGAACTTCTTAAGTAGTTTCTGATCTAAGTACTTATTAAACTCTCTTGTGGCAAGGGCAATCCCCTTAGTTGAGAAGAGACGCCTGTCAATACTACCTTCTTCCTTATGGAATTTACACAGAGTTTTGTGAATGGTATTGATAGAGATACCAGTCTGCCTATTTATCTCCCTTAGAAAATCTCCGTAACTTACATTGTCTTCTACGGTGTAGTAGTTGGACACCCTGTCGCGAGCAACTAACTTACCATCTACAGATTCAATGGTCTTCGTCTTAACATCGATGGTTGTATCTCTATAGATATCAGCCTTTAACACTTCATAAATTGCATCCATCAGCTCTTCTTCAGGAATATCTTCAAATTTAAGATAGTACTTTTGGTTGATAGACTTCCAAAGATCTCTAATATCTTTAAACTTATCTTTTCTAACCTTGACGAAGTTTTTCTTTTTATTGCCATCGACAACCTTATTAGGATTTAGATTAGATATAGCTTCAGGATACTCTCTATAAAGTTCATCTCTCTTATCTGCCTGGATATTTCCTTCAAAGTCAATATAGCCTTTTATAAGCATATCGCCAAAGATTTCATTTTCAGATTTATTTTTATTCTTAGCAATGACAGGAAGATATTTTTTGATATTTGTACTTTGTGAAGGTATATCGGATTGGATCTCCCCAAGGAGTTTACTTGCAAAGTCTTTTTCAGAATAGTCGATTAGATATCTTAAATAGAACTGCTCGTCAGAGATTCTTCTGCCTTTTTCATCCACAGGAAGTCTAAGACCTCTGCCTACCTCTTGAAGTTTACTGATTTCTGAACCAGAAGATCTAAGTTTTACAATTTGGAATACATTTGGATTGTCCCAACCTTCCTTAAGAGTCCACTTGGAAAATATAAAACGCATAGTGTTCCAACTACCACTGTCATCATGGAAATTTAAAAGGAATTCTTTGTCCCTTAAAATCTTATCCACTTCATTTTGAATATCTTCTTCGGAGCTAGAATTGTCCTCACTGAAATATCCACCATTGGTTTTGGAAATATCCCTAAGAGAAGCTTCGAGGTAGGATTTGTATTCCTGTAGTCTCTTGTCATTGGTACTTCCAATGGATTTGATTTCGGATTTAAGTTTATCAGAGAGCATCTTTTCGAATTTGACCCTCAAATGACCACTACCACCGTCTTCATCTCTATAAGATCTAACAGAGTCGATGAAGTAGAGGCTAAGGGTCTTAATCTTATTTCCTCTTAAGAAATTAGCCTTTTCAGTTTCGAAATGGTTGATAAGAGACTGATTAAGCATAAGCTCTTGGTAAGTATCAGTATAGATTCCACCGTAGACAATATCTCCCTTAGCAAGGATCTGTCCGTTGGATAAGGTAATGCCACTCTTAATCGCATCGTCAGAAGTAGGGCCGATCTCTTCTATAGTAATACCGGAGAATTCGTCGCCGAAGATGGAGAGGTTGTCACCTTTTATAAGCTCTTGACTCTTTTTATTTTCCTCGTCCCGTAGAGTACAGACCTTTGGATTTCTCTTAAAGTCCATAAGCTTAAGCTTAGTTTCATTTTCCTTTTCAGCATCGATCATAAAGGTCTCCACACCCTTAACCAGGTTTTGGTTGAAGGCTTGACAAGAACCGAGATTAAAAATTAAATTGTTAAAATCCTTGTCCTTGCTCTTAACCTTATCAGGGAAAGTCGCACCGAAACGAATGATCATTTGAGGCTTTAGTTCTTTTAAAATTCTCTTGTAAACCATGTTTTCTTTCTTAAACCTATGAGGCTCGTCGATAATAACGATAGGTCTAGTTGCCCTTAGAGTCGCGTAGGGTTGGGTGAAGTTTCCGAGGATAGTCTGGTCATAATCATCCTTAGCCATAGTCGGATTGGATAGGAGCATGCCAGAAGTCATAAGAAGAACAGAAAACTTATTCTTTTCAAGACTAGAAGACCTAGCAAATTCAGAAATAGCAGTAGGAAACATTTTTCTACCCTTGTTCTTCTTCTGAGATTCCAAAACAGAAAGGTCCAGGGTCTTGTTGGGATATAGGTCGGCGAAATGCCTCTTGCTATAATCAGCCTGCAAGAAACTCCTGCTACCTTCTCTAATAGGAGTAGAAGGAACAAGCAGGATGAACTTGTTGAAACCATACATTTCGTTAAGCTCATACATCATCCTCGTGTAGCAGTAGGTCTTGCCAGTCCCGGTCTCCATACGAATATCTATGCCAAGGTAGTCATCGTCATCATGAGTACGCCATGACATAGGAATCTTCTCCAAATCTTCGAAGCCATTCCATAGATCATTTATATTTTCTCTAATTTTATCGTCACTTAAATTAATGTTCGGGTTCTCGTGGATGCTTTTTCCATCCACCACGCTTATGCCATCAAAAGCCTTTCTTACAGCTTTTAAAAAATCCTCTTGATGAGGTAAAATTGAAAGTTCGATACTCATTTAAAACCTCTCGATCAATGTAACATTTTTATTATTTCTAAGAACTTTTAGATTCTTTCTAAGCTCGTGAAGCACGTTAAAAGGAACAGAATGAACGTAGATTACAATCCTCGTTATGTCCAGTTCTTCATTTTCAATGCACTTAATAAGAACCATAGAATCATATTGAGTCAGACCTTCGTCAATGATGTATAGAGTCTTGTCGATTAGGTCTGCATCATAGTTCTTAAGCTTGTATTTTTCAGTTGATTTACTTAGACCGTAGCCATCTTCCATTAGCCAAGTAGAAAGTATGCTTTCCTTGCCATTTGAGTGTTCATTATCAAAGATGGAGACCATATCATCGGTTATAAGTTTGATCTCTGGCACGAAATTTTCCAAATCAATAAGAGTCTTTTCGCTAGGTTTTTCTAAATAGTAGAGTTTGTAGCCGTAGTCGATGTCGGCGCCAGTTTCTTTCTTAATCTTTTCTGCTGCCTTTTCAATTCTTGCTCTGCCGATTTCATCGATAGATCTGTAGCCAGCTTTGTAAGCAGGTTTATTTTCTTCGATTTTTTCAGGAAGCTGAACCATAATATATTTACGACTATCACCGTCTTCAGCATTAAGTTGCATAACTGCATCAGCCGTTGTGGATGAACCAGAGAAAAAGTCCAGAACAAAATTATTTTCAGCATTAGATACTTGAATAAATGGTTTTAACAAACCTAATGGCTTAGGAAATTCAAATATTTTTGCATTCATTATTTCCTCAACTTCTGCTGTACCTCTTCTGGTTGTAGCATCTTTGGAAATTATTAGCGACCTAATTAATTTTTCGTCATTTCTCATTTTTTGAACAATTCTATATTCGCCGTCCTCATTTTTATATCCAACTATCTCTTTGTTAATATTGATTTTTGATTTTGGTTTTCCCCATCTCCATACAAACTGAACTTTATTTTTCTTTGATTCTGGTGGATAAATTTCAATTAATCCATCTGTTTTTTCTAACGAAATTTCATAAAATCCATTTGAATCGATATTATTTGGATTTAAATAAAATGGATAATATAAATTTGGTCTATTATCTTTATGGAAACTTTCATTGCTATTGTATAAAGGATGTATATTAAATCCTCCAAAATCATCTTCGTATTTAAATGATTTTGTTTTATCTATTAACATACTTGTATCTGCTCTATCAAAGGACTTTGCATAAAAAAGACAATACTCATGTTGTTTTGCAATATGCCCATAATCTCTGCCATTTGGAGTTGTATTGATAACAAAGGTTCCAATGAAATTCTCTTCTCCAAAAATATCATCGCACATCAATTTTAAATTTGCCTGTTCATTATCGTCAATGGATATAAATATAACTCCGTCATCACTTAAGAGATCCCTTGCCAAAGTTAGCCTTGGATACATAAAGGTCATCCAGGCTGAGTGGGTGGATTTGCCTGCAAGTTCGAGGATTCTTCCTGCTTCTTCCTCTGTTATCCCAATCTTTTCTGATAGATCTTCTTTGTTAAATTGAAAATTGTCTGGGTAGACAAAGCCGTCTGTCCCTGTGTTATATGGAGGATCTATATAGATGCACTTGATCTTTCCAGAGTAGGAGCCAAGCATATGTTTTAGAGCGTCTAGGTTATCTCCAACTATGTATAGATTTTCGCTATTTTTGTTTTCGTCCTTTTCGTTGTGGCAACTGTCAGGGGAGATATATGTTTCTGTTTCCAGGGAGCTTAGGTACTTTGCATAGGACTTGCCTAAGAATTTAAGCTCATATCCTTCCTTTGAGATATCTACTTCTTCTTCTCCCAAGAAGTCTTTGAACATATCGAGTTTAAACTCGCCGTCTTTTGAGAAAAATTGAGGGAAGTCCCTCTTTAATTTTTCCATTTCTCTGCTATTAGGCTTCTTTTCTTCGTTATCTTTTAGATTTTGCCCGATCATTTACATCCTCCACATTTATCGTATTTTTATTTTATTATATCATATTTAAACTTTGCTAAATTTTTAGTATTTGGGATATTTTTAGCAGACAGTTTTTATTTTTCCCCTTAGTTTATAAATTCAAGATAAAAAAAGCACCTACTTTATTTTGTGGTGACCCCATAAAGTTGGACCTAATACCAGGACTTGTAGTTTACTTTTCCTGGTATTATTTTATTCCTTTCCACCCCTAGGGGTGGAAAAATTTTTATGCTGTGTTTAACT
>CABTWG010000067.1 GCA_902488455.1 uncultured Peptoniphilus sp.
AACTGGTGAAGGTAAGACTTTGGTTGCTACTTTACCTGCTTATCTAAACGCTATTTCTGAAAAGGGTGTCCATGTTGTAACTGTCAACGACTACCTTGCTAGCCGTGATAAGCTTTGGATGGGTAAGGTCTATGAATTTCTAGGCCTTAGCGTTGGATGTATCATCCACGGTCTAACTCCTGAAGAGAGAAAAGAAGCTTACAATGCTGATATTACTTACGGTACCAACAATGAGTTTGGTTTCGACTACCTTAGAGACAACATGGTTATCTATAAAGAAGAAATGGTTCAAAGACCTCTTAACTACTGTATCGTCGACGAAGTTGACTCTATCCTTATTGACGAGGCTAGAACTCCACTTATTATTTCTGGGCGTGGCGACGAAAGTACAGATCTATATGTTAGAGCTCGTGACTTCGTAAATACTCTTAGCCACAGGGTTAAGACTGAAGAAGAAACTAGTTTTGAAAGATTCAATCGTACTTTTGAAGAAGAAACCGTTGATTATGTTGTAAATGAAAAGGACAAGACTTCTACCCTTACTGATAAAGGGGTTACTAAGGCTGAAAAATATTTCGGCGTAGATAATTTAACCGACCTAGACAATATGGAACTTCAACACCATATAAACCAAGCTCTTAAGGCTCAAGGTAATATGAAGAAGGACATCGACTACGTTGTTAAAGACGGCGAAATCATAATCGTCGATGAGTTTACTGGTCGTTTGATGTTTGGTCGTAGATATTCTGAAGGTCTTCACCAAGCTATTGAAGCTAAAGAAGGTCTTACAGTTCAAGCTGAATCTAAGACTCTTGCTACTATTACATTCCAAAACTACTTTAGAATGTATAGAAAACTTGCAGGTATGACTGGTACTGCTATGACTGAAGAAGGTGAATTTAGAGATATTTACCACATAGACGTTGTTGAAATCCCTACCAACAAACCTGTTATTAGAAGCGATGAAAATGACTCTATCTACAAATCTGAAGATGCAAAATTCAGAGCTGTTACTAGAGAAATCGAAGAATGTCACGCTAAAGGTCAACCGGTTCTAGTTGGTACTATTTCAATTGAAAAATCTGAAGAGCTTTCTAAATATTTAAAGAGAGCTGGCATTAAACACAATGTGTTAAACGCTAAGAACCACGAACAAGAATCTGAAATTGTTGCTCAAGCTGGTCGTTTCGGTGCTGTTACCATCGCTACTAACATGGCTGGTCGTGGTACGGATATCGTGCTTGGTGGTAACCCAGAGTTCATGGCTAAAAACCAAATGAAGAAAGAAGGCTTGGAAGAAGAAGTTCTAAACCAAGTAGATTCTTACAACGAAACTACTGACGAAGCAGTAATCGAAGCTAGAAAGAAATACCAAGATCTAGTTAAAAAATATAAAGAAGAAACTGATAAGGAAGCTGACGATGTAAGAGCTGCCGGCGGTCTACACATAATCGGTACTGAAAGACATGAATCAAGACGTATTGACAACCAACTTAGAGGACGTTCTGGACGTCAAGGAGACCCTGGTTCTTCAAGATTCTATATCTCTGCAGACGACGATTTAATCAGACTTTTCGCTGGTGATAGATTTAAAAACACAATGGAAAGAATCGACGCTCCTGAAGATGAACCTATTGAATCTGGAATTCTTACAAAGCTTATTGAATCTGCCCAAAGAAAGGTAGAAGGTAACAACTTCTCTATTCGTAAAAATGTCCTACAATACGACGACGTTATGAATAAACAAAGAGAAGTTATCTACAAAGAACGTAGAAAAGTTCTTGAAGGTGAAGATATCCACGCTGATATCCAAGCTATGATAAACGACGTTATCGAAAAGAACGTCCACTTCTACAACAAGATGGACCACAATAACAAGCACTACCTAGACATGGACGGAATCGTAAACTTCGCTACCAATATCTTTGGATTTGAAAAGAATTTCTTAGATAGCTACTCTGGCAATTCTGTAGAAGATCTAATCGCATACGTTGAAGATTTAGCTGCTAAGAAGTATAAAGATAAAGAAGAAGAGTTCACCGCTGATAAATTTAGAGAGATAGAAAGAGTTGTACTTTTACAAGTAGTTGACCAAAAGTGGATGGATCACATCGACGCTATGGATCAGCTAAGAACAGGTATTGGACTTCGTGCAGTAGGTCAAGTGGACCCTGTGCGTGCCTATGCTCAAGAAGGATTCGACATGTTTGAAGAGATGAACGAATCTATAAAAGAAGACACTGTAAAGATGCTATTCCACATCTACAACCCTGAAAAGGTGCAAAGAGTTAGAGTGGCTAAAGAGGTTGAAACTGTAGATCCTGATTCAGGAAAACAAAAACCTTACGAAAGAAAGACTAAAAAGATAGGAAGAAACGATCCTTGCCCATGTGGCAGCGGAAAGAAATATAAAAACTGCCATGGCAAAAATATTTAAATTTGAAAGACCTGTAAAGGGTCTTTCTTTTAATAGAAAAAACTACAATAAATACTTTCTGTACTCTGCATTTGTACTACTATTCTTAGTTTCCTTTCAACTAATATTTTCAAGTGCAGTCTACACAATCAAGTTTCTACATGGAAATGATAAAGAATATTTAAAGGATATATTCAATCTTTCTAGGTTTATATTCTTTGCCCTATCGACACTTAACTTTATAATCTTCTTCGACATTGTAAAGAAAAAGAGGTACGCATACCTACTAGAACTATTTTCATTATTTCTTCTCATCTGCCTTAGAGTAATAAGACATGGCATCTTGGGAAAATACTTAATTCCAATTTACCTCTATATATTTATCGTACTATATCTAAACAACGGATACTTCACAGTGAATGTATTGGGATTTAAGAGAAAGTCATTCTTTATAAGGCTATTTGCAACACTTGCAATTATATTTACTCAATCGATCGTTCTTGTAGTGTTCATCTCCAAGAGATTTAATCTCCATCTATCCTTTAGAGAAATTTTAAAAAATGCATTTTACGGAATATTTGGCATAAGCACCCTAGATATATTTCTACCAAAAAATATATTTCTAAGATATCAGTCCACAATTTGGATTCAACTAATCTTTGCGCTTATAATATTTCTTGCAATTGCACTTAAACCAATCTTTGAAAAATCTTACAATTTTAATATAGACGATGTAGAGAGCTTCATCCTTGAATATGGAAAGAACCCTCTCTCCTACTTAATTTTGGAAGATGATAAGAACATCTTCTATTCGGAAAGAGTTAGAGGTCTCGTTGGATACAAGATTGTCAGCGGAGTTTTTGTAATCTTGGGAGACATAGTGGTTGAAGAAGGTGGAGAGAGAACATTTATTGAGGAGCTACTTGAGTTTTGTAAATATCAAAAGCTAGAAATTTTATTTCTAAACTCCACTGGCGAATATAAAAAAGAACTTTTATCCTTTGGACTTCACCAAGCAAAGTACGGAGAAGACTGTATCTTTGCCCTCGATGAATACGACTTAAAGGGCAAGAGAGCTCAAAAGATAAGAACAGCTATAAACAAATCTAAGAAGCTCGGTGTGGAAGTCCACGAATATAAAATAAATGAAAAGAGAGATGAATTTATCGAAAATTCATTTAGAGAAATTACCGACGAATGGGTAAGAGATAAGGGATCCATGATGTTGGAATTTACCGTCGGATCTATGAATCTTGAAACACCTGAAAACCGTAGATATTTCTACAGTATTTTAGACGGAGTGATAATCGCATTTGTAGTCTTTGTACCATATAGTAACAAAAAAGGCTACATCGCAGATATTACAAGGCGTCGTGAAGGATCGCCTCAAGGTGCTATCGAATCCATAATCTATGAAGGATTTATGACCTTGAAAGAAGAAGGCGCAGAAGAAGGAAATATGGGTCTGTGTCCACTTTACAATGTGGTGGACGACTTCTCTGGATTTAGTGAAAAGTTTTTAAATGAAATCTACGAAAGATTTTCGAAATTCTATAATTTTAAAGCTCTTCGCCATTCAAAGGAAAAGTATGGACCAACCACTTGGAAGAACAGATATCTATACTACAGTGGCAAGAACTTCTTCAAGATCTTGACCGCAATAGTCCTTTGCCACTTCCCTAAAAATATGTGGAAGTATGTGTCAACACAAATGTTGGATTTTGTAAAAGATAAAATAAGTTCTGAAAACTCAAGTAAAGATGATTTCGATGAAAGAAATAGAGAATAAAAAATTAAAAAGTGATGAAATTTTAATAAACTATGTGGATGAAGGCAGTGGAACAACACTTCTTTTCCTCCACGGAAACCTGGTGTCCCACCACTATTTCAAGAAAGAAATCTTGGAATTTAAAAATAGATTTCGAGTTGTGGCGCCAGATACAAGAGGACATGGACAGTCAAGCTTTGGAAGTGGTCCAGTAAACCTAGATACACTTTCTGATGATTTGCACACTCTTATAAAGAGTCTTGATCTAAAAGATATAGTCCTAATTGGACATTCCGACGGAGCAAATATCGCGTTAAAATACCTAACAAAGTACGACGACGTCATCGGAGCAGTGAGCCTATCTGGAAATATATCTCCCAAGGGACTCTTTAGAATTCCATATCTATTCTTTGAAATGAGAAGAAAGATAACTCATTTCTTGGGAAGATTTAACGAAAAATATCGAGAAAGATCCATCCTTCTGTCTCTTATCACAGAGAGTCAAAATATATCTATGGAGGATCTTAAAAAGATAAAAGTCCCAGTGCTCTATGTAGTTGGAAGTAAGGACATTATCGACATCAACCATACCAATAAAATGGTGACAAACACTCCTAAGGGAAGCCTTTACATTGCAAAGGGCGTCGGTCATCATGTGCTTAAGAACTATCTCCCAGCTGAGAAATTAATAGAAGAATTTGCAAACTCATTAATAGAAAAGTAATCCATACTCAAAAGAGTGTGGATTTTTTATTGAAATGCACAGTCTAGCTGAAGTTATGGTCTCAGTTTTAAGAATATCGAAAATGACGAAGTCATCGAAGTCTAATGGTCTAGCCTTGGTTAGATCTGCCACTCAACATGGTCATCCTGAGCGAAAAAGGCATTAGCCTTTGGAGTCGAAGGATCTTACATGATTTCAAGAAATCTAAAATTTTATAAATAAAGATTTTTAAAAAATCATTTGCAATGATTGCTCTTCTGAAGTTAGACCCATTCGACTACAGAGCCCCCGGCTCTTTCGCTCAGGGTG
>CABTWG010000068.1 GCA_902488455.1 uncultured Peptoniphilus sp.
CGAGAGAGTACAGGAGCTTTTCATTCTTGTTTTGTATACCGATCTTTTCTTTTTTCAAGCAGAAGGCGGCATACGAAATGGGCTACAAAACTGAAATGACAGAACATTCAAAAGAAAGCTATACTGTTGTGTTTACAAAGGATGCGTCCATCGAAGTTAAAAAGGAAGAAGGTCTTCATTACAGCGACGAATACATGGTAGTTATTTCTTCTGAAATGATGGGTGGTGGAGACGAAGATTTTTCTAAGAAACTTCTAGAAGGTTTTATCTACGCTCTTTCTGAACAAGAAGTAGCTCCTAAGGTAATTGTTTTCTACAATGGTGGAGTTCATATTCCTACTTTGTGGGAAAATTCTATAAAGGACCTTAAGTTTATTGAATCTCGTGGCACTGAAATCTTCTCTTGTGGACTTTGCCTAGAACACTACGGTTTAAAAGAAAAAGTTCAAGTTGGATCTATTACAAATATGTACAAGATCGTTGAACTTATGGGCAAGTACAAGGTGGTGAAACCTTAATTTGGAATACGTACTTTACACTTTTGACAGTACCAGTTTTGCAGAAGCTTGCAAGATCGAAGTACAATCTCACGACATCGATGCAAGGCTTGTGCCAGTTTTCGGTGCGATCAAAGCGGGATGTGGCTTGATGCTTAAGAGCCCATTTGAAAATCTTGAAAAGATTAATGAAATCATAAAAGAAAATGATTTGAAGATAGATGGAATCTACAAAGCCATCTACTCAATAGACAAGGGCTGTGCTTTTAAACCGCCTACAATTGAAGTAATAGAGTAGTTATAGGAGGGCGACGGTGCCTTCCTATTTTTATATAGGTTTTAATAATCTAGAAATCTGCTAAAATATAGTTAAGATTATTAATCAATATTTAGAAAGGAGACATTATGATTTATTTTGATAACGGAGCTACAACTCTAATAAAACCAGAGTCAGTGCTAAAGGAAATAGTTGCAGACTTTAACAAGCTGGGCAATCCATCTCGTGGATCTTATACAGCAAGCGAATTTTCAATGGACAAAGTCTATGGCACCAGACAAAAGGTTGCTAAGCTTTTTAATGTTAGCCCAATGGACGTTGCATTTACCTACAATATAACCACTAGCTTAAACCTTGTTTTGAAATCTCTTCTAACTAAGAAAGATCACGTTATTACAACGCTTTTAGAACATAATTCCGTCCTTCGTCCACTATACCAATTGGAAGATCAGGGCATGGGACTTTCATTTATAGATGTAGATGACCATTTCAACTTGAAGCTTGAAATGCTAGAAAAACTTCTACAAGAAAATACAAAGGCAGTGGTTATAACCCACGCATCAAACGTAATAGGAAACGTAACAGACCTAGAAAGAGTACACGAATTTACAAAGAAACACGGACTAATTTTAATCATCGACGGTGCACAAGGAGCCGGAGCAGTTAAGACAGATCTATCTAAATTTACAAATACGATCTATTGCTTCACAGGACACAAATGTCTATACGGACCGACAGGCACTGGTGGAATAATTAAGCTTGGAGATTTTGATTTCCATCCAGTATTCTCTGGAGGATCAGGATTTAGATCCTTCGAGAGAGAAACGCCAAGCGTATTTCCAGATGTATTTGAATACGGAACCATAAACAGTGGAGGAATCGCTGCGCTTGGAGCAGGCATCGACTATGTAATGAGTAAGGACACCTACGAGATACTAAGTGAATTGAAAGATTATCTCTACGAATCCATGAAGACCATAAAAGGCATAAAGATCTATGGAGATTTCGGAAAGAACCA
The DNA here is from genome assembly GCA_902488455.1 of uncultured Peptoniphilus sp. Taxonomy (GTDB): domain Bacteria; phylum Bacillota; class Clostridia; order Tissierellales; family Peptoniphilaceae; genus Peptoniphilus_B. Next base: position 1,793 of record CABTWG010000068.1, read on the forward strand.
TCTTCCAACACTTTCATTTAATATAGGGGATAATCCATCTGGGGAAGTTTCAAGAGTTTTATTTGAACAATTAGAAGTATGCTCAAGACCAGGCAGCCATTGCGCACCACTTGTGCACAAGAGGGCAGGAACAGTTGATCAAGGCATGGTGAGATTTAGTCTTTCAACCTTCAACACAAAGGAAGAGATAGACACAGTAGTAGAATTTTTAAGGAGTATAGTTGAATAATTTAAATAAAAAGAAGAATCTAGGTCCTATCTACATGATACTATCTTCATTCTTCTTTGCTTTAATGGCAGTATTTATAAGGTACACAGAACATCTTCCCACATTTGAACAGGTGTTATTTAGAAACCTTGTAATATCAATACTTATGTTTTTATTAGTAGTAAAAGAAAGAAGAGTCCATGAGATGAAGGTCGAAGACGGGAAAAAAGAAATCTTCTTCAGATCACTCTTTGGATTTATAGGAATGGTGTGCAATTTCTACGCGGTTAAATACCTAAACATAGCGGACGCATCTGCAATAGGCAAACTAAGCCCGTTTTTCGTAATGATATTTGCAGCCTTAATACTTGGAGAGAAACTGGGAAGTCATTCAATCATCGCAATATTTCTCTCTATAATAGGAATGTTTATGGTAGTAAAGCCAAGGTTTGACGGATCGCTTGTCCCATCACTTGTGGCAGTTGTAGGAGCAGTATCAGCAGGACTTGCAATGGTAATGCTATCTTCCGTCGGCAAAAAGGTGAGAGGAGAGATAATAATCCTCTACTTTGGAATATTTTCAACCTTGGCATGCATACCATTTTTAATAGGAAACTTTATAGTTCCACAGGGAAAAGAACTAATAAATCTTTTGATGATAGGAGTCTCAGCTGGATTTGGACAACTATTCTTAACAATGGCATACAAAACGAGCAAAGCATCAGAAGTATCCGTCTACAATTTTTCTCAAATAATATTTTCCATATTAATAGGATACTTTTTATTTAGCGAAAAAACGGATTTAGTAAGTATGACGGGAATGGCAATCATAATTCTAAGTGCATACTATAACTTTAAAAGGAGCGAAGCATGATAGAAGGATTTGCAATAATAATGGCGGTGCTTCTCGCGGGAGATTTTTTAAATAAAGTCCTGGGCGTACCACTGCCGGCACCAGTAATAGGGCTAGTACTCATGGTTCTATTACTTATGACAAATATAATAAAAGAAAAAAAGATAGAAAAAGCGGCGGAATTTCTCCTAGCCAACATGATAATAGCATTTATACCAGGAATGGTAAAAGTGAAAGAGATATATCCACAGATAAAGACAGAAATAGTAGGGATATTGGTCACCTGTATAGTATCAACCTTCCTTATAAACTTAGTCACAGCTAAAGTTGCAGACACGCTCATAAGGAGGAAGAAATGAACTTTATAAGCACAGAAATATTTGGATTTACAATAACGATCTGTATATTCTTTTTAGTATCAAGGGCACTTAAGAATGTAAAAAATCCGCTTCTTAATCCGCTGCTTATTTCGGCGATAGTAATAATGCTCATAAACTATGTATTAAAAATCCCTTATGAACAATACAACGCAGGAGGATCTATCCTCACATTCTTTATTGCGCCAGCAACTGTGGCACTTGGACTACCACTATATAGGAAGAGGGATTTACTAAAAAAATATAAATTTGAAATTTTGATATCTATAATAGTAGGAACTTGCGTCGGACTTGGCTCAGTCTATGGACTTTCAAAACTATTTGGACTAACCGAAGAAACACTTCTTAGCCTACTTCCAAAACAGACCACCACAGCCATAGGAGCAGAAGTATCACTTCAAATAGGAGGGCTGGTTCCACTTACAATAGCATCCATAATAGTAGCAGGAACAACAGGAGTAGTAACCAAGGAGTTCATACAAAAGGCACTTAAGATACAGACAGACGAAGCCATGGGACTAGCGCTAGGAACAGGAAGTCACGTATTTGGAACCAATAAGGCGATGGAACATTCAGAAGTAGCAGGAGCGATGGCGTCCCTTGCCACATGTCTATGCGGAATACTAACGGCGATAATTCTTTCTATTATATATTAGAAAATTGAAGTAGAAATTTGAAATAGAAAAGAGGAGAAAAATGAACGAAACGATAAAGACACAACTAAACCATAGAACCATAAGACAGTTTGAAGAAAGACCAGTGGAAAAAGAAACCATAGACACACTATTAGAAGTAGTAAATAGAACGGCATCAAGCACAGGAATGCAAAACTCTTCTATTATAAGGGTGACAGACAAAGGCTTAAGAGAAAAGATCTATGAAATCTCCACACAGAAATACTTGCTAGACGTACCAGAGTTATGGATCTTCGTAGTAGATACACTTAGAAACGATAGAATAGCAAGAGAAAATGGATTTGAACCAACGACCTCAGGGGATATGGACAAATTCTTCCAAGGATTTACCGACGCCACATTGGCGATACAAAACCTTACAGTAGCAATAGAATTGATGGGCATGGGCGCAGTATACTTCGGATCAATTCTAAATAACATGGCAAAACTAGTAGAAGTTCTAAAACTTCCTAAATTAGTATTTCCAGTACTAGGAATAGGATTTGGATATCCAAAAGAAAAGCCACAACTAAAACCAAGAATGCCAATGGAACTTAAATTCTTTGAAAACGAATATAAAATACTTCCATCATATAAAGAAGCGATAAAAGAATACGACGAAGAAATGACAAACTACTACGACCTAAGAGAAAACGGAAAGAGAAGCGACACCTTTAGTGAACAAGTAGTAGCAAGGCTTAAACCAGAGATAGAAGTAAAAAGAAATGTAGCAGATGTGTTAGAATCACAAGGATTCAACCTAAGACTAAAAAGAGAAAACAAATAAATTTAAAAAAATTTAAAAAAGTTGTTGACAAGAACTATAGAAAATTGTATACTAACAAAGTCGACCTTGTCGAAGACATTGATCTTCCCTTTAAACTTCAAAAAACTTTAAAAAATTTGAAAAATGTCCTTGACAAGAGTTCGATTTTATTATATACTAAATAAGCTGTCGAAAAACAGCGAAGGAAAATGAAAATTAAATAGTGTAAGCAAAAAAACAAAGAATAAACCAAGCAAAATGCGAAAAGTTCTTAAAAATTCTTAAGAGAAACCAGA
>CABTWG010000069.1 GCA_902488455.1 uncultured Peptoniphilus sp.
CAGCAGGTCTCGTGCAAAGAGTTCCAAAGAAGCCGAGCATTACGAAGGCTGATTTGCTGAACTCGACTGCAGAGCCTTCGGCTCTTCCGCTTAGGGCGACTGCAATTGGGAGGATATTTTTTAAAATAAAAAGCCGAATTCGATTGAAGAAGAATTCAGCTTTTCTCTATGGATGATATTTGTTTTTTTATAAATTTGCCACAGGCTCTTGCTATGGAGCTTGCCTTATCTATTTTTATGAAATCTGACCTGTAGATTTCTCTAGCGTTATCAGTATGGTCGCCACTTATAATGGCAGCAATTCTTAGGCCTTTTTTCCTAAGCTCATTGATATTTTTCTTTGCATCTTCAATGCCCGCTTGGTCTTGATAGGTCTTGTTAAGCCTAAAGCCTTTTGTGATTAAGGGCTTTAAGTCTTGTGGGTTGGCATCTGTTAAAATTAAGCTTAGAGTATCTCTTATGTCTTTATCAAGTATTGCCCTATAAGCACGAAAAACGAGCCCATCCCTATTCCAGCCAATGGTTTTGAAGCGAAAGATTTTCTTGATTTCAGCCTTCTCATCATAGTCTTTTAAAATGGTTAAAATTGTAAAATCGCCTACTGTCTGAAAGGAAATTACCCTAACTAAGATAGAGTTGTTTTCTAATGATTTAGAAAGGATATATGCTTCGATGGCGACTTCTGATTCCTTATTAAGAAGGGATGCAGATCCATCGACTAAAAGGTCCACCTTCATGGATGGGTCGGTTACAAGATTTTTCTTCTTAAAAATCTTTGCCCTGTCGGATATTTCTGCCTTGTAGGCAAGTCGGGGAACGAGTTTTCCCCTTGAGCTTATATCTTCATCAAAGGAAGAAGTGAGATTAAGTCTTAGTTTTATTTCCTTGGACAAAAGACTAATGGCTTTCGTATAGGCGGCTTGGTTGGCCTTAAATTTCAAGAGGTGTCTTTCAATAGTTTTTTTATTTAATTCTTGGTCGAGGTCCTTATCATTTTCTGTGATTCCTCTTGTATAGAATAGTCTGGATTTTTTGTGGCCACCAGTACAAAGGTCTCTTTCTATTCCAAGTCTTGTTTTTTCATCAAAAATCGATTTGCCAAAGGTTTTTTCTATGTAGTCTCGGCTTTCCTTGCGTTTTTTTATTTTAAAATCCAAGATAAAAGCTCTTAAACCATGTGATTTTTCATTTTTGCCTGCAAAGCTTGACGGCATAATTGACCTTTCAAGGCTTACCCTTCCTGCACTTTCAAAAAAGGAAAATTTTAAAAATGGGACTTTATTATGAATGTCATTTTCCTTGTAACCAAGATAGGTTTTAAAAAGATCAAGGACTCTTTCTTCTAAATTAGTGCTGTCAGTATCTTCTGGCAAAATTAGATTTTTATAAAGCCTTAAGTCTTTTTTAGAAATTTTCTCAGGACTTAATCCAAGGATCTCCTTCATCCTAAGAATTTCAAGCCTGTACATTTGATTTTGCCTTAGGGCAAGGTTCCTTCTTTGGAGGTCGTACTTGTCTTCGAGGAATTTTTTCGCGTAGGATTTTCTCAAAGACTCTAAAACTGGCCTTTTACCTAATTCTTTATTATATGCAAAGTCTTCAAGTATATAAATTAAACCAAGGTCATACTTATCTCGTCTATGGTTGTCGGTCCAAGTGTTAATAAGATTTTCAATTTCTCTATGCCCAAGGTATTTTACAGCTAAGCCAATAATTAGGTTTAGGTAAAAATCCGGATTGCCATCGATATTTTTGCCTATGATAAAATTGTCAAAGTCATAACTCGTGGCTCCTGCCCATTGGAGGTTATATATTCGATTTTCATAAATTTTATCTTTGGCCCTATTCATTTGTAATGTCTTCTTGGTAAATATTTTCTGGGAAACGTGCCTTTAATAAATCTTCGATTAAATCAGCCTCATAGTCATCGAAAATCTTATTTACCAGGCAAAGTCTCATAGCTTCCTTAAATTCAAGGCCTTCTTTTATTAAATCTAACCCGTCAAAAATACCCCTAAGATCTGGTGCTGAATCAGAGATTTCATGGGCTGAAGCCTTGTCTTTTAGGTCTTTAAAAAAGTTTGCTATGTCATTTATATAAATTTCCTTAAGGTATGGGTGGTGGGTCTTGATCAAATGTTTAAGGTCACTATCGGAGATTCTTGGCATTTTAATAATAGCAAATCTTGATAAAAGGGCTTCGTTAAGATCGCGAGTGCCTTCGTATCCATAGTTCATTGTTGCTATAAATCGTGTGGCAGGGTGAACATTTATAAGTTTGTAGCCAGGTATGTCAATCCTCCTCCTGTAGTCAAGAACTGAATGAAGGACAGCCATCGCTTCATTTTTCGCCATATTTATTTCATCAAGGACAGCAAAGCCGCCATAGGTGCTGGCAAGAGATATTGGTCCTTCCCTAAAAATTACGTCGCCTGATTTTAGGGTGTCATCACCAATTAGACTTGATGCGTCGACACTTACGTGAAAGGAAATATTCCACATTGGGCGGCCAAAGAGATATGCCAAATTTTCTGCTAGGACATTTTTCCCGGTAGACTTATCACCAACTAAGAGGATGTTTTTGCCGGCAAGGACTGCAGCTATAGCCTCTTCCAAGATGGCATCTCCCATATATAAGAACTTTGGATCTGGAATTCTGTTTTCAAATTCCTTTTCAATGGGATATTTATTTTTAAATTCATCTATTTTTTCATATAATTTTTTCATCTTATCTCTCGATTTTATTATTTCATTTTAAATTTATTTTTTACAAGCCTCACTTTTATGTCATCTGGGATGTATACTTTTGTATTTATGTTTAATTTTAATTGAAATGTCCATTAACTTGTGTGTTTAGTTAATGATGATGTAATGCTATTTTTTTATAAACATATTGTATCAGAAAAAGACGAGGATGTTTAGTTTCCTCGCCTTTTTTATATTGGGACTTTTAACAGCCCCGTATATTAATATTTTATTTTATATATCGATCTTATGGATGGAGCCTCTGCTTACGATTACGTCTTCTCCTGTTAGTTCAAATATCCAGTTACTGATAAATGGCTCGTGGGAGATTAGGATGTAGCATTTCTTTCTGCTTAGTTCTAGTCTATACATGAGTTCCTTGGTGGTACATCCTCCTAGATACTGTTTTATTGAATAGTTTTCTCCCAAGTATTCCGACAATATTTCTGCCGTTTCCATTGATCTTTGGTATGTGGAGCAGAATATTCTATAGTCGGTTATGCCTTCTTTTTTGAATTCTTTTGCAAATTTGGAGAATGTATCTTCTAGCTTCATCCTTCCTTCGAAGGTCAATCCTCTTCTCTTGTCATCACTTGCAAATGCTTCTGCGATTCCGTGTCTTATAAAGTATATTCTCATCTGAGATTGTAAAATGCTTCTTTGCCTGCGTAGATTGCAGAGTCAAATAGCATGTCCTCGATTCTTAATAGTTCGTTGTATTTTGCTATACGTTCAGATCTCGCTGGTGCGCCGGTCTTTATAAATCCTGCGTTGGTTGCTACTGCTAGGTCTGCTATTGTTGTGTCTTCTGTTTCTCCTGATCTGTGGGAGATGATCGCTGTCATATTATGTCTCTTTGCAAGTTCTATGGCATCCATTGTTTCTGTTACTGTTCCTATTTGGTTTAGCTTTATTAGTATGGAGTTACTTACCTTTTCTTTTATTCCTCTTTCTAGTCTTTCTGTGTTGGTTACGAATAGGTCGTCTCCAACGAGCATTATTCTCTTGCCAAGTCTTTCTGTTAGGAATTTCCATCCTTCCCAGTCATCTTCTGCAAGGCCGTCTTCTATGGAAACTATTGGATATTTAGATACTAGATCTTCGTAGAAGTAAACGAGTTCTTCTGAAGTGAACTCCTTGTCTTCTGCGTTTAGGTAGTAGGTTCCTTCTTCTGCATTATAGAATTCTGAAGCTGCTACGTCCATTGCTAAAACTACATCTTCTCCTGATACATAGCCTGCTCTTTCTATTGACTGAACTATTACGTTTAGTGCTTCTTCGTTGGATTTTAAATCTGGTGCAAATCCACCTTCATCGCCTACTCCTGTGCCTAGTCCCTTTTCCTTCAACACATTTTTAAGTGAATGATATACTTCTGCTCCCATTCTAAGTGCTTCTTTAAATGTTGGCGCTCCTACTGGTAATATCATAAATTCTTGGATGTCCACGTTATTATCTGCGTGTTCTCCACCGTTTAGAATGTTCATCATTGGTACTGGTAGCACCTTGCCATTGGTTCCGCCTAAGTATTGGTAGTAAGGAATGTTTAACTCATCTGCCGCCGCACGGCTAACTGCTATTGAGATTCCAAGGATCGCATTTGCTCCTAAGTTCTTCTTGTTGTCTGTTCCATCTTCTTTTATTAGGAAATTATCTATCGTTACTTGGTCTCTTACGTCGAAGTAAGATAGTTTTTCAGATAATTTATTTACATTTTCTACTGCTTTTTCTACGCCTTTGCCTAGGTATCTAGCTTTGTCGTTGTCCCTTAATTCTACTGCTTCGTGGACTCCTGTAGATGCTCCACTTGGCACGATTGCACGACCAAATCCGCCTGCTTCTGTAAATACTTCTACTTCTACAGTTGGATTTCCCCTAGAGTCTAGCACTTCTCTAGCGTATACATTGGATATAAAACTCATATTTCTCCTTTATAATTAACTAATTTTACAAAATCTTCCACCTTTAGGGACGCTCCTCCCACCAGGCTTCCATCTATATTTTCCATAGTCATAAGTCCAGCTATATTTGAAGGTTTAACTGAACCTCCATATAAGATTCTGATCTTATCTTGTTCAAATCCCATTTCTTTTAAAGTTTCGCGGATGTTTTTACACATGGCTTCTGCATCTTCTGGGCTACAGGTCTTACCTGTTCCGATTGCCCAAATTGGTTCGTATGCCGTCTTCTGCTTGA
>CABTWG010000070.1 GCA_902488455.1 uncultured Peptoniphilus sp.
CCTTCAAATCCATCATCTCCTGCAACAGAATTTAAAGTTACAAGAACATTATTTTTATCAAGTGCTTCTAAATAAGCTTTAACATCTTTTTTAACACCTTCAATGTTTGATTTATCTTCTTTCTTATCTTCTTTCTTTTCAGAAATTTCTGAAGCTAAGGTATTATATAAAAGAACGAAAGCATCATTTCTGTTAGCTTCCTTATTGTAATCTTTTATTTCAATTCCGCTATCTTTTCCAATAATTTTAAGTTCTTCAGCCCATTTAATCCAATCTTTTGGCCAAGAAGCATCTTTTGCAGCTTTTTCATCAATCTTGTCTGATTTTAAAATATCAAGAATTGTTAGAAGTTCAGCATAAGTTATTTTATTTTCGCCTTTGAAAGTTTGATCTGGATAACCGTGAATTAATTTGAGACCCTTGGCATTTTTTACTTCAACACCAACTTTAATGATACCATTAGCCCAATATTTCTTATCGACATCCTTGAATGGACTTTCTTCATTTTTAAGACTTTCAGCCTTTTTGTCTTCACCTATAGCAAAAACTATAAGAGTAGTAAGTTCTGATCTAGTTAAGCTTTTGTCAAGACCTAAACTTCCATCTGCATAGCCATGGATTAAATTTGCCTTCTTTAAAACATCTATTTTTTGAGAATTGTTTATTGCCTTATCTACTTTTGGTAAATTAAAAGCAAAAACAGAAGAGATAGAAGTTGAAAGCATTGCAAGTGTAAGTGCACCTGCTGCGATTTTTTTGTTAATTTTCATTATATAACCTCCATTTATAATGTTATTATACATTATAAAATAAATAATTAAAAATTTTTACAAATATATCAGTAGAATTATAAAAAAATATAAAAAATAATAATAAAAATTTTAAAATAATAAAATTTAATATGAATAAATTATAAGTTTACCAAAATTCAATTGACAGATAAGCTATTTGGTGGTAGAATTATACAGTATTTAGGAGATTAAGACTACCTCTAGGTAGTCTTAAAAAATGTACAATTTATTTATAGGAGGTGCACGAATGCCAACAATTAATCAACTTGTCAAAAATGGTAGAAAAAAGATTCATACTAAATCTAAATCACCAGCACTTGATGTGAACTATGATACTTTGAAGAAAACTGAAACAGAAGCTAATTCTCCACAAAAAAGAGGAGTTTGTATAGCGGTTAGAACAGTAACACCAAAGAAACCTAATTCAGCTTTAAGAAAAGTAGCCAGAGTTCGTTTGACTAATGGATATGAAGTTATGGCTTATATTCCTGGAATCGGACATAATCTTCAAGAACACAGTGTTGTTTTAATCCGTGGTGGAAGAGTTAAAGACTTACCAGGTGTTAGATACCATATAATCAGAGGTACACTTGATACTGCAGGTGTAACTGATAGAAAGCAAGCAAGATCTAAATACGGTACAAAGAAGCCTAAAAATTAATGAGAATATATAGATTTTTTTATAGATTCTTAGCAAACGGGACAAACCGAGTACCAGTGAATTACTAAATGGTTAAGGAGGGAAGTTATGCCAAGAAAAGGACACATACAAAAAAGAGAAGTTATGGCCGATCCTGTTTATGATGATGTTGTTATCACAAAACTAATAAATAACGTCATGTTAGATGGAAAAAAGGGAACTGCTCAAAGAATTGTATATAGCGCAATGGAAAAGATTGCCGAACAAACAGGTGAAGAGGCCATAGAAGTTTTTTATAAAGCTTTAAATAATGTAATGCCTGTTCTAGAAGTTAAAGGTAGAAGAATTGGTGGAGCAACATATCAAGTTCCTATGGAAGTTAGACCAGAAAGACGTCAAACTTTAGGACTTAGATGGTTGGTTAAATATGCAAGAGCCAGAGGAGAACACACTATGGATGATAGACTTGCAAAAGAAATTCTTGATGCCTCAAATAATTTAGGCGGCAGCGTTAAGAGAAAAGAAGAAATGCATAGGACAGCGGAAGCTAACAAGGCCTTTGCTCACTATAGATGGTAATGGATATAAGGGAGGAAAAGCATGCCTAGAGAGATACCATTAAAAAAAGTTAGAAATATAGGTATCATGGCACATATTGATGCTGGTAAAACTACAACTACTGAACGTATCTTATTTTATGCTGGAAAAATTCATAAGATAGGTGAAACTCACGAAGGTGCAGCTCAAATGGACTGGATGGAACAAGAGCAAGAAAGAGGTATCACAATTACTTCTGCAGCAACAACTTGCTATTGGAAAGGCTATAGATTAAATATTATAGACACTCCTGGACACGTTGACTTTACAGTTGAAGTTGAAAGATCTTTAAGAGTTCTTGACGGAGCTGTTGCACTTTTTGATGCCAAATCAGGTGTAGAACCACAATCAGAAACAGTTTGGAGACAAGCTGATAAGTACCATGTTCCAAGAATATGTCATATAAACAAAATGGATGTTACAGGAGCTGATTTCTTTAGATCAGTTAACACTATTGAAAAGAAACTACACGCAAATCCTGTAGCAATTCAAATACCGATGGGAGCAGAAGATAAGTTTATCGGTATGATTGACTTAGTTAGAATGGAAGCTGAAATTTATACTGATGATTTAGGTGAAGTTATAGATAAAACTGATATTCCTGAAGAATATTTAGATTTAGCAAATGAATACAGAGATAAGATGATAGAAAAGGCTGCAGACTTCGATGATGAGCTTATGGATAAGTATCTTGAAGGAGAAGAAATTTCTGAAGAACTTATTAAAAGAGCTCTTAGAAAAGGAACTCTAGCAGTTAAATTAACTCCAGTACTTTGTGGTTCATCCTACAAAAACAAGGGAGTTCAATTACTACTTGATGCAGTTATTGATTATCTTCCAGCTCCACTTGATGTGCCACCGATTGAAGGAACAGATCTTCAAGGAAATCCGGTAGAACGTCACGCATCTGATGACGAACCATTCTCAGCACTTGCATTTAAAATTGTTACTGACCCATATGTTGGTAAACTAGCATATTTTAGAGTATATTCTGGAGTTCTAAAAGCTGGAAGCTATGTAACAAACTCTACAAAGGGTAAGCGTGAAAGAATCGGAAGAATCCTACAAATGCATGCTAATAAGAGAACTGAAATTGATGAAATTTATGCAGGTGAAATTGCAGCTGCTGTAGGTTTAAAAGATACAACTACTGGGGATACTTTATGTGATGAAAAAAGCCAAGTAATTCTTGAAAAGATGGAATTCCCAGAACCAGTTATTTCAGTAGCTATTGAACCAAAAACTAAAGCATCTCAAGATAAGATGGCAATAGCTCTTCAAAAATTAGCAGAAGAAGACCCAACCTTCAGAACATATACAAATGAAGAAACAGGTCAAACAATTATTGCAGGTATGGGAGAACTTCACTTAGACATTATCGTTGATAGATTGTTAAGAGAATTTAAAGTTGAAGCTAATATTGGTAACCCACAAGTATCTTACAGAGAATCTATTACTAAGCCTGCTGAAGGCGAAGGTAAATATGTACGTCAATCAGGTGGACGTGGACAATATGGTCACGCTAAGATAAAAATCGAACCTTTAAAAGATGGACAAGGATTTGTATTTGAAAATGCAATTGTTGGTGGAGCAATTCCAAAAGAATTTATTGGACCTACTCAACAAGGTATTGAAGAAGCCTTACAATCAGGTATATTAGGCGGATACGAAGTTCTTGACTTAAAGGTAACATTATATGACGGTTCTTACCACGAAGTCGATTCATCAGAAATGGCATTTAAGATAGCAGGCTCAATGGCTCTTAGAGATGCAATGGCAAAGGCAGGTCCAGTATTACTTGAACCAGTTATGAAAGTTGAAATTACTACACCTGAAGAATATATGGGTGATGTAATTGGAGATATAAATTCTAGACGTGGAAGAATGGAAGGTATGGAACTTGTAGCAGGTGCACAAATCGTAACATCATATGTACCATTAGCTGAAATGTTTGGCTATGCAACAAGTTTACGTTCAAACACACAAGGTAGAGCAAACTATTCAATGCAATTTGACCATTACGAAGAAGTTCCTAAGTCAATTGCAGAAGAAGTTTTAGGAGATAAAAAAGATAAATAAATCTTAGGAGGAAAATTATGGCAAAAGCAAAATTTGAAAGAAATAAACCTCACGTTAACGTAGGAACAATAGGCCACGTTGACCACGGTAAAACAACACTAACAGCAGCAATAACATTAGTATTAAATAAGAGATACGGCAGCGGAGAATTCATAGACTATGCCCACATAGACAAGGCACCAGAAGAAAGAGAAAGAGGAATCACAATCTCAACATCTCACGTAGAATATGAAACACCAAACCGTCACTACGCACACGTAGACTGTCCAGGTCACGCCGACTACGTAAAGAACATGATAACAGGAGCAGCCCAAATGGACGGAGCAATCCTAGTAGTAAGTGCAGCAGACGGACCAATGCCACAAACAAGAGAACACATCCTCTTGAGCCGTCAAGTTGGCGTTCCAAAAATCGTAGTATTCTTGAACAAAGAAGACCAAGTAGACGACCCAGAACTCATCGAACTCGTTGAAATGGAG
>CABTWG010000071.1 GCA_902488455.1 uncultured Peptoniphilus sp.
CAGTTGAATATAGAAAGTTAAACACAGCATAAAAATTTTTCCACCCCTAGGGGTGGAAAGGAATAAAATAATACCAGGAAAAGTAAACTACAAGTCCTGGTATTAGGTCCAACTTTATGGGGTCACCACAAAATTTAAAAATTCTCTTCGTTGCTTTTATTATTTTATTCAGTTCTTATAGCATCAAGTGCTGATAGTTTCATTGCACGCCTTGCAGGTAGGTATCCTGAAAGAAGTCCAATTAGCGTTGAAAATCCTAGAGCGGTTAGGATAAGTCCGACTGAAACTATTGAAATCTTAGGCTCGAAGTTTATTGTCTCTCCGCCTAGCTGCCCCATAAAGTATCCATAGAAAACTTTATTCGCCACTACAGAAATGATTAGAGAATTTATAACTGCAATCACTCCTCCAATAAGACCTATAAGACTCGCTTCTAAAAGGAATAGGTTTTGAATATCTTTTATAGATGCCCCTATTACCTTCATTATTCCTATCTCTTTAGTTCTTTCGTAGATGGACATAATCATCGTGTTTGCGATTCCTATAGCTGCAATTATAAATGAGATTGCTCCGATACCGCCGAACACCGCTTGCACGATTCCTATTTGCTTGTTGGCGTTGTCTAGGAATTCCTTCGTCATATTATAAGGACGGTATCCCTTATCTTTTAGCTCCTTAGTAACTTGATCTACATTTTTTATATCGTCAACTACTACTTTTATATTGTTGTAGTCTTTAGATTTTAATTTGACTTTAAATTGACTTGCCAAGCTTTTATAAGCTTCTATACTCATGAAGACACTGCTGTTTTTTCGGTAATCTCCTCCATTTACAGTTTCTCCAGAGATTCTAAGTTGAACCTGTTTGCCATCGCTTTGACTATTTTGATCTCCACCCATTTCCATAGTTCCCATAGATGACATTCCATCGTCGTCTGTGCTCTTTGGCTCAAATTTTGTAATGTAGATTTTTCTATTCATTAGAGATTTCTTTTCTGAGAAGTAGTTAGGACGACTTTTGTCATAAAATTGATACTTGACTGAGCTTCCCATTATTACTACAGGATTTTTTTCTCCCGGGGAAACATACTTTCCATTCTCAAGCGAAAGCCCATAGTCTTCCATGTATTGAGGAGGCATTCCTACAATGTCTACATAGGTAGCCTCTTCTCTTCCCATTTTCAGGCTTATAACTCCTTCATATACTGGAATTACCGCCTTTACGTGTTCTATTTCCGAAACATCTTTTATTGTTTGATTGTTCATCGGCTTCTTCTTCGGCTTTTTGTATCCTGTCTTATCCGTCTCTGGATCAAATCCCATATATGGATTGTTTAACTCCAAGATTCTCATATCCCCCATATCTTCATAGAATTTTGAGTTCATGTATTTAAAGCCACGACCGATTGAGATAATTATAATTATTGCCGTTGCACCGATTATTACGCCTAGAACGGTTAGGAATGTCCTTAGCTTCCTAGAAGCCAAATTCCCCGCCGCCATTTTGAATAAATCGTTAAACTTCATTAGATTGTTAGATCCTCATCTTCTTTTTTCTTTTTCTTGTGGATAAAGAATGCTCCACCTATTGCCGCTGCCGCAACTGCAACTCCACCAAGTATCTTGAAAATTAGTTTGGAGCCTCCTCCGCCCTTCATATCTTGGTTGTTCATATCATTTTCATCCATTTGAGGCATATCTTCTACGGTAAATTCATATTCCTTCTTTATCTCTTGGGTAACTCCCATGGAATCTTCAAATGTCCATACAAGCTCAACCTTTTTATTTCCTGGAGTTTCAGGAGTTACATTTACCAAAAAAGTATCTTGAGAGCCCGGTGCAAAAGCTCCTTTATAGTATGATGGAGTGTCGAATTTTAATCCTTCACCCTTGATCTTAATCATGACATTTGAAAGATTTGCCTTACCAGTGTTGTAATAATCTATTGAAAGCGGAGTTTCAGATCCTAACATAAATTCCCCTTGAGGAAGCACATCTCCCACTTCAAGCTTTGCCTGTTGAACTACAGGCACGCCGATTTGAGCAGTGTCTGTATATTTGTTTGCCTTTGCGTCTTCGTATTCAAAGTTTGCAACTACTGTATAGGTCTTCGCAGCAGTATCAGGAACTGTAGTAAATGAAATTTCTTTTTCAACCCTAGCTCCCGGTGCGATGTTTGCAATGTAGAATGTGTTTGAAGAGTCTACAGGCGTAAATACTGATGCTGTTGGCATTGATCCTCCATGTTGACCACCTGATTCTCCTGAGCCTACCGATTCTTGTGTATCTGAAGTTAAGAAAATCTTGATATTCTTAACCGCCTTTTTCGCATTGGTGTTGAAGAATTTTAAATATAGTTTAAATGGCTTGCCTGCTTCTATGGTTTGTGGTTCTAAATAATAATCTTCAATTATAAGTTTAGGTGTAGATTCATTTACAGGCTTACCATCATTTTTATCCGTAGGTGCTTTTACAAATACTCCTACTATTTGACTTGTAGATTGAGCTTCTGCCTTTGAGTCATCTGTGTATTCAACTTTTAACTCAACTGGATAGTTCTTGGTTTCTGCAGAAGGTGTAACCATAAAATCGTATGAAAAATTCTTCTTTTCTCCTGGTGCCAATTCCTTTAATTGGATGATTGACACAGTTCTTGAAGCTAGTCCGTTTTGGTCTTGACTATTTGCTTGTACTTTTAGATTCTTAGCAACTAGCCTTCCTGTGTTTTCTAGGTCAAAGGAGATTGTAGCTTTTGAATTTCTATATAGGATTCCAGTTGGAAATTTGATATTTTTAAACTCTAGTGCTGAAGGCTCTTGTTGTGACTTGGTTATATTAAATGAAAATTGATATTTACCAGTCTTTGGAGCTTGTTCATTAGTTTTATTTGCATCTGCTCCATATCCCGAAAACGTATAATCAAGGTTTAACATATATGTTCCGGGTGCCATTGACTTATCTGATTTTAGATTAAATGTAATATACTGAGTTTCGCCCGGGTTTAAGGTTGTGATATCTGCAGTTGAAAGACCGTTTGCAAGGGTTATTTCCTTTGATTTTAGTCCATCAAGGGAGATTTTAATGTTATTTGCTGGTGCATCCCCTGTGTTTGTCACTTGGAATGGAACTTGGAATTCCTTTCCCGCTTCTTGTTCGTTGATCCAGAAGGTGTCAACTTTTTTAATTTCTATTGCCGGGTTAGATCTTCCATTTATTCTTACATATATGGTTTCTTGTTGTGTTACTCTTTCTCCGCCTATATCGTATTGTAAATCTAAAGTGACTGGAATAGTCCCACCTACAAAATCACTTTCTGTAACTATGTCGAAATATCCAGTAAATTTTCCATCAGTTAAATTATTATTTAATCTAGCGTCAAAAACTTTATCGGATCCATTGTATAGATAACCATCTCCTGCTATATATACTTTGTCCGGATCTTTTATTGATGCTTTTAAAGTAAGATTTGTTACTTCTCTGCCTTTCATATTGTTGATATTGATAGTTACTGGAACTTGTTGCGATCCATTGGCTGCCATATTTATCGTCTGATTTACAGAAACTATTATCTTTCCATAATCCTCTTTCCCTGTTGCATAAGTATTAATTGTAATTAGCATTATAAATGCCAGTAATATAGAAGTTATTTTTTTCATACTATCTCCTTTCTAGGTATCTTTGCATCATTGTCTTCTATGCTTGTTATCATCCCGTCTCTCATGTCCACTATTCTATCTGCGTAGATGGATGTCTCTACGTCGTGGGTTACTATTATCAGTGTCTGATTGTTCTTCCTTGCCATTTCACACATGAGGTTCATTACTTCAAATGATGTGTTGGTATCAAGGTTTCCCGTCGGCTCATCTGCAAAGATAATCCTCGGTGCATCTACGAATGCTCTGGCTATTGAAACTCTCTGTTGCTGTCCTCCACTCATCTCATTCGGTTTGTGGTGGAGTCTGTCACCTAGTCCTACTTTTTCAAGTATGTCCTTTGCCAGTTCATCTCGTTTTTTCTTCGGCACTCCTTTAAATATAAGTCCCAGGCTCACATTGTCCATTGCCGAAAGATTCTTTATTAGATTATAGGATTGGAATATAAATCCGACATTTAATCTTCTAAATTTAGTCACTTGATTTTCGTTTAATTTCTCGATATGTACCCCGCCTATGGTTATCGATCCCGAGGTAGGTTTATCAAGTCCTGCAACCATATTTAAAAGTGTGGATTTTCCTGAGCCAGATGTACCTAGTAGGCAGAGGATCTCTCCTTCATATATATCCAGATTTATTCCTCCAAGGGCTACTACTTTTTCTGTGCCCATTTTATAGATTTTCTTTAGGTCGCGAATCTCTATAAGCTTCATTTTACCACCTCTTTTTTTAGTATATCATAGCTTTTCTTTTAATAGTTTACAAAAGTATTAAATTTGAGAGCTATTTTCTTAAATTTTTGTGAATTTTTTTGATTGGTAAAAAATTAAATGCTCTACGTAGAGCATGGGAGATAATGGTTATTAATTAGTAAATAAAATTATTTAGTGGTTGTCACCCTGAGCGAACGAAGTGAGTCGA
>CABTWG010000072.1 GCA_902488455.1 uncultured Peptoniphilus sp.
CACACACACACACACACACAATTAATTTCTAGTAGCTATTTTGATATATTAAAAGAAGCTTGTGATATATTAGGTATTAATTTGATTGAAATTAAGTGGGAAAAACTTGGAACCTTGTTAGATTATGAACAATCATCAAAATACATTGTTAAATCAACAGAGTATGATGAAGATTATAGCACACCTGTGTTGACTCCTGGAAAAACATTTATACTTGGATATACAAATGAAACTGAAGGAATTTATAATTCTGACAAAGAAAGTCCTGTAATTATTTTTGATGATTTTACCTCTGCTACTAGGTGGATAGATTTTAATTTTAAAGTAAAATCATCGGCTATAAAGATTTTAAAACCGAGGGAAGGAATTAATTTTAGATACATTTATTACTATATGAATACTTTAAATGTTGATATATCTGAACATAAAAGATTATGGATTTCTAAATTTTCTGAAACAAAAATACCCATTCCACCACTTTATGTTCAAGAGTATGTGGTTTCTATTCTTGATAAGTTCGAAAGTTTAATAAATGATATTAATGAAGGATTACCTAAAGAAATTGAGCTAAGACAGAAACAATATGAGTACTATAGAGAGAAACTTTTAGATTTTCCTAGATAGAAAGGAGTTATTATGTCCGATATAATTGCAAATTATAATACGTCTACTATTGCGGAGATGCCTAACGGTATAATCCTTGCAAATTATAAAAAAGATTTAGATTTTAGGGATTCTGGATATCAAAGCGAAGCGGATCTCGAAAGGAAACTTATTGAAAATTTAGTTTCCCAAGGATACGAGCACGTAAAGTTTAAATCCAAAGAGGAGATGTATAGAAATTTAAAGGTTCAGATTGAAAGATTAAATGGCGTTACTTTTTCTGATTCTGAATGGAATAGATTTTTATCTGAATACCTAGATGCTCCAAATGATGGAATGATCGAAAAGACGAGAAAGATTCAAGAGAATTATATCTACGACTTCACTTTCGACAATGGAATTCTTAAAAATATAAAGATCATCGATAAGAAAAATATTTATAACAACTATCTTCAAGTTCTAAATCAATTTGAACAAAGGGGAATTCACAGCAATCGATATGATGTAACTATTCTTGTAAATGGTCTTCCTCTTGTGCATATTGAACTTAAGAAAAGGGGAGTGAATTTGCGTGAAGCTTTTAACCAAATTCATAGATATACAAAGGAAAGCTTCAATAGTGGTGATTCTCTATACAAGTATGTACAAGTTTTTGTAATTTCAAACGGGACATATACCCGGTACTTTGCTAACACTACTTCTCAAAGTAAAAATAATTATGATTTCACTTGTGAATGGGCGGATGCAAGAAACAAAGTCATCTGTGATTTAGAAGATTTCACAAAAACATTTTTTGAAAAGCGTGTTATTTTAGAAGTCCTTACTAAGTACTGTGTCTTCGATGTCAGCGATACTCTTCTTATTATGAGACCTTATCAAATTGCAGCTACCGAAAGAATACTATGGAAGATAAGATCTAGTTATGAAGCGAAGAAATTTGGCAGAGCGGAAGCTGGTGGATTTATCTGGCACACCACCGGTTCTGGCAAGACTCTCACTTCTTTTAAGGCTGCTAGGCTTGCTACTGATTTAGATTTTATAGACAAGGTATTCTTCGTAGTAGATAGAAAAGATTTGGATTACCAAACTATGAAAGAGTATCAGAGATTTCAACCAGACAGTGTAAATGGAAGTAAGGATACCAAGGAACTTAAACGTTCTATTGAAAAATCTGACAATAGAATAGTTGTAACGACGATTCAAAAGTTAAATGAGTTTGTTAAGAGGTATCCTAGTCATGAAATATATGATAAACAATGTGTGCTTATCTATGATGAGTGTCACCGCTCACAATTTGGTGATGCACAGAAGAATATAAGAAAATCTTTTAAAAAATATTACCAATTTGGTTTTACCGGGACTCCTATTTTTGCAGAAAACTCTTTAAATGGTGAGACTACTGCTGGAATATTTGGAGCTCAACTCCATTCCTATGTAATTACCGATGCAATTAGAGACGGAAAAGTTTTGAAATTCAAGGTGGATTACAATAATATCACTCCTAAGTTCAAATCTGCTGAAATGGAAGAAGATGAGCGTGAGTTAAAGAAGATTGAAAATAAAATGCTCCTTCATCCAGAGAGAATAACAGAAATTACAAAGCATATTTTAAGAGTATTTGATACGAAGACTCACAGGAACGAATACTACGATTTAAAACATAGAAGAATAAATGGTTTTAATGCCATGCTTGCTGTACAGAGCATAGATTCTGCAAAACTATATTACGAAGAGTTTGCAAGGCAACAGGAATCTCTTCCAGAAGATAAGAGATTAAAGATTGGTACTATTTTTAGTTTCGCTCCGAACGAAGAACAGTCTGCCATTGGAGAAATTACAGAGGAAAATTTCGATCCTTCTGCAATGGAGCTAACTGGAAAGGAATTTCTGGACAAGGTTATCGAAGATTTCAATGGTTATTTTAAGACCAATTATTCTACAGAAGGAAATGACTTCCAAAACTACTACAAAGATCTCTCTCTAAAAGTTAAGAATAAGGAAATAGATTTATTAATCGTAGTCGGGATGTTCTTAACTGGATTTGATGCACCAACTCTAAATACTTTATTTGTAGATAAGAATCTAAGATATCATGGTTTAATTCAAGCTTTTTCAAGGACAAATAGAATTCTTAACAAGGTTAAGACATTTGGAAATATAGTTTGTTTTAGGGATTTGGAGAAGGCAACTCAGGATGCCATTAAAACTTTTGGTGATGAAAACAGCGTGAATATAATTTTGGAAAAGAGCTATGATAGTTATATGAACGGATTCACTGATGAGGAAACTGGTAAAATCACCAGAGGCTATATAGATATTTGCGAAGAAATCGTGGCGAAATTTCCTGATCCTACTGAAATAGTCCTAGATGCGGACAAAAAAGAATTTGCCCAGTTATTTGGCGAACTTTTAAAATCTGAAAATATTTTGAAGAATTTCGATGAGTTTGAAAACTTTGAAAAAATAATTTCTGATAGACTAATGCAGGATATGAAGAGTGTCTATGTCGATATTAGAGAAAATTCTAGGAAACATACTTCACAAGATGGCGGCACTAGTATAGATTTCTCTGATGTGGAGTTCCAGATTGATCTTCTTAAGACTGACGAAATAAATCTTGATTATATCTTAGCACTAATTCTTGAAAAGTCTAAAGAAAATAACGATATTGAAAGTCTTAAGGCAGAAGTTAGAAGAGTAATAAGATCCAGTCTTGGCACGAGGGCAAAAGAAGGACTTGTTATGGATTTTATAAATCATATGAGACTATCTGAACTTAAAAATAAAGATGATATTTTGGAATCTTTCTACGCATTTGCTAGAAAAGAAAAAGAAAAAAATATAGATAGAATAGTTGAAGAGGAAAAATTAAAGGATGGATCCAATCGTTTCATTGAAAAAGCTATTAGTAGAGGTTACGTTGAGTATGCTGGTGATGAGCTGGACGGACTAATTCCTCCAACCTCTCGTAGACAAGGAGCAAGAGAAAAGAAGAAAGAATCTGTTCTGGATAAAATCAGAAAAATAGTAGAAGTTTTTGTAGGGATTTAGAAGTGTTAGAAATTCATCGTTTTTTTTAAAAGATAATGTTAAATATAAATAATAATGGGAGTTAATATGAAAATTAATATCAGAGAGGCACTTCCTAGTGATGCAGAAAAAATATTGGAACATATAAAGATTTGTGGCGCTGAAACCGATAATCTGAGGTATGGAGAAGAAGGTTTACCAATTACAGTTGAGGAAGAAGAGAGATTTTTACAAGAGCTTTTAAATAGTGATAATGAGATTATGCTTGTTGCTGAGGTAAATGGAATGATTGTTGGAACTGCAAACTATTCTACTTTAAATAACAGAAGAATGTCCCATCGTGGTACTATAGGTTTGTGTGTTCAAAGAAAATTTTGGAACCAAGGAATTGCAACAAATCTTATAGAAACTTTGATTAAATTCGCAAAAGAAAAGGCAAAATCAAAGATTATATCTTTGGAAGTTAGAAGTGATAATAAAACTGCGATTCATTTATATAAAAAATTTGGTTTTGAAAAAATAGGTACATTTGAAGGTTACTTTGAAATTGACGGAGATTTAATTGATTTTGACTATATGTATTTAAAAATTTAGATTATACGAAAGATTAATGATAAATCTTTGTTTTTCTTAAATTAGTATTTTAATTATATTAGTATAGCGCTTACTTTATGTAGGCGTTATTTTTTTGTGGGATTTAATTTTAAGAGTGTAGTTGATTTGTTTAGGTTAAATATAGGTTAGACCCGTTCGAAGCTCTAGCCGAAATCTTTGATTTCGTAGCAG
>CABTWG010000073.1 GCA_902488455.1 uncultured Peptoniphilus sp.
GGTTATACCCATTCGACTCGGAAATAAATTTCCTCGCTCAGGGTGACTGCCTCCATTGAGTTTTTTTAAAAGTAGGTAGGTGGTCATGACCCTAAGAGGCGGTCAATCTTAACGTATGAACCTCCCAACTGCAGTCACCTTAAGAGGTAGTCGAGTTCTGCAAATCAGACTTCACTCGGTCGTTCCTTTGTTGTCTCTTGAAATGAAGTTTGTAGGTGGTCGTCACCCTGAGCGAACGAAGCGAGTTGAACGGGTATAACCTCTACAGGCCCAGTCTTCCCAACTGCGCTTTATAAATCTAAAAAAGAGATCCTTCGGCTCCAAAGGCTATCACCTTTTCCGCTCGGGATGATTGGGTGGGGAGATGCTATATTTCTACCTCGGGATGACTAAGTGGTGGTACTGCTATATTTTTTTTGCTCGTGATTACTGGGTGGACATATTCAACCCAACCATAAATTGACAAAAGAAAAATCCTTGCTATAATATAAATAGAACATATGTTCTTTTAAGGAACGCTACCTTACACCAAGAATGAAAAAATATAATTAGAAAGGAGTTTATAAATGTCAACCCAAACCAAAATTGAAACCCAAACCAAAATTGAAACAAAAACCCAAACCACAACCAACGAAAACAAAGACCATATCCAAGAGCTAATCGAGAAACACCCATTCATAACCAAAGAAGAAAAAGTGGAAATCATCGAAGCATACCGCCCACTCATCATTGCAAGCATCAAAAGATACTGCCCGATTCAAAAAGAATATCAAGACCTCTACAACGACGGAGTAGTCTATCTACTAGAGAGTCTAGGCAACTACAGCTCCAAAAGAGGCACCACCTTCGGCGCATACTTAAAAGCAGGACTGAGAATCTACTACCTAGACACATTAAGATACCTGATGAAGTATACCGATAGCCCAGAGTACGAAGAATACATGGAATCCACCGCCGCACTAGAAGAAGAATACTTCCAGGACAAGGACTATCATCAGCTTTACAACGCAATAGGAAGCCTAAAGACAAGAGAAAGGGAAGTGATATTTCTAAACTTCTACAAGAGAGAAACCTTCCAAGAAATCGCAGAAGAATTGGAAATATCACTACGCACAGTCAACAGAATAAAGCAAGAAGCACTAGGAAAAATGAAAAAATATCTAGAAGAAAATTAAAGATAAAAAGATCCCCAGAGCCATCAGGCTCTTTTTTATTGAGAGGGAAAACTAGTGACTAAAATCACCCATGTTGTATCTCACCCTGTTTATACCCGTTCTACTACGACAGTTTCGCTAAGCTCAACAGTCTCCGCTCAGGGTGACTGTCTTCATTTTGTTTTAATAAAAATAGGTTGGTTTTTTGTAGCGGATAATCTGCTTCCATGCCGATAGGCTCTACGTGGAATATCCTCCCAACTGCAGTCACCCTACAAGAACGTCATACCTCCCACTTTGTCATCCTGAGGGGCAGTCGAGTTCTGCAAATCAGCCTTCATTTGGTCGTTCCTTTGTTGTCTCTTTAAATGAAGTTTGTAGGTGGTCGTCACCCTGAGCGAAAGAGCCGAAGGCTCTGAAGTCGAATGGGTCTAACCTCCGAAAAACAAGTCTTCCAACTGTGTTTTATAAATCTAAAAGAGATCCTTCGACTCGCTACGCTCGCTCAGGATGACAGGGTGGGTGTGGATGCTATACGTAGAGCATTTAAAATTAAACTAGATCCCTGTACTCGAAATCATCATTTTCCATCCTAATTAGCATCTGAATGGTAGACAAAAAAACAAATAAAATACCAAAATAAACATACTATTTCAAAAAACTACACTATTCTTAAAATAAAATACTTTGACTAAATAAAATCAAGAGACAAAGTTGAAATAAATGTAAAAATAAGATAAAATATTAGTAATAAATTATTGACTAAAATAGAAGTGCACAATAGAACTTTACTACAATGTTAGTCTATAATTTTGGGAAGAATACTTTACAATTATGCAATTTTAAAATTCATGAAATTGAATTAGTAAAAAAGAGGTGATGGAAAGTTAATTAAAAAACAGTCTTACAATTATAAATAAATATAAACAACAAGATCATTTATTAAAACAATTGTAAGATTTATTGACCACGACCTAAAAAATCATGGTCATCAAAATATTTTATTTAATGTAGAAAGGAGAAAATAATGAAAAAAGAACAAAGTTCTAAAAGATTTTTGGCATTGTTCTTAGCACTTATCATGCTAATAGGAACTCTACCACTCAACATCTTTGCTGAAGAACCACAACTTCCTGGCACATCTACACGTGCAGTAGATCCGGAAGGGAAACCTTCAGTTAACTGGGAAGAAGACAGTGCAGCTACAGATGATGGCTCTGGTTATTGGTCACTTCCTGAAAATGTAAAAATAATCAAAGGACAAAGGGGAGCTGACCCACTTAACACACTTGGCTTTACTTATCTTGGCAGATACTATGACCAAAATGGAAGAATAGTTCTTAAATTTGAAGTAAGCCAAAGAAACCAAGCTGACAGTTATCCTTGGTCTAGATTTGTTATGAGATTCCCAGCTGAGTTATATCAAAAGATTGATAGAGAGGCTTCATACGTACTTTGGAAACAGACAGAAGTTTTTTCTATTAACAATTTTGACACACTAGATGTATCTACTGTTAGGGGACAAAACGCCAACTGTCTACAATTCCCTTATAGAAATGTAGGTGCTCAATATGGTCACAGAGAAGTTAATATAGTTTTAAAAGCAGATACTGATTGGGATAAGACTTTTGCACAAAAGACACAAGCAGTTCAATTAAGACTATATAATGCCGACAACAATAATTTAAAGATATTCTCTACAGCTGGAGGATATAAGGGTGCTGACTATGCTGCACTAGGATATAATACCTACACTAAGATTGCAGTTGTAGGCGATTTATCAAAAAGACCTAAGGATTTAATGGAAGCAACTACTAAATCAATGACACAATCTGGTGGACAAAATGACCAGTTCCACTCAGCAGACTCATCTCTACAACTTGATAGAGACGATAAGAAAGTTAGACTAATCTATACTTTTGCTTCTGATGTTGTCAGTGGAAGGATGGATGGAGATAAATATGCCATTAGACAAACTCTTGATAGAGACTTCATTAAATATCTTGACTTAGGAAACAAAGGCAAAACAGATGAAGAAAAAAATCAAATAGGTTCTATCTATTTCCTATCTGAAAATGAAACACCAATTGGAACAAAACTTCCTATCTACGCAAGCTATATAGAAGGTTTGGAATTAAACCCAGACGGCTCAGCAAAGCTTGATGGAGAAGGAAACCCAACATTTAATCGTGAAGATGGTGCTGTATTCTTACAATTTGCAGAAACAGGCTATGAATATAAAGATAATCCTGACTCAGCAGATCCAAACTATGTTGAAACTGTAAAAACAGATTTTAAAAATATTTTGAGAAATGGGCCTCAAGACTCAGGTTCTATCATGGTTTTTGAATACAATATAGACCCGGAAAAGATAAACGAAGATTTAGTTAAGGATAAGGAACTATCAAAGAACTTTATGTTTGATACAAGATATCTTCTATCAAACAACAAAGGAGTTAGAAAATACACTGCAACTACGACTGAAGATATAGTTATACAACCTAACAAAAATAATTTCTTCACTCTTAACTTTAATCCATACGTAAATATAACAAGCTCTATGGTAACTACTTCAGAAAAAGAAGACTTTGTGCTAAATATAGGTGGCAGTGAAGGAATTTGGAAGTCTTGGAAAAGAGAAGGACATGCCTTCTTCCCTGATACTGATGATTACGCTATAAATATGTATGGCTGGCAGTTTTATATGAAAGATCATAATATAAAAACTGGTATGACTATAAAGGCAGGAACTCCTATAACAGTTTATTTGCCAAACCTTGACTATGGAAATAAGTCAAGAGTTCCTGATTTTGTTGACTTTGATATAGTTACAGGAGAACAAAAGGGAATATCAGGAGATAAGCTAAAAAATAAACAATCATTAACAGGTAATAAATTTTTAAGACTTAAAAAAGTTACTAAAGCTGATGGCTCTGATATTTTCTACCCACCAATGTATTTTAAAAACTCAATTTCAACTGTTGGTGCAACAGCTGTAATCGAAA
>CABTWG010000074.1 GCA_902488455.1 uncultured Peptoniphilus sp.
TATATATATATATATATATAGTCAAGCCATTTTCGAAAAAATTCGTTCAAATTTGAAGAAATTTATCCATTTAGATTTATTAATTTATATTGGAAGAGTTTTAAGAAAATAATGTAGAAAAATATAAAGATTTTCTTATAATTTTTGTACACTGCTCAGGATTACAAATTGGGAGAGTTGTCGCTCAATAAGAATTAATTATTTACAAAGTTTATTGTAGCCTCGAAGACCTAGCCGAAATCTTTAATTTCATTTGCCTAGATTGTTCTTCAGAGGTTAGACCCATTCGACTTCTACGGTTTCACCGTCTCCACTCAGGGTGACTGCAGTTGGGAGGGTACTTATACATAGTTCCAAAGAAGCCAAGCGAAGTGAAGGCTGATTTGTAGAACTCGACTGCCCGGCTGTGGAAGCAGATTGCTTCCGCTACAAAAAATTATCATCAATACTTAACCTCATCAGGGTTATACCCGTTCGACTCGAAAATAAATTTTCTCGCTCAGGGTGACTGTACTCCTTAGGGTTATAACTATTTTAAGCCCTCAAAAACCTAAAAAAGGACACCTAAGTGCCCTTTCCCTTTCTTTAAAATATTTTTATTTATCTTTTCTTCTTAATTCTTTCATGCCGCCCATGTATGGTTGTAGTGGTTCTGGTATTCTTACTGAGCCGTCTTCTTGTAGTAAGTTTTCTAGGAATGCGATCAACATTCTAGGTGGTGCTACTACTGTGTTGTTTAATGTGTGAGCTAGGTAGTTTCCGTCTTCTCCTCTAAGTCTTATTCCAAGTCTTCTTGCTTGTGCATCTCCTAGGTTTGAACATGAGCATACTTCGAAGTATTTTTGTTGTCTTGGTGACCATGCTTCTACGTCTAGTGATTTAACCTTTAGGTCTGCTAGGTCTCCTGAACAGCATTCTAGTGTTCTTACTGGTATTTCTAGTGATCTAAATAGATCTACTGAGTTGTTCCAAAGTCTTTCGTACCACATCATTGAATCTTCCGGTTTACAGATTACTACCATTTCTTGTTTTTCGAATTGGTGGATTCTATATACTCCTCTTTCTTCGATTCCGTGTGCTCCTACTTCTTTTCTGAAGCATGGTGAATATGATGTAAGGGTTAGAGGCATGTCTTCTTCAGGTGTGATTGTGTCTATAAATCTACCAATCATTGAGTGTTCAGAGGTTCCGATTAGGTATAGGTCTTCGCCTTCTATTTTGTACATCATGTTTTCCATTTCTGAGAAGGACATTACGCCTGTTACTACTTCTGAACGAATCATAAATGGTGGGATAAAGTAGGTGAATCCTCTGTCAATCATGAAGTCTCTTGCATATGCAAGGATTGCTGAATGAAGTCTTGCTATATCTCCCTTTAAGTAGTAGAATCCTGCTCCTGATGTCTTTCTAGCTGAGTCAAGGTCGATTCCGTCGAAGCTTTCCATTATATCTATGTGGTATGGAATTTCGTAATCAGGCACTACTGGTTCGCCGAATCTTTCTAGTTCTACGTTTTCAGAGTCGTCTTTTCCTATTGGAACGTCATCTGCCATGATTTGTGGAATTACAAGCATGATTTCTCTGATCTTTCCTTCTAGGACTTTTTCGTCTTCTTCCAAATGTTCAAGTTCGTCATTTATATGTGCGACTTCTGCTTTTACTTTTTCAGCTTCGTCGAACTCTTTCTTAGCCATATGGCCACCGATGGTCTTGGATAGAGCGTTTCTCTTGCCACGTAGCTCGTCACCACGGGTCTTCTTTGCTCTAAATTCCACGTCCATTTCTAGAACTTTATCTACTAAAGCAAGTTTTTCATCTTGAAACTTCTTTTTGATATTTTCTTTTACGATTTCAGGATTTTCCCTTACAAATTTGATATCTAACATATTCTCTCCTTAAATAAAAAAATCCGTCCCAATAAGGGACGGTTATTACCGCGTTGCCACCCTAGTTGGCATAAATGCCCACTTGTAATGCTAAACTCCAAGGTGGATTCACAAGCTTATCTCTTCTGCTCTCACCATACGCAGATTCTCTTTGCAAATAGTCCTTGCTACTACTCCTCTTCAACGTCTATATTCATTTTGTAATATTCTACCATGAAAAAAACTTTATTGCAATAGATTAATCTACAAGGTCTGATCTTAGATACTTATCTAGTAGGTTAAATGTAGCTTCTACTGCCTTTTCATGTGTTCTTTCGTATGCGTGAGATGATTCGATACCTGCGCCGAATAGTCCGTGTTTGATGTCATATCCTGCAGTCAATGCTCCAGACGCGTCTGATCCGTAGTATGGATAGATGTCCACTGCGTATGGAATCTTATTTTCTTCGCATAGATTGATTAAATGGTTTCTAAGGTCATAGTTGTATGGTCCTGATGAATCTTTTACGCAGATTGAAACCACATATTCATCGGTCGTTAGATTTTCTCCAATTGCTCCCATGTCAACTGCCATGTATTCCACTACATTTTCAGGAATGTTTGAGTTCATGCCGTGACCGATTTCTTCATAAGAAGAAAAAGCAAAGTGGGTTGTAACCCTTGGAGCAATCTTTTCTTCTGTGTATTTTCTTAACACAGATAGGATTATTCCTGCGGAAGCCTTGTCATCTAGGTGACGGCTCTTTATAAATCCACTTTCAGTTACAATGGTCTTAGGATCGAAGGAAATGAAATCTCCAACTTCGATACCAAGTTTTCTAGTATCTTCTTCAGATTTTGTAACCTCATCTATACGAACTTCCATATTATTTTGGTTTCTTTCAAGTGTACCTGCATCACGATAAACGTGAACAGAGCTGTGGTTTAAAAGAATGGTTCCTGTGATTTTTTTGCCAGATTTTGTGTGAATTATGACATTGTCATTTTCGATTGAGTTGTAGGTAAATCCACCGATTAGATCAAACATAACTCTTCCTGATGGTAGGATCTTCTTAACCATTGCGCCCAATGTGTCACAGTGAGCAGTTACGAGTCTTTCCTTTCCTTCGTTTTCTCCCTTAAGGGTAACCATTACATTTCCTTTTGGAGTCTTTTTAGGTTCAAGTCCCATTGATTTAAGTTCTGACATAATATAATCCATCACATCTTTTGTAAATCCTGTAGGTGATGGAATTGATGTTAATTTTGTAATATATCCTATTGATTTTTGCATTTGTGTCCTCCTAAACTTAGTATACCAAAAAATATTTAATTTTTCATTCAATGAAATAATCGATACAAAAATTTTTACCATTCTTATACATTTAAACAATCCTTTCATTTCTTAATCATTTAAATAACGAGAGTAAATATTTTAATGAAAACTGTAAGAAGTTCTACAAACAAATTTAGTATATGCATACAACAAAATTAATAATCATTATCACGCTATACGTATAGCATTAAAAAATAAAATTAAAAAAATACGCTCTACGTAGAGCATTTAAATTATTTCATGCTATCCGGATAGCATTTAAAATTAATCATCCGTAATTGACCCCACCGTGGTTATACCCGTTCGACTACAGAGCCTTACGGCTCTTCCGCTCAGGGTGACTGTATTCCTCAAGGCTTTCTATGTAGAGATCCTTCGACTCCAAAGGCTTACGCCTTTTTCGCTCAGGGTGACTGTCTTCCTTAAGATTTCTTAAAAGAGCCTCTCGGCTGTGGAAGCAAAATGCTTATGCTACGAGAAGGAAGTAAGTTTGCGATATTGTCGTAAGCCTGACGGCTAAGTAAAGAGAGTTTAGTATCGAAATTAATGGAAGCTGATAGCTTCCACTACAAAGTAACCCTCCCAACAACTGTCACCCTTAGAGGCAGTCGAGTTCTGCAAATCA
>CABTWG010000075.1 GCA_902488455.1 uncultured Peptoniphilus sp.
GTTAAATATAGGTCAGATCCTTCGACTCGGAAATAAATTTCCTCGCTCAGGATGACCGTGTGGAGGACAGACCTTACATAATTGGTTATCATTAACAATAATATTTCGTGCAGAGCCTCTCGGCTGTGGAACCTTTTAGGTTCTGCTACGATGATTAATTGGAGTTTATGTTGTTTTACGGCTGCGCCTGATTTTTATTTTTGATGCTATACGTATAGCATTTAAAAGTAACCAAAACAAAAAGCAGTATTTCTACTGCTCTTTTAAAAACTTTTCTATATTTAATAACAACTTTCTATTATCTTCCCTTGCCAAGATGCAAAATCTAAAGTATTCTTCTCCAAGATTTTTAAAACTTGCTAAGTTTCTTACCACTTGTCTTTGTGGTATTAAGTAATCGTATAGCTCTGCTGCAGTTTTGTCCCCTAGGAGTTTACACATTATGAAGTTTCCTTTGGACTTATATACTTTTAATCCTTCCAAGCCTCTTAGAAATTCCAATGCATATTCTCTTTCTTCTTCGACAAATTTATAGACTTCGTCTTGATATTTATTATCAGAGAACATCTTCTCTCCTGCTATGGTTGCGACGATGTTTACTCCCCAAATTAAACTGTCCTTGAAGAAGTATTCCTTGCACTTCTCGTCAGATGTGGTGGCGTAGCCAAGCCTTATCCCCGGTGATGCGAAGAATTTAGATGTTGAACGAGCTACTATTACCTTGTCGTACTTCTTTGTCAGTTCTATTTGGGAATATACTTTCTTGTCTGCAAATTCCACATAGGTTTCGTCGACGAATATTTTACACTCTGTATTCTTTAAGATTTCTTCTACTTCTTCGACGCTTAATATGGTTCCCGTCGGATTGTTTGGATTTGCAAAGATAAATAACTCCACGCCATTTTCATTTATTTTATCTATCAAACTTTCGATTTCGATTTCAAATTCATTTTTTTCTTCTAAATCATAATAAAAAACTTCTGAGCCTATCTTTCTAAGTTCGTTTTCATATTCTGAGTAGCATGGGCTTAGTAGCAGAGCCTTCTTTGGATTTACATACCTTATATAGTTTGAAATTATTTCCGATGTGCCTGATCCGATTAATATATCTTCTTCTGATGCTCCTGTGTATTTTGCGATTGATGCTTTTAAACTTCTATATTCCGGATCTGGATAGGTGGATAGATCGTCAATCCTTCTTATTACTTCGTCTTTGGCTGATTTCGGCATGCCAAATGGATTTATATTCGATGAAAAATCGACGATATCCTCTTCTTTAAATCCGTACTTCTTTGATATTTCAAATAAATTTACTCCATGAGAATCATGTTTCATATTATCATTCCTTTTGTTTTGTAATATACTATTATTATAGTAATAATTTAGAAGTTAAACAATGGAGGCGCTATGAAAAATTTTTTAAACGATTATAATGACAAAGGTCATCCGCAAGTATACGAATTTTTGGCAAAACTCGACGAAGACAAGATGATCGGTTACGGCCAAGACGATTATTCCCTTTCTGTTCAAGAAAAGATCAAAAGAGAAATCGGTCGTGACGACGTGGTGGTTGAATTCCTACCTGGTGGCACTATTGCAAATATCGTCGCTGCTACCCACACCCTTATGAGCTACGAAGCTATCGTGTGTGCGACTACTGGCCATATTTCCATCCACGAAACTGGTTCTATGGAAGCTACTGGTCACAAGGTTGTAACCATCGACACTCCTGACGGCAAGCTTACAGAAAATCTCCTTCGCGACAAACTTGCTCTTTTCGGTGCAGAAAATGATGTAATTCCAAAGGTTGTCTACATTTCAAATACCACCGAGGCTGGTACTGTCTACTCACTTGATGAAATAAAGAGCCTTTATGAAGTATGTCTTGAATTTGGAACCTATCTATTTGTCGATGGCGCAAGACTCGCTGTTGCAATGGCAAGGGAAGGATTTACCCTTAAGGAACTTTCTGAAAGCTGTGACATCTTCACCATCGGCGGCACAAAAAACGGTGCAATGTTTGGCGAAGCATTGGTAGTTGTTGAAGATGATCTAAAGGAAAGACTTAGAAACCACATGAAGCAAAAGGGCTCCATCATGGCAAAGGGATTTATCCTTTCAGCGCAATTCGACGCTCTATTTGAAAATGGTCTCTACTACGAACTTGGTAAGATTGCCTACGAAAAGGCGATGAAACTAAAGGATGGACTTCTTAAACTCGGGGTTGTGTTTGCATTCCCACCTGAATCCAACCAACTTTTCATAAGTTTAACCAAGGAACAAATAGAAAAAGTGGAAAAGTTTGCACTAATCGGTCTTGAAAACTTAGGTACCGACGTTTATAATGTTAGACTTTGCACATCTTACAGAACCACCGACGAAGAAGTGGAAGGCTTCTTAGAAAATTTAAAGGAAATTCTATAATGAAATATTATGGAAAAGTGTTCAGACCTCCTAGTGAGGCCCGTTCTTTAATCGTCCAAGCCACGGTTGGCTGCAGTTACAACAAGTGTGACTTCTGCTCCATGTACAAGGATGATGTCTTTCATCTTAGAGATTTGGAAGAGCTTAAGGCAGAAGTTAAGGAATACTTGGAAGAGAGACCTTTTTACAAGAGGGTCTTCATCGCCGATGGAGATGCCCTCTGCCTTTCAAACGACAAACTCATCGACCTCTGCGATTTTCTCGCCAAGAATATGGAAAATTTAGAGAGGATCACAGCATATGCAACTGCAAGTGATATCCTTAGAAAAACTGACGATGAGCTAAGAGAACTAAGGGAGCACGGAATAGAAATGGTCTACGTCGGATACGAAAGTGGCTCCGACGAAATCTTAAAAGATGTAAACAAGAACTTCACTGCAGAAGAATATATCCAGGCGACAAAGAAGGCAAAAGCTGCAAGTATAAAGGTGTCCGCCACCATAATCGCCGGTATTGGTGGAATGGATAAAATGGAGTTAAACGCAGTTGAAACTGCAAAGGTTGTTACAGAAGCGCATCCAGATTATATTTCCTATCTTACCTTGGATCTATTTCCAGACACGCCCCTCTACGAAAGGTATAAATCCGGCGAATTTAAAAGACTAAGCCCACTGGATATCCTTCAAGAGATCAAAATATTTTTAGAACATGTGGATTCAGAAGGCACAGTCTTTCGCTCAAACCACGCAAGTAACTACATCTCCCTAGCAGGAAATCTAAACGAAGATAGGGAACGAATGATCGAAGAGATCGACGAAGCACTGAGGGAAGAAAATTATAAGCCAGAATATTTAAGAGGATTTTAAAAAATAAATAAATAGACTTAGAAAATAAAAAAGGGACTTTTGCAAAAGTCCCTAAACCTTAATTATAGTTTCTAATTTCATTATTTGAAGCTGTTTTCTATCATTAGTTGCACTTGTCCTAATGGAATATTAAATATTATTCCATAAATAGACATTCCAAGTAATAATATTGCAATAAGAACTCCAATTCCATAAAGGCAGCCGTTGCTAACCTTAGCTTTTTTTGCTTTAATATTTATAAAACTATATATTAGGAATACTGTAAATATAAAAGCCAAAATATAATTTGGTAACATATTCACAATAAATTACCTTTTATTTACAAAATTTATTCCAAAAATCCACCCAGCTGCCATGTACTTCTCTTTGATCAATGTAGGTAAAAGTATCTTCATCATACCAATCATGGTTGACTATATCATCAATAGTTTCAGGAACAAAAAAGTTGAAAAATTCTTTCTTGAATGAACTTCCATACTGTAGATA
>CABTWG010000076.1 GCA_902488455.1 uncultured Peptoniphilus sp.
TTCAAGCAGAAGACGGCATACGAATGTGATGATGAAAGTATCTTCGGAGGAATCATCGCCCTTAATAGAGAAGTTGATTTAGA
The DNA here is from genome assembly GCA_902488455.1 of uncultured Peptoniphilus sp. Classification (GTDB taxonomy): domain Bacteria; phylum Bacillota; class Clostridia; order Tissierellales; family Peptoniphilaceae; genus Peptoniphilus_B. The sequence continues at coordinate 84 of CABTWG010000076.1, forward strand.
AACTGCAGAAATGCTTTCTAAAATCTTCCTAGAAATCGTAGTGGCTCCATCATTTGCAAAAGATGCCTTTGAACTTCTAGCTAAGAAGAAAAACATAAGACTTATCGAAATGCCAAGAATCAATGACTTTGAAATAAAAATGTCTGTTAAAGAAGTTTTAAATGGATTAATCGTTCAAGAGTATGATAATGTGAACTTAGATGAAGAAAAACTTGAAGTTGTAACCGATAGAAAACCTACAGAAGAAGAAATGAAAGAGCTTAGATTTGCATGGACTGCCGTTAAAGCAAGCGCATCTAACTCGGTTGTAGTGGCTAAAGACGGCGGCACATTGGGAATTGGTCAAGGTCAAACTAAGAGATCTTGGGCAGTTGAAGAAGCCCTTGAAAGAGCAGGAGATAAGATCGAAGGAGCAGTCTTCGCATCAGACGGATTTTTCTTCGCTGATACCATGGAACTTTTAAATAAGTATGGCATCAAGGCTATAATACAACCAGGTGGATCAGTAAAAGATCCTGAAGTTATTGAATTTGCAAACGCTCATGATATGACTGTAGTCTTTACTCATATAAGACATTTTAGACACTAATAATAAATTTAATAAGGAAAAAATAAATTAAAAAAATTTTTTAAAAATAGTGTTGACAAATTTTTAAATAGTCCGTACAATGTAAAACAAGTTCAAAAAAAACAAAGCAAACAAATTTAAAAACTATTGGACAGGAAGAGTAAAAAGAATTTTAGTCTTTACAGAGAAGCTACATTTTGGTGAGAGTAGCAGGATGAAATCTTTTGAACATGATCCTCGATGGGGTGGTTCGATATTTAGAATCACACGGGAACTCCCGTTATAGAGTTAGTGTATGATGGTACATGAAGAGGCATTTTTGAAATGCAATTAAGGTGGTAACGCGGAATAATTTCGTCCTTTTTATCCTATGTGGATAGAAAGGACGTTTTTTTTATTTTAAATTTTATGGAGGCAAAATGATAGAGTTAAAGAATGTAAGTGTAGCATTTGAAAATAAAAATAAAGTGGTGCACGCACTAAGAGATGTATCTCTTGAAATAAAAGAAAAAGAAATATTTGGAATTGTTGGTTACTCTGGAGCTGGTAAATCAACCTTGGTAAGATGCATAAACTTACTTACTAGACCGGACTCTGGAGAAATATATATAAAAGGAGAGGATATAACAAAATTATCAGAGAAAGAACTTAGAAAGAAGAGGATGAAGATAGGGATGATCTTTCAACATTTCAATCTGTTCTCAACGAGAACGATATTTGAAAATGTATACTATCCCTTGAAACATTCAAAATTAAAAGAGAGTGAGAGAATTGAAAAAGTAGAATCACTTTTGAAACTGGTGGACATATACGAAAAGAGAGATGATTACCCTAGCAAACTCTCAGGAGGTCAAAGACAGAGAGTTGCAATAGCAAGAGCACTTGCAAATGATCCTGACATTCTTCTTTGTGATGAATCTACTTCAGCGCTGGACCCTCAAAACACTTCTCAGATATTAAAACTTTTGAAGAAGTTAAATGAAGATCTAGGGCTCACCATAGTAATCATTACTCACGAAATGCAGGTGGTTAAATCCATTTGCACCAAGTGCGCAGTGATGGAGGATGGAAACATAGTAGAGAGCAAGTCTGTTTTAGAAATATTTTCTAATCCAGAGCATAGACTTACTAAAGAGTTTATTGAAAGCACTATCCAATCAGAAGAAGTACTCGAAACTTTAAAAAATAATAAAGATGTGGTGACATCGGATAATTCAAAGCTCGTAAGGCTTGACTATATAGGAGATTCAACACTGGAACCTATAATCCTTGAGCTTTATAAAAAGTTTGATGTAGTTACATCGATCCTTTGGGGAAATGTAGAATTTATACAGGATACACCATTGGGAGTGCTTATAGTTTCGTTAAAAGGAGATTGCAAAAACATCTTAGAATCCTTTGACTACATGAGAGATAAAAATATTAGGGTAACAGAACTTAGACTGGAGGAAGACAATGAGTGAATTTTTTAAAAATGCGATAGTGATTAAAGGTGATTTCTTACCTGCAACTTTAGAAACAATTTATATGGTATTTTTTACTTCGATCTTTGCAGGTATAGTGGGACTGATATTTGGAATAGTGCTTGTAACCACAAAAGAAGATGGAATCCTAGAAAACAAAGTTTTAAATTCCATACTCGATAAGATTATAAACCTGCTTCGTGCAGTGCCATTTATAATTCTATTGGCAGTGGTAGCACCACTTACAAAGGCAATCGTAGGCACAAGGATAGGAGCAACAGCAGCAATAGTTCCACTGTTCTTTGGAGCATTTCCATTCTATTCAAAACAAGTGGAATCAGCTCTATCTTCAATAGATAAAGGACTTATAGAAGCTGCAATTTCAATGGGAGATAGTCCATTTAATATAATCACAAGAGTCTATCTCCGTGAAGGACTTCAAAACTTAGTAAGGGTTTCGGCCCTTACGATGATATCTTTAATCGGACTTAGCGCAATGGCAGGAGCCATAGGAGCTCAAGACTTAGGTAAACTTGCGATATCCACCGGTTATAATAGATTTCAAGACGACATAGTAATAGTATCGATGGTTCTAATACTAATACTTGTGTATTTAGTACAAGGAATATCAAATTTAGCAATTAAAAAATTAGAAAGATGAGGTATAAAAATGAAAAAAACAATTAAATTTTTAGCAGTAGTAGCATTAGCAGTAGTATTAACAGCATGTGGTTCAAAAGATACCGCAAAAAAGGTAGATGAAAATGTAGGAATAGATCGTCCAGTTAAGATAGGAGTTGTAGGAACTAAGAATGAAACTTGGGATTTTGTAATTAAAAAGCTTGAAAAAGAAGGAATAAAAGCAGAACTAGTTGAATTCACAGATTACAACCAACCAAACGTAGCGCTTTTATCAGGAGATATTGATTTAAATTCTTTCCAACATCAAAACTTCCTAGATCACTTCAACGAAGATAAGAAATCAAATATAGTTTCTATAGGTAAGACAGTACTAGCTCCACTTGGAATCTATTCAAATAAAATAAAAGACGTAAGCGAATTAAAAGATGGAGACAAGATTGCAATTCCAGATGACGTTTCAAACCAAGCAAGATCAATAATTCTTCTTAAAACTGCAGGACTTATAAAAGTTGACGGAAAACCTGGAGATCCACTTACACCTAAAAACATAATTGAAAATCCAAAGAACCTAGAAATAATACCAATGGATGCATCACAAACAGCAAGAGCACTAGATGACGTAGCTGCATCATGTATCAATAACGGAGTTGCAACTGACGCAGGATATATCCCAACAGAAGACGCAATTTTGTTAGAACCAGTTGACGATAACTCAATACCATTTATTAATGTTATCGCAGCAAGACCAGAAGACAAGGACAACGAAGTATTTAAAAAGATAGTAGCGGCATACCAATCTGATGACACTGAAGAAGTGATCAA
>CABTWG010000077.1 GCA_902488455.1 uncultured Peptoniphilus sp.
GATGAAAATAAAGTAAAGCAAGATTACATTAAGTACAATGAGCATCATAAGTTTGACAATACTGACATCCACTCCCTAAAAGTGGAACCGCTATTTATTTTGGGTGAGGAAGGAGACTCTATACCTAATCCTAAGGCAGAGTACAATGAATTCCATTTCTATTACAGACGCTTTAAAACTCGCGACTACAAGGTAAATTATCTTGACAAAAAGGCTCAAGCTGAAATAGAAAAGATAATTAAAAGTACGGACACTGTGGATGCAAAGAAAGAAGCTATTAAAGCTATAGTTGATACTAACAGCATCATACCTCAAGAAGAAGTTGTAAGTAGAAACCGTCACTATGATGCAAGAAATTATCGTACTATTCCGGGTTGGAAACTTGCAAGTGACCCACAACAACAACTTTTCTACGATGTAGATGAAGCTACAGGAGAGTTTAAAGGCATCAATGGAACAGGTCTTGATGAAATATTCTTCTACTATGAAGATGTGAGAGTTATAGATGTTCCAAAGGATGATCCAGTTCCAGATGGATATGTAAGAATAACCTTCAAGGCAGATAAGGGCGGAGCTTTTACTGATAAAAATGGAAATCCAAAGACAGAAATTTATTACGATGTAATCAAAGGACTTAAATCAGATTTATTAGTAGTTCCTCAAGAATTAAAAGAAGGTGCTACTAAAGAAGATGGCAAGTATTACATCACACCAGATTCAGGAAAGAAATTCACAAAGTGGGATGAAAAACCTCTATTAAATGACAACACTATTATAGATAGAAATTACACATTCACTGCATACTTTGACTGGTCTGATGTCAAGATTGAAACTTTAGTTGTTACTGAATCATTTAAAGATCAAGATGGAAATTGGATAAATAATTTTATTCCTACTGAAGATAAACTTAAAGCACAAGTTAAAAAATTGGATAAAAATGGAAAAGAAGTAGCTTTCCCAACAGGAACAGAAATCACAATCAAGGACAGTGCAGATGACATCTATGAAAAACTAAGAGAACTTGGCAAAGACGATTCAACAGAACTTGTTAGAGAAGTAAAAATCAAGGCAGAGATAAAGTTTTCTGATAACTCTAAACAAGAGATTGAAATACCAGTAAAGGTTTATAAAAATGTTTATGAGGCTCTTACAAGTGGAGCAATGCCAAAAGTTTTAAAGGATGCAACAGAAGCTGATGGAGATCTTATTAATGTCACTGGAGAATATGTAAAAGTTACAGTAAATCCAACAGGAAAACCAGGGGAAAAAGATTCTAAGATTTACTATGTAAATAAAAATGCTTTTGTAAACATTCCAGAAATTAAATTGACAGAAGATGAAAAGAAAGAACTTGGTTTCACTCATTGGTCAGCAGATAAAGATGCACAAAATGAAAATGGTGCTTATGACTTTAACAAGCGCCATAAATTTACAGAAGATACAGTTATTTCTCCGGGATTTGAAAAGGATGTAGTTGAACAAACTGATCCAGATAAGAAACCACCTGTACCAGAATCTTATGTGAAGGTAATAGTTAAGACAACAGATAAGGCAACAGATGACACAGCCTTTGAAAAAATCTTCTGGGTTAACTCAACTAAGGAAGTTACTATTGATGTAACTAATCCAACTGGAAAGACTCTTCCAGCAGACCCAACAAAGGTTGGAGCTGTTGGATATACTATGAAATTCTCAAAATGGCAATCAGAAGAAGATACGCCAAGAACTTGGGAAGATAAAATTGTAGGAAAATTTGAAAAAGAAACTACAATAGTTGCAAAATATTCTGTAACTCCAGAAGAAGTAAAGGATCAAGTGCCAAAAACAGACCCTGTTCACACACCACAAGGTAAAACACCAACAGTTGATGAAATTAAAGATAAGATTACACCACCTGATGGAAAAACTATCAAAAATGTAACAATAGTTGAAGAACCAGATGTAACTAATCCAGGAAATACAAAAGTAAAAGTTATTGTTGAATATGATGATGGTTCTAGCGTTGGTACAAATGACAACCCTCTTGAGATAAAAGTAGAAGTTCACAAAAATATAATTCCAGCTGGACCAAATGGAGAAAAGCCAGAAGGCGCTCTTGATAATTATGTGAAAGTTATTTTCAAAGCAGGCACAGGCGGAAAACTTGAAGATACACTTACTGGAAACTTCATTTATTATGTATCTCCAGAAGTCCAAGTCGATATGACAGAAGTTGCTGGAAAAATCAAAAAAGCTCCAGACACTGGATACTTTGTAAATGGAGAAAAGTGGAACAATAAAGATAATAAAGCTTTAAAGGGAACATTCACAGACGACGAAACAGTTTTTGAATTTGTATTTGACAAGTCAACAGATATAGTTGAAAAAACTGACGATCCAAATCAAGTAATACCAAAGGGCTATGTAAAAGTAACATTTAAGACAGAAGATGAAAACAAGGGAAAACTTGAAGGCGATGTAAAAGAAAAAATCTACTATGTAAATCCAAAAGCAGATATTAAGTTAAAGGTTTTAGGCGAAAATGAAACAGCCACAGATAAACAATTGGTAGTTCCTAAACCAAAAGCAAATACTAACTTTACATTTAAAGAATGGCAAGAAAACATTGACGAAAAAACTTCAATCACAAGTGAAAGAGTTCATGTTGCTATATTCCAATCAGGTAAAGTAACTTTGACTTATGAAGCAAATGGTGCGACAGGTACAGTTCCACCAGCAGTTTCAGTAGACCATGGTACTAGCGTAAGACTAGCATCAGCAGCAGGATTAACAAAGAAAGATGCTAAATTTGCTGGTTGGAAAATTGGAGATAAAACTTATCAAGCTGGCGATTTAGTAACATTAGAAGAAAGTAAAACAGCGGTTGCTCAATGGATAAATGATAAAAATATTATCCCTTATGATCCAAGTGACCCAATCACTAGACCAGATAACACTTATGTTAGAGTAACTTTTGAAGCTGATAACGGACTTAAATTAACAGAAAGTAAAGCATACTATGTAAAGAAAGATGCAAAAATTACTCTTGCAGAATTAACAAAACCAGCCTACGAAGAAAAAACTGGTTATAAGTTTAAAGAGTGGGATAAAGAGGATGCACTTGCAATTACAGAAGATACACTTGTAACAGCCAAGGCAAATCCAATTCCAGATACAATCGAGAAAAAAGATGGAGTAGATAAGCCAAAGGGTTATGTGGAAGTTGATTTCACAGCAGGAATCAATGGTAGCTTGGAAGGAGATAAAGTTTACTATGTTAA
>CABTWG010000078.1 GCA_902488455.1 uncultured Peptoniphilus sp.
TCTTTGGAACTCTTTGCACAAGACCTGCAGCGAAATCGGAGATTTCTGCTAGGGGTTTCGTGTTATAATAGTGATAGAGGCAAATAATAACAGTGAATACTGGATTTTAGAGTTTCTACATAAAATTAAAAGGAGTTATTTTATATGAAAATAGCTTTAGCAGCGGTAGGTTTTCTAACAAATGATATAGATTATAACTTTCACAAAATAAAAGAAACGGTAAAAAAGTACTCTAGCCAGGCTGATTTGATTCTATTTGGAGAAAGTTTTTTGCAAGGTTTTGATTGTCTAACTTGGGATTATTCAAGGGACATAGATATAGCTGTAAGTCAGGATTCATCAATAATAAATGAAATTAGATCTTTGTGTAAAAATAATAAAGTAGCAATTTCATTTGGATATATAGAAAAGGATGAGGATAAGTTATACAGTAGTCAATTAACTATAACTAAGGATGGTGAAATAATAGATAATTTTAGACGTGTATCTATAGGATGGAAAGAACCTGTTGCAGATTTTCACTATGTAGAAGGTAAAGGGTTTGGACAATTCTCTTACTTAGAGAAAACTATTTCAGTAGGTTTGTGTGGTGATTTTTGGTATGCAGAAAATTGTATTCAAATGGAGAATTTAGATTCTGATATAGTTTTCTGGCCAGTGTATACAGATTTTGACTCTAAAGAATGGAATGAAAGTATGAAATACGAATACGCTCAACAAGCTCAAAAATGTGGCAGTAATATTTTGTATGTTAACTCACATTGTCTAGATAAAAATAGTGAAAATATAGCAAGAGGTGGAGCTGTTTTGTTTAATGAAGGAAAGATAGTTCGTGAACTTCCAGCTGGCGAAGAAGGAGTTCTTATTGTTGAAGTATAGTTGTCATTATATTCAACTTGTGGGACAGTTCACTTTCTTTTTTGGCACTACACAATACAGGGAATGACCATTGTGGTCTATCCTCCTTAACAAAACATCCAAAAAAAGTTCTTAGCCAAGTAAGAACTTTCATCACGGGGACATTCTTTTAGCTATGTCCCCGTTCGTTGTATGACGGGCATGTTCTAATGCTGGGGTGCAAATCCCTACAGAGCGTAGTTACCGACGAATCTAATAGCGACTTGCAAGTTTTAGAGGGTGACATCTAGGAGAGAAGAAGCAATATCGAAATCGTGGCTTGACGAACAGGAACAGAATACAAGGCGTAACAGGTGGGCAAGCTAGCTTAAGATAGCAAAGACCCAAAAGGTAACCGTAAACCCAAGGCGTAAATTCTGCAAGTAAACGATGAAAGTATTAGGGCTTATCCCGTGAGGTCTAGCTAGCGAAATAGTAGTAACAACGAATAGTGAGAAGTCAGCAGAATCCATAGTAGCGAAGAAGTTTCTGTAATGGAAATGGAGCGAAGGGAGGAACGATATTTATTGTAATATTTGAAAAGGATGCACTATGACTTGATGGAAAACAAGGAAGGACGTATTCATCTCTTAAGGTTCAGATACAAAAAGAATAGAGTTAAATAGATACATAAGTAATAAATAATATGATACAAGAAAATCTTGAATCGCCGTATGCCGAACGGTACGTACGGGTGGTGTGAGAGGGGCTATAAATTAGCCCCTACTTGATTTTAGTCAATCTAACTTATGGTCTAAGACATAACAAAAAATTATAGCCAACTCTTCTAATATGTAAACTAAAAATAGTGTCTTGTGAAACTGATGTGAAAATGCACAAAAAGTGGCAAAAAACCTTGAAAAGTGGTAATATTTATGTGTATAGATTCTTTTTCATCGGAATAAATTTCATTATATATGGGATGTTTCTGAAAAAAGAAAGAAAAGGAGGAAATAATGTTAAAATGTAAAAAAATAACAGCATTTTTTTTAGCTTGTTTAATGCTGTTAGGTACAATTGTACCAACTGGTGAAGCATTTGCACAAGGTGCAAATCATTTGTCAAAAACAAGAGTTAGTAGGATGGAGGTCAAAGATCAAAATGGTAATACCATTGATCTTAATGAGAAATTTGAGGAAGACAAGGACTGCAGACTAGAAATAGACTGGGATGCCAGTGAATATGGAGCAGATATTAAAGAAGGAGACTATTTTAATGTCACTCTTCCTAAAGGTTTTAAGGCATCAAAAAGCAACTTTGCAGTACGTACTCTTGATGGAGTGCAAGTTGCAAAAGCACAAGTAAATAACGTTAATTCTGAATCGGGGGGGGGTACTCTAAAGGTAGTATTTACAAGCCTTGTAGAGGATGAAACAGATGTAAAAGGTAGTATTGCTATCGAGGGTAGCCTACTAAGTACAAACAATTCTTCTGGGGAAAATCAAATTAACAACTCATCTACCTTATCGACTTCGATTTCTTCAAGTGTAAACAGTTCAGAAGAATCGAATATAGTAAAGCTTGATCCCATCGAGGGCAAAGTAAGTGGTATTAGTTGGGAAGATAAAAATCAAAATGGGACTTATACA
>CABTWG010000079.1 GCA_902488455.1 uncultured Peptoniphilus sp.
ACAAAACCTTTTGAAGTTAGCTAAGTTTGATGCAGGTGTGATTGTTCTTGAAAAATTGAATGAAAATGTGTATGAAATGATTAAAGATGTAGAACTCCACTTTACATACCGTGCAAAAAGTGAAAAAAAACATCTACAAATTTCTGGAGATGAAAAAATAAATCTTATTTGTGATAGAGATTGGTTATTGGAAGCAATAAATAATATTGTCAAAAACGCTTTTGACCATACTAAAAGCGGTGATGTAATTAAAATTGAATGGGAACAATTCTCGTCGATTTTACAGATAAAAATTACTGATAATGGCTTTGGTATACATGAGGATGATCTTTATCATATTTTCAAGCGTTTCTATAGAAGTAGACATTTAACAGATTCGCAAGGGATAGGCTTAGGACTACCCTTAGCAAAGTCTATCATCGAAGGACATGGAGGCACAATTGAAGTTTCTAGTGAATTAGGTTATGGGACTACTTTTATATTAACTTTTAGAAATCCTACAAAATTGTAGGATTTTAGTAATTTAATTGTAGGAATGGAGTGTTATTCTTTAATAAATAGAATAAGATCGAGGTGTTTTATGAGTTTATTAGAAGTTAAATCTGTTTCTAAAATATATGGAAAAGGCAACAATGCAGTGCATGCTTTAAAAGATATTAAATTTTCTGTAGATAAAGGAGAATATATAGCTATAGTAGGAGAGTCAGGTTCTGGGAAAAGTACCCTACTGAATATAATAGGCGCGCTAGATACTCCTACTGAAGGTAAGGTTATTATTAATAATAAAGATTTGTTTTCAATGAAAGATAGCGAGCTTACAGTATTTCGCCGCAGAAATATAGGTTTTGTTTTTCAGGGATTTAATTTGATTCCAGAGTTAACTGTGGAACAAAACATAATCTTTCCAGTTTTATTGGATTACAAGAAACCAGATAGAAAGTATCTTGAAGAACTATTAAATATATTAGGACTACAAGAGAGAAAGAATCACTTGCCAAGTGAACTTTCTGGTGGTCAGCAACAGAGGGTTGCTATAGGTAGAGCGCTTATAACAAGACCTTCTCTAATTCTAGCGGATGAACCAACGGGAAACCTAGATTCTAAAAATAGTTCAGAGGTTATTAGCTTACTAAAAGAATCTTCACAGAAATATGAACAAACTATAATTATGATTACACATAGCCGTTCGATAGCTCAAGCAGCAGATAGAGTTTTAAGAGTTTCAGATGGAATACTAGTTGATCAGGGAAGTGCTACAAATGAAAAGTTATCTTAGTTTAATTCCAATATCAGCTAAAATTCGTAAAAAACAGAATCATTTAACTATAATGTGCATAGCTATTTCAGTATTTTTGGTAACAGCAATTTTTAGTATGGCTGAAATTGGCTTACGAATGGAAATTGATAGATTGAAGTTAAAGCATACTGGTTTTAACTTCAATGATATATTAAAAAGTAACTTGGGGCAAACTTTAATTCCTATAGCTATGTTATTATTTATTCTGATACTTGTAGCTGGTGCTTTAATGATTTCTGGAAGTATTAATAATAGTGTTGCTCAAAGAACGAAGTTTTTTGGGATGATGCGCTCTCTTGGGATGAGCAAAGGTCAGATTAAAAAGTTTGTAAGGTTAGAGTCACTAAATTGGTGCAAAACAGCTATTCCTATTGGTACGTTAATAGGTGTTGTTTCAACTTGGATTCTTTGTGGTGGACTAAGATATATAGTTGGGGAAGAATTTTCTAATATACCTATTTTTACAATAAGTGTAACTGGTATTCTAGCGGGTGTTCTGGTAGGACTTGCAAGTGTTTTAATTGCCGCACAAAAACCTGCGAAAGAAGCTTCTAAAATTTCACCAATTGCAGCTCTTTCTGGAAATACAAAATCTAATATAGGAAATAAACAATTAGTAAATAATAAGTTCTTTAACATCGAAAAATCACTAGGAATAAATCATGCTATAGAAAATAAAAAGAATTTATTTCTAATGTCAGCTTCCTTTGCATTAAGTATTATCTTGTTTCTAACATTTATAGTTTTCGGACAACTTATAAATTATATCATGCCACAATCTTCTGCCAGGGCGGATATAGAAATTACAAGTAAGGATATTTCAAATAATATTGATCCAAATTTGTTGAACAAATTAAAAGAAGTAGATGGAGTAAAAAATGTATATGGTAGAAGAAGCGCTTTTGATGTAAATGCAATTTTAGAATCTGAATCTAACCGTAGAGAAAAAATAGATATTATCTCATATGAT
>CABTWG010000080.1 GCA_902488455.1 uncultured Peptoniphilus sp.
AAGTCTTACCTTCACCAGTTCTCATTTCCGCGATTCTACCTTGGTGAAGAATAATTCCACCAATAATTTGCACAGGGAAGTGCTTCATACCTAGAACTCTCCAAGCAGCTTCACGAATATTTGCAAAAGCTTCTGGAAGAAGATTATCTAGAGATTCACCATTTCTATGTCTTTCTTTAAACTTCTCAGTATTATTCTTTAGCTCTTCGTCGCTAAGCTTTGCAAACTCAGGTTCAAGAGCAAGCACCTTATCAACAAGAGGTTGAATTTTTTTAATTTCTTTATCACTATATGATCCAAAAATCATATCAAATAGTCCCATTAAACCATCCTTTCTCGGTTTTAATCATTCCTATCTATTATATACCTAATTAGATAAAATTACACTTAAAAAATAGTAAAATCTTTGAAAATAACACACTTTTAAATAAAATTTTATAAATATTACACGAAAATAAAAAAACAAAAGACAAAACTTAACCATGTAAAAATCTTAAAGCTTGAAATGAAGTATAATAAACAATTATAATATAGTTAATAGGAGGGCGTAAATGATATTAATAGTAGACTTTGGAGGACAGTACAATCAACTAATAGCAAGAAGAGTAAGAGACATGAACGTGTACTGCGAAGTAGTTCCATATACAAAAGCATTTGAAAAAGCAAAAGAAATAAAACCAGAAGGAATAATATTTACAGGCGGACCAAACTCCGTATACTTAGAAGAAGCACCGAAAATCGAAAGAGAAATATTTGAACTAAACATACCAATACTAGGACTATGCTACGGCATGCAAATAATGGCTCACACATTGGGCGGAAAAGTAGTAAAGGGAAAAGAAAAAGAATTCGGTAAGACAGAAACCAAGGTAGATAACAGCTCAAAACTATTTAAAGACTTAGACGAAGACCAAATAACATGGATGAGCCACATCGACCAAGTAGTAGAACTACCAGTTGGATTTGAAAAGATAGCAGGAACCAAGAACACAAAGATAGCAGCCATGGCAAACGTGGAAAGAAAACTCTATGGAATGCAATATCATCCAGAAGTAAACCACACAGAAAACGGACTAAAAATGCTAAGAAACTTTCTATTTAACATCTGCGAAGCAAAACCAAGCTGGACCATGAAGAACTACGCAGAAAAACAACTAAAAGAAATAAGAGAAAAAGTCGGCGACAAGAAAGTACTACTAGCACTATCCGGAGGAGTAGACTCATCAGTAGTAGCAGCACTGCTATCAAAAGCAGTAGGAGAACAACTAACATGTATCTTCGTAGACCATGGACTAATGAGAAAGAACGAAGGAGACGAAGTAGAAGCAGCATTTAAAGATAGCGGCATGCACTTCATAAGAGTGGACGCTGAAAAGAGATTCTTAGAAAGATTAAAAGGCGTAGTAGATCCAGAAGAAAAGAGAAAAGCCATCGGAGAAGAATTTATAAGAGTGTTCGAAGAAGAAGGCAAGAAAATTGGATCAGTGGACTTCTTAGCACAAGGAACCATCTACCCAGACATCATCGAATCAGGAATAGGCGACGCAGCAGTAATAAAGAGCCACCACAATGTAGGAGGACTACCAGACTTTGTAGACTTCGAAGAAATCATCGAACCATTACGCATGTTATTTAAAGATGAAGTAAGAAGACTAGGAAGAGAACTAGGACTACCAGATTACTTAGTGGACAGACAACCATTCCCAGGACCAGGACTAGGCATAAGAGTAATCGGAGAAGTTACAAAAGAAAAACTAGACATTCTAAGAGACGCAGACTATATCTTCAGAGAAGAAATAGGAAAAGCAAAACTAGAAGACCATCCAAACCAATACTTCGCAGTCCTAACCAACAACAGATCCGTAGGAGTAATGGGAGACTTCAGAACCTATGACTACACATTGGCACTAAGAGCAGTATCTACAACAGACTTCATGACAGCAGACTGGACACGAATCCCATTTGACGTGCTAGATAAAATCTCAGTGAGAATAGTAAACGAAGTAGAACATATAAATAGAATAGTCTACGACATTACAAGTAAACCACCAGCAACCATCGAATGGGAATAATCGCAAAATTTTCTAAAATGGCTTGATTACAAGCTATATAGAGAATAAAAAATGGCTACTGGTACTCAAATGGTACTGGAAGCTAAAAAGAATAAACTAAATAATAGTTCCA
>CABTWG010000081.1 GCA_902488455.1 uncultured Peptoniphilus sp.
CTTGCTCTTCGGAGGTTAGGCCCGTTCGAAGCCCTAGCCGAAATCTGCGATTTCGTAGCAGGTCGCGTGCAAAGAGTTCCAAAGAAAACGAACGAAGTGAAGTTTGATTTGTTGAACTCGACTGCCTACTTCAGAGCCTGCGGCTCTTTCACTCAGGGTGACTGCAGTTGGTATGGTTTCTATGTTCTGAACTCGACTGCCACTCTCGCAAAAGAAAAGTTGAAGAAGAAAGAATATTGTTTGAGAAAATGTAAGATATTTATAAATTTTAATTTTGACGCTCTACGTAAAGCGTGATAATTGTTATTGATTTTATTTCAAATGTTTATGTTGGTTAAATGAAGGTCAGATCCTTCGACTCGCTTCGCTCCCTCAGGATGACATCCACCAAACTGTCAATCTGAGGGAGAAACCGAAGGTTTTGAGTTGAAGGATCTCTCTAAAAATAATTTGAATAAAGATTATTAATTTTAAATGCTCTACGTAAAGCGTGGTTTTAATTTTGATGCTATACGTAGAGCGTGATAATTATTATTGATTTTGATTATGAAAGTTTAATTGGGAGGACTTGCTCTTCGGAGGTTAGACCCGTTCGACTTCGACGGCGTTGCCGTCTCCGCTCAGGGTGACTGTAGTTGGGATGGTACCAATTGAATGAAGATTCTTAGAAGGTTTAAGTATAGGTCAAGTCCTTCATAGCCCTAGCCGAAATTTTTGATTTCGCAGCACCTCGTGCATAGTTCCAAAGAAGACAAGCATTACGAAGGCTGATTTGCAGAACTCGACTGCCTCTCAAGGTGTCTGTAGTTAGAAGATTTAATGTAGCCTTCGGCTGCGGAACCTGGAAGGTTCCGCTACTAGGGTGAATTTGAATTTTTGTGTTTCACGGCTAACGCCTGAGTTAAGAAAATTTAGTATAAAATCTAATGGAAGCAGATTGCTTCCGCTACAAAGTTAAATAAAAGTTAATGTTGTTTCACGGCTTTGCCTGATTTAACATAATTTAGTATCAAATTTAATAGAAACTGATTGCTTCCGCTACAATGCAGTTGAGAGGACTTGCTCTTCTGAGATTAGACCCGTTCGACTTCGACGGCGTTGCCGTCTCCGCTCAGGGTGACTGTAGTTGGGAGATTTTTATAAAAAAATAGAGCCTAGTGGCTCTAAATTCTATTTTCTATTCTTTTTATCTTTTACTTTCTTAAGCCTAAAGAAATCTTCTCTCTCTTTTTCTTGTAAGATATTTTCGATTTCTTTTACTATCTTTGTGTACTTTGGTATCTGTATTTTATCCAAGGCGTTGGCTCTCTTTTGAGTCTTCTTTATCTCTTGTGCCAGTTTAAATACTGAGTTTTCAACTTCTGCTAGTTCATAGATTAAATATTTTACTTCGTGTAGATTGATGCTTGCTTCGTCGAAGGCTGATGTGGTTCTATGAAATGAGTATTCTGCTCTTCTTTCTTTTTCTTGGTACTTTACCTTTGGAAGTTCTACACCCATTACCGATCTAAATTTTACTTCGTAGGCATCTTCTAGTGGCACTGCCTTTGATACTTCGAAGATGGATTCTGTTCCCATTGTGATGGTTGCATCTTCTAGCGCTCTATATGTCTTGGCAAATTCCACTACGATTTTATTCTGTATTTCTGCAGCTTTTTTATTTAGATCCATCATTTCTTTTATTAGCACGGTCCTTTTTTTATCCAGTAGGTCGTAGCCTTTTTTTGCAAATTCCAAGGATGCTTTTGTCTGTAAAAGATTTGCTTTTGTAGGTATTACTTTTGTTGCCATTTTATCCCTACCTTCTATCGTATGCCGTCTTCTGCTTGAA
>CABTWG010000082.1 GCA_902488455.1 uncultured Peptoniphilus sp.
AACTCATAGTTAGAATAATCAACTATCGCCCTTTTTAAATCTTCTAATAGTGGTGATTGATTTTCTAATTCTTCTACTTCTCCCATATCTAAAAGTTTATTAATTTCAGCTAGTCTTAGTGTCTTATCCCTTAACTCATCTGCTTTTTCAAATGGTTTGGTCAATTCTACTTTGGCATTTTCTAAAGATTCTTTATAGTTTTCAAGGTTTTGATTTAATCTTTCAAGTCTTGAAGGCATTTTTTCAATTGCATTATCAAGCCTTGTTATATTACCATCAGTAGAGTTTGAAAACTCTCCAAAATATTCTGCTTTTCCTAGGAGTTTAAAAGTGTGAGTATTAGTCATAAAGTTATATGAAACTTGTAAGTCTAAATTTCTATATTTACCAATGACCTTGCTATCATTTATCTTTACCTTTTTTATTTCTTCTAATAGCTTCTCTCCGGCTTCTTTCTTATCTAAAATCTTATTTGTACCAAGACTGATTGAAGTAAATTTACTATCTCCTTCTCCTAATTTTTCAACACTTGCAATATCTTCTTTAACTGCTTGTATTTCCATTTCAGTTTTTAAAATACTTTGAGGATAAATTTTATTTACCTTATCTTCAAGCTTATATTTATTAGACTTGTAGTTTGCTTCAAGCATTTTTAGCTTTGTAACTTCGTTATCTAAATCCATTTTTTCTTTAATTAAAGGATTTCCAGTAGCTAAAGCCTTAATTTCTGAATAGGATAGACTTGCTTCATCAACATCTTCTGCAACACGCACAGGCGTCTTGCTTGTCATTATTTGGGATATGAATTTCTGCTTATTCTCTATCGTCTGCCACAAATAAGAATCAAATGTATTCTCTGTTACATATCTAAAGATATTGACTTTATCATTTTCATTACCTTGACGAACAATTCTACCACTTCTTTGCTCTAGGTCAGACGGTCTCCAAGGGACGTCTAAATCATGTAAGGCTATTAATTTGTTTTGTACATTTGTACCTGCTCCCATTTTTTGAGTAGAGCCTAATAATACTCTTACTTCTCCTCTTCTTACCTTAGAGAACAATTCATCTTTTTGTTTGTCTGTATCTGCTTCGTGAATAAAGGCTATTTCTTCTTTAGGTATTCCCATATTCACTAGCTTATTTCTAATATCATCATAGATATTAAATTCTCCATCTCCTTTTGGTGTAGACATATCTGAAAATACTAATTGGGTCGATGAATTTTCTTTTGTTTTATCCCAGATCGAAAAGATATTTTTTACACATACATTTACCTTTGAATTAGGATCATCTGGAAGTAGTGGATTTATTAATCTTTGGTCTAGGGCAAGTTTTTTACCATCATTTGTAATCTTTAGCATATTATCTTCTGTTGGTTCGACCTGGTTATTTCTAACTGCGTCTGCTCTTTCTGAAATAGCTTCTAATATTTCTTTTTGTTCCTCAGTAGGTTTTGTTTTAATAATTTCAAAATTTGCTTCAGGTACTGGCAAATTTAACATATCTGAAGTCTTTATATCTGCTACTTCTTTAAACATAGACATCAACTCTGGCAAGTTATAAAACTTTGAAAATCTTGTCTTTTGCCTATATCCTGTGCCTTCTGGAGATAATTCAAAGGTGTTTTCTGTTTCTCCAAAAGTAGAAGCCCAAGCGTCAAAATGTTCTAATCCCCTTG
>CABTWG010000083.1 GCA_902488455.1 uncultured Peptoniphilus sp.
ATGTTATGAAAATCATTTATTCGCATGTTTACCTCCTTCTTTTTTACAAACAAAAAAGGCGGTTAGATTTTACTCTAATCACCTTTGAATTCTGTGTGTTTGTTTACTTCTATTTTATCACTACCCATTTACCAGCTTTCGTAGAACCTTCTCTTTCTATGATTCCATGAGCTTTTAGGTTTCTTATATGATAGCGGACTCCATCTGCTGTAATATCTTGTATTTCTTCAGCAATTTGTTCAGCAGTAATATTTGGATTGCTCTCCATAAGTTTAACTATCTGAGCTTGAATACTACCTTTTTCTTTGGTAGTTTCTTTGGTAGTTTCTTTAGTAGTGCTACCATTAAACTCTTTCAAAAATTCAACATTAATCCCCATAACTGCATTTGTATAGTTATCTTCTTCATTCTCCGGATAAAATTTAAGCTCAGGAGAGTCATTTTCTAATAGTGCATCTTTCGCACGCCTTATGCCTGAACCGTAAGACTCTATTAAGTTAAGGGAAAAGAACATATCTTTCAGCTCTTTATTAAGATATTGCCTTCTATCAAAACTTCTATCTCTATTAAGTGCTTCGATTGTTACCGGCGGGAGTGGTCTATTATGGTTCACAAAAGAAATTCTGTCTTTGTATATATAGATACCTACATACTCAGGCGTATCATATTCCTTGTGTAAGATAGCATTTGTAGCAAGCTCCTCAAATGCTGTAAGTGGATAGTTAAATATAATTTTATGCTCGATTTTATCAGCTTCCCTTATTGTATATGAAGCCATGATATTATCTTCAAAATACTTGCTGACTTGTTTTGCTTGTATCCAAACAGGCCCATCAAATCTTTTTGATTCCATTTTATCCGTTCCGTCAATTTCTCTTATAACTTCAACATGGGCATTTGGAATAAATTTATTTGGTGTTTCTGCAAACATAAGCACAGCAAAATTCTTGGCTCTATAACCTCCGTACTCACTTTCACTTACAAGTCCCATACTCTTTGCCATATCAAGTTTGGACATCTCTCTAATATCTTTTTTCGCTCCCGTTTGAAGCAGATACTCTTTCATATACTCATAGCTTAAGTCATCTATGGTTGCTGTATCATTGAGGTTAGAGCTAAAAGAAAAGCCTGCAAATTTCTTTAATAACTCAAATTCTTCCGTAGGGTTAGGAAGCCTTGAATCTCTCCCGACTCTGATATATCTTCCTGCCTTTAATCTAATATTTTTGTCTTTTTCTGCCTTTTCACTTGTCTGAAACGGTCCACCTGAAGTGCTTTCAACAGCAACAACGATATAATACTTATCATCAATCGTATCTGAAATAATATGATAGGTGATTTTAGGATGAATGTTGGAAAGAAGTGATTTTAATTCATTTTCAATGCCTTCAAGTTTTGATTCTGCTACCCCTTCAATCGGTCTCTTGGGAATTGCCTTATCACCGGTTTCTTTATCATCTACTTCCTCTATACCGACAAACAACAAACCAATCTCATTGTTCATATAATTGTTGGCAAAGGCACAAGCAGTTTTTAGAATTTTATCTTTAAAATTTGCCGACTTTTTATATTCAATAAAACTGCTTTCTATATTTTGGTTTTCAAGAATGTTATGAGCCATTCTCTTTATATCTAAAAGCTGCATAATACCTCCTCTTTTCA
>CABTWG010000084.1 GCA_902488455.1 uncultured Peptoniphilus sp.
GAAGCCCTAGCCGAAATCTTTGATTTCGAAGCAGGTCTCGTGCAAAGGGTTCCAAAGAAGATGAACGAAGAAAAATATGATTTGTAGAACTCGACTGCCTCTCAGGGTGACTGCAGTTGTAAAGGCTTCACGCCTCTCGGCTGTGGAACCTAGATTTCCGCTACAAAGTTTACTATATAGTAAAGATTGTTTCGCGCCTTCGGCTAAGGGAAGATAAAATAGTATCAAACCTTATGGAGGTAAAATGCTTCCGTTATGGTAAATTATTGCTCGAGTTGTTTTGATTTTTAGAATTTAATAACATTTGCCATCATAATTATTCCTATTATTTACAAACTTAATCAATCTGCAAAATTTTTCAAAAAACTTTTTAAGAATTTTTTAAAATTTCAGTTTTTTATTTTTCTCTGTGGTAAAATAAAAGAAAGGATGTGA
The DNA here is from genome assembly GCA_902488455.1 of uncultured Peptoniphilus sp. Classification (GTDB taxonomy): domain Bacteria; phylum Bacillota; class Clostridia; order Tissierellales; family Peptoniphilaceae; genus Peptoniphilus_B. Next base: position 436 of record CABTWG010000084.1, read on the forward strand.
TTTTATTGAAACTAGAAGTATGTGGAGGTTGTAATGCGAAGATCGGTGCAGAAAACCTCGATGAAATTTTAAGATCTTTAGATATATATAAGAGACCGGAAATTATTGTAGGTTTTGAAGGCAAGGACGACGGTGCTGTCATTAAACTTACAGACGACATTGCCATCATAAATACTTTGGACTTCTTCCCTGCAATGGTTGAAGAGCCAAGTACTTTTGGCGAAATCGCTGCTGCCAATGCTCTTTCTGACATCTATGCTATGGGTGGAGAAGTTATCTCTGCTCTTAACATCGTTTGTTTTCCTGAAGAGGAAGATTCTTCTATTCTTCAAGAGATCCTACAAGGTGGAGCTAGAAAGGTGAAGGAAGCGGAAGGTTCTCTAATCGGTGGCCACAGCATCCACGACAAGAGAATTAAGTACGGCATGAGTGTAACCGGTGTTGTTCATCCTGATAAGATTTGGAAGAACACTGGTTCTAATGTTGGCGACGAAATATTTATCACTAAGAAACTTGGAGTTTCTCTAATCTGTGGTGGATATCTTCAAGGGGAAGTTGAAAAATCTTGCTACGATGAAGCTAAAGAGTCCATGGTTACTTTAAATAAGTATGCTGCAGATATTTTAAGGAAGTTTAATCCTACTTCTGTTACTGATGTGACAGGTTTTGGATTCTTAGGCCATTTAAAAGAAATGGTTGAAGGCAAAGGCGCTCTTATCTACAAGGATCAAGTGCCTATGATTAGCGGTGCTCTTAAGGCTGCTGGAGACTTCCTATTTACTGCTGGTGGTCAAAGAAATAGAAATTCTCTTAAAGATGATGTTAAGTTCGACTTCGATGATTTTAGATACGAAGAGGTTCTTTTCGATCCTCAAACTTCCGGCGGACTTATGTTTACTCTTAATCCTTCTGATTCACAAGAGGTTATGCGTGAATTTAGAGATAGAGGGGTATTTTTAAAGAGAGTAGGAGTTATTACTGATAACAATATTATAGAGGTGAAATAATGAAAACTATTGATGCTATGGGTCTTGCATGTCCAAGACCAGTTATTCTTTCTAAGAAATTAATTTCTGAAGAAAGTCCAGAAGAATTTGAAGTTAAGGTAGACAATTTTATTGCTACTGAAAACCTTGCGAAGATGGCTCACGAAATGGGCTACAAAACTGAAATGAC
>CABTWG010000085.1 GCA_902488455.1 uncultured Peptoniphilus sp.
ATAGCTGCGATAGCATTATCTTTTCCAATCATTGCTTGACCAGACTCAAGTCTAATTAATACCGAGAAGTTGTTCATCGTCTTTTCCTGAAGTTTAGTTAACGGATAAAAAAGATTTAGAATATGGTCACCACTTAAGTAGGTTTCTTTTGGAATGTGATGTTCTATTTTCGTATCATTAAAAACATAAGTAATAACAAGCCTTGTTGGTATTTCTATGTTTTCAATGAAATCAAGTTCTTCTACTTCCTCTTTTTCTTCATACTTTGGAGGATCATAGGATTTTCCATCTTTATTTAATACCTCTACTTGCTTCTTGACACTCCTTGAAATCTTTCTTGTCTTTTCTTCGGTATCACAGATGATATTTAACAAGATAGAGGCATTAAAAATTGCCTCCGTTTCTTTATTGGAGGCAAATTCTATACGAATTATTGGTGTATCTGTTGTAGAAAGACTAAAGGCAGAGTAATTAGAATAGGCATGAACTACTAATTTTTCAGATTCAATTTGATTTAAAAGTCCTACTATATTCTTATCATTCTTACTCTTAGCTTTAGATAAATAGGGATTTTTTCCTACACCAAGAATTCTATGCTTGCTATTTATTTTATATTCAATGTCAGTAATAAGTCCTTCAATCTTTTCTTCTTCGTAAGAAATAGCTATTCTGTCACCTACATCAAGACTTGGGTCTCCTATTGTTACCATATCAAAAGGTGTGTGATGAATTTTGCAAATTTCAGTAAGAAGAGCCTCACACATTCTTTTTCTTTTTTCTGGAAGTCCTAATTGCATCAATGGATTTATTCCAAGATTCATAGTTAACCCATCATCATTTTCTAAAGAGTAGTATTCAGCTATTTTAGTCTTTGCATTTGTTGAGTTGATGGCTGTATATCTTGTCTTAAAATCTGATATTGATGAAGAAAATCTTTCTCTCGTTTTAATTTCAGTTGATATACTTTCTGCATACTTCTTTAAAACCAACTTACCATCACGACTAATCCCCGCAAAAGCACCAAGAGTAGATGCTACATAGTGAATAAAGTCCCTGTAAGTTTCTATATCATGGTCTTGATAAATAGCTAGGACTTCCTCACCATTTACAAAAGCTTTTACCTCATCTTCTGTCATTCCTAGTTCTACCTTGCACTTCTCACATGATAATGTAAGTAATTCAAAAGCTGTACCAAAGGTATCTGTAACTGGGAAATTCTTATCAAATCTAAGCATATAATCATAGCCTTTTAGTTCTAAAATTTTCTTAGACCTATTTGCTTCAGTGACATCAAAGATTCCCATTGGTATGGTTTCTATCTTTTTATTCTCTAATTCTTGATGGTAAAAAAGTTCTAGTTTTGAATCCTCTAAAGAATACCTATCTATATTTGAAAAAAGACTGATTCCAAATTCTCCAGCATAAACTGTCCCTATTTCAAGTTCAGAAGATCCAGAGCATGAACGATGAATGTATCCAGACCCTTTAAGAATATCTTTATTGGTAAATGGAATGATTGTTTCATCTTTTAA